>NZ_SMKM01000139.1 GCF_004348665.1 Actinomadura sp. GC306 | reverse complement strand
ATGTACAGCAGCAGGCCGGCGAGCATCCAGACGCCGAAGTAGGCCCACGTCTGGACCTTCAGGTTCACCATCAGCCAGCCGACCGCGAGGATCGACACCACGGCGGTGAGCGGCGCCCGTAGACCATGTACAGCAGCAGGCCGGCGAGCATCCAGACGCCGAAGTAGGCCCACGTCTGGACCTTCAGGTTCACCATCAGCCAGCCGACCGCGAGGATCGACACCACGGCGGTGAGCGGCGCCGCCGGCACCCGGAACGGGCGGTGCAGGTCGGGCTGGGAGCGGCGCAGCGCCAGCACGGACGCGGGCACGAACAGGAACGCGAAGAGCGTCCCCATGACGACGAGCTGCTCCAGCGTCAGCACGTCGAACGTCTGCGACATCGCCACGGCCGCGCCGCCCGCCAGCATCGTGGCGCGGGACGGCACCTTGTAGCGGCTCATGGACGCCAGCGGCTGCGGCAGCAGCCCGTCGCGCGACATCGAGAAGATCACCCGGGTCAGGCTGATCAGCACGACGAGGATGACGGTCGTCAGGGCGAGCACGACGCCGACGTCGACGAGCTTGCCCATCACGCCCGCGCCGACCGAGTCGAACGCCGCGGCGATCAGCAGCTTGTCCGGGTTGAGCTCGGCGAAGCCGTTGGTGCCCACCATGCCGACCAGCGCGAACGCCACGGCCGCGTACAGCACGACGGCGGCGAGCAGCGCCGTGATGATGCCGCGCGGCACCTTGCGGGGCGCGTCCTCGGTCTCCTCGGACGCGGTCGCGATGAGGTCGAACCCGATGTAGGCGAAGGCGATGGCGGGCGCCGCCGCGAAGATCCCCCAGATGCCGAACACGTGCGGGGTCCCGCCGCCGGCCGCGCCGAGCACCGCGTCCAGCACGGTCTGGTCGCGCTCGGGCGCGGGCCGGGCGGGCGGCACGAACGGGGTGAGGTTGCCGGGGCTGAAGAACTTCAGCCCGGTGGCGATGACGAGCCCGATCACGATGACCTTGGCCAGCACCATGTACCACAGGGTCTTCAGGCTCAGCCGGCTGCCGGTGGCGAGCATCAGCACGACCAGCAGCAGGATGAGCAGGGCGAACAGGTCGGGGCCCTTCTCCTGCCCGATGAGGCCGGCGAGCCACTCGGGCACCGGCACGCTGAAGCCGCTCAGCGCCTGCGCCGCGTACAGCGACCACACCCGCGCGAGGACCGACGCGGCCAGCAGCAGCTCCATGATCAGGGCCCAGCCGACGATCCACGCCCACACCTCGCCGAACGCGACGTAGGAGAAGGAGTAGGAGCTGCCCGCCACCGGGATGATCGACGACAGTTCGGCGAACGCGAGCGCGACCAGCAGGCAGACGCCGCCGGCGATGAGGAACGAGATGAGCACGCCGGGGCCCGCGGTCGCGGCGGCCTGCTCACCGGCGATCTTGAAGATGCCGGAGCCGATCATGACGCCGAGGCCGAGCACGACGAGGTCGCGGGTCCGGTAGACGACGCGCAGCCGGTGCCGGCCGCCGTAGAGCCGCCCGGTCGCGCGTTCCACCGGCAGCCGCCGGAACATGTTGTTGCGCACGCGCATGTCCCAGGTCATAGGTTTCCCCCCTGGCCTGAACCCGCGCCGCTGATCGCGAGATGGTGGTCTGCCGAGCCCCTAAGAATTCACCAGGTACGACCATAATCGCAACGTTTTGTGGTGGATTCGTGGGGCGCACCGGTTGTCGGAGAGTGACAAACCGGCTGGTAGGGGCCCGGGACGACGTGCTGCGGCTCCTGTCTCGGACCGGAAACCGAATCGGTTTCAATGGATCGTTCCCGACCGAATAGCCCTGATTTCCTAGGATGAAAGCGCTTTACGATCTTTGTGATGCTGGTGCCCGGCGAAGATCGGTGACAACGTGGTACCGCCGCGTTCATTGGAGGTCCGGTGTTCCGCTCCCCATCGTCCTCGAAGGCACCGCCGCGCCCGCCGGGCCCCGCGCCGTCGCGCGCCGTGCGCGGGGCCGCGGCCCTGGCCGCGCTCACCACCGCCGCGTCCCTGGCCGTCCCCGCGGCGGGCGCCGCCGCGAAGCCGCGGCCCTGGCAGCCGGAGAAGCGGCCGGTCGCGACGGGGTACGGCGGCGCGGTCTCCACGGTCGACCCGTACGCCACCCGCACCGCGCTGGACGTGCTCAGGCGCGGCGGCAACGCGATGGACGCGGCCGTCGCCGCCGGCGCCACCCTCGGCGTCACCGAACCGTACGTCGCGGCGATCGGCGGCGGGGGATACCTCACCTACTACGACGCCCGCACGCGCCGCGTCCACGCCCTCGACGGCCGCGAGACCGCGCCGCGGCGGATGGGGGAGGACGCCTTCCTCGACCCGGCGACCGGCGAGCCGCTCCCGTTCGACCAGGCCGTCACCAGCGGGCTCGGCGTCGGCGTGCCCGGCACCCTCGCGCAGTGGGACCTCGCCCTGCGCCGCTTCGGCAGCCGCGACCTCGGCCGCCTGCTCCGCCCGGCGATCGCCGTCGCCGAGCGGGGCTTCGTCGTGGACCGGGAGTTCCACGACCAGACGGCGCTGAACGCCGACCGGTTCCGCGACATCGTCCCGACCCGCGAGCTGTTCCTGCCGGACGGGCGCGTCCCCGCCGTCGGATCGGTGTTCCGCAACCCCGACCTGGCCGCCACCTACCGGGAACTGGCCGAGCGCGGGACCGACTGGTTCTACGAGGGGCGGCTGGGGAGGGAGATCGTGCGGACGGTCACCGACCCGCCGATCGATCCGGACGCCTCCCGCAACGTCCGCCCCGGCCTGATGACCACCCGCGATCTGGACGCCTACCGCGCCCTGCTGCGCAGGCCCACCCGCGTCACCTACCGGGGCATGGACGTCTACGGCATGCCGCCGTCGTCGTCCGGCGGCACGACGGTGGGGGAGGCCCTCAACATCATGGGCGCCTTCCGCCTGGACGAGCGCGACCCGGCGGACGCCCTGCACCACTACCTGGAGGCGTCCAAGCTGGCCTACGCCGACCGCGGCCGGTACCTGGGCGACGCCGACAAGGTGGACGTCCCCGTGGCCGAGCTGCTGTCGCGCGGGTACGCCCGCGAGCGCGCCTGCCTGATCGACCCGGACCGCGCCGCCGAGGCGCCCGTCGCCCCCGGATCGCCGGACGGCGACTACCGCCCGTGCGCCCCGGCGGGCGCGCCGGCCCGGCCGCTCGCCGCCGAGGGGCCGCAGACCACCCACCTCGTCGTCGCGGACAAGTGGGGCAACGTCGCCTCCTACACGCTGTCCATCGAGCAGTTCGGCGGCAGCGGCATCACCGTCCCCGGGCGCGGCTTCCTGCTCAACAACCAGCTCACCGACTTCTCCTTCCGGCCGCCGCCGCCCGGCGCGGCGCCCGACCCGAACCTGCCGGGGCCGGGCAAGCGGCCGCGCAGCAGCATGTCCCCGACGATCGTGCTCGACGACGGCCGGCCCAGGCTGGCGCTCGGCACCCCCGGCGGATCGACGATCATCACGACCGTGCTGCAGATCCTGCTGAACCGCATCGACCTCGGCATGGACCTGCCCGCCGCGCTCGCCGCCCCGCGCGCGACGCAGCGCAACACCCCGCAGGTCTTCGCCGAGCAGGCGTTCCTCGACCGGTACGGCCCGGCCCTGGCGGCGCGCGGGCACCGGCTGGCGGCCTTCCCCGGCCCGCCCGCGGGCGTGATCGGCGCCGCGACCGCCCTGGAGGTCCTGCGGCCGGGGCTCGTCCAGGCGGTGGCGGAGCCGGCGCGGCGCGGCGGCGGCAGCGCGATGGTCGTCCGGCCGGCCGGGCGGTAGGAGTGGCCGGCGAGCGGGAAGGAGTCGTGCCATGGCGCACTCTTACGTGCAGGTGACGACCACGACCGACTCCCGGGCCGAGGCGGCCGAGCTGGCCAAGGCCGCGGTGGCCGAGCGGTTCGCCGCCTGCGCCCAGCTCGTCGGCCCGATCGCCAGCACCTACTGGTGGGAGGGCGAGATCGAGTCGGCGGAGGAGTGGATGGTCCTGTTCAAGACCTCCGTCGACCGGTTCGAGGAGCTGGCGACGCTGATCACCGAGGTGCACTCCTACGACACCCCGGAGATCATCGCGACCCCGGTGGTCGCGGGCAGCATGGACTACCTGACCTGGATCACCGAGCAGACCGAGCCCGGCGAGAGCGACGACGCCGTCGACGACGAGAGCGACTGACGGGAGCGGCCGACCAGAGCGGCCGGCGGGGGCTGCCGGGAGCCGCCGGGGGACGCGATGACCAGCTCCGACGCGGCCCCCGGTCGTGTCATGTCCGTCAAGTCGGGGTAAGTTTCCGTTACCCCGGCCGGGTGTCCCTCCCCGACCGCGGCGACGGAAGGCGGTAGACGTGCGCGATGAGATGGGCACCGTCCCTCACCGGCGGGAGAACGCGGACCACGGGCTGTTCGGGCCCGGCTCGGTGACCTGGCGGGTCATGGGCGAGCCCGTCCTGATCGTCGGCGGGATCAGGGCGCTGCTGCTGCAGGGCCTGCACCCGCGCTCGATGTGGGGCACCGCGCAGAACTCCGAGCTCATGGACCCGTCCGCCGCCTGGGCGCGGCTCGGCCGGACGGTCGAGTTCGTCCGCGTCCGCACCTACGGGACGGAGGCGGAGGTCGAGCGGGTGGGCCGCCGGGTCCGCAAGCTGCACTCCAAGCTGACCGGCCTCGACATGCGCACCGGCGAGACGTTCCCGGTCGACGACCCGGAGAACCTGCTCTGGGTCCACCTCGGCGAGGTCGACTCGTACCTGGACGTGGCGCGCCGCGCCGGGGTGCCGCTGACGGCCGCGGACGCCGACGCCTTCGTGGATGAGCAGCGCCGCGCGGCGGCCGTCGTCGGCCTCGACCCCGCCGGCGTCCCCGCCACGGTCGCGGAGATGGCGGAGTACTACGCGGAGATGCGGCGGCGGATCTACGCCTGCCGGGAGGCCCGCGACGGGCTGCGCCGCATGTTCAACCCGGCCGTGCCGCGGCGCATGCTGCCGCTGAAGCTCGCCGCGCCCGCCCTCGGCACGCTGGTCGTCGCGACGCTGCCGCGCTGGGCCCGCCGCATGTACGGGCTGCCGGGGCTGCCCACGTCCGACCTGGCCGCCACGCTGACGCTCAAGGGCCTGTACCGGACGTCGCACGCCGTCCCCGAGCGGTTCCGCTACTCCCCGGACGCCCAGCGGGCCCGGGAGCTCACGCGCATGCACGAGGCGGACCTCGCCACCTGGTCCATCGCCTCCTGAGCGCGCCTCCTGAGCGCGCCTCCCGAGGGTTGTCCCCTGAGCGGCGGCGGGGGCGCGGTCAGCCGCGGCGCATCAGCCGGCCCACGGCCGCCATCAGCTCGGTGGACATCGCGTCCCCCTTGCCCTCCTCGGCGCCCTCGGCCACGCAGTGCCGCACGTGCCCGTCGAGCAGGCCGAGCGCGACCTTGTCGAGCGCGGCCTGGACGGCGCTGATCTGCGTGAGGATGTCGATGCAGTAGCGGTCCTCGGCGACCATCCGGTCGATGCCGCGCACCTGCCCCTCGATCCGGGCCAGCCGGGTCTGCAGCTGGTCCTTGGTGGCGGTGTAACCGCGGGTGGGGGCCTCGCTGGTCGTCATCTCCGTCCTCACAATCCTTCCGAGGGCGCACGCCCGAATACCCCTGGGGGACATCCCCCAATCGGTACCTTATGCGCTCACCGCCCGGCCGGGACCCCGCGCGCGGCCTCACGCCCGTTGGAGCGATCCGAACCGGGGCCCGGCGGGGGGCAGCCACTCGTCGGCGATCGCCACCGTCAGCTGCTCCAGCAGCGGGCCGGCCCGCCGGACGCGGCGCTCGGCGTCGGGTTCGATGTCGGCCAGCGCGTAGGCGGCCTGGATGCGCGCCTTGCGGAGCTGCTCGCCGGTGAGGCCGCGCCGGCCGGCGACCGCGACGACGGGCGCGCCCGCGCGGGCGGCGGCGCGGGCGACCCCGATCGGCGCCGTGCCGCGCAGCGAGCGGGTGTCGAGCGAGCCCTCGCCGGTCACGACCAGGTGCGCGCCCCGCGCCTTCTCGGCGAAGCCCAGCAGGTCGAGCATGAGCGAGGCGCCCGGCTCGATCGTCGCGCCGAGGAAGGCCAGCGCGGCGAACCCGACGCCGCCCGCGGTGCCGGCGCCGGGCAGGTCGCGGGCCGCGGTGCGGGACGCCGCCTCCGCCAGGTCGGCCCAGCGGCGCAGCCCGGCGTCCAGCAGCCGGACCTCGTCGCGGGTCGCGCCGCGGCGCCGCCCGTCCACGGCCGCGGCGCCGGTGCGGCCGAGCAGCGGGCCCGCGGAGTCCGCCGCGAGCACCACCTCGATGCCGGACATGTCGGGCAGCCCGCGCAGGTCGAGGGCGTGCAGCGACCGCAGCGCCGCCCCGCCGGGCGGCAGGTCCTTGCCGAGCGCGTCGAGCAGCCGCCCGCCGAGCCCCTGCACCAGCCCCGCGCCGCCGTCGGTGCAGGCGCCGCCGCCGAGGCCGAGCACGATCCGGCGGGCGCCGAGCCGCACCGCGTGCGCGAGGAGCTGGCCCGTGCCGAGGCTGGACGCGTGCAGCGGGCGCGGCTTGCCGCCGGGCAGCCGCCGCACGCCGGACGCCTCGGCGAGCTCCACCACGGCGCTGCGGCCGTTGATCGCGAGCCGCGCGGTGACCGGGCGGCCCGTCGGGCCGCACACCTCCGCCTCGACCCCCCGCCACCCGGCGGCGACCGCGGCCTCGACGGTGCCCTCGCCGCCGTCGGCCACCGGCAGCTCCACCAGCGGGACGCCCGGCCGGACGCGCCGCAGCCCGGCCGCGAGGTGCCGTGCCGCCTGCGCCGCGGTCAGCGCTCCCGGAAACCTGTCAGGCGCCAGCAGGACGTGACCCGGCGGCGACGGGTGGGGGGAAGAGTCCGCGGACACGGCCACGCCTTTCACGCCGGAGGTAAGGCTCTACCTTCTGCTTACGTCATGACGGCACTAATTGACACCCGCGAACGTCCCCGAAGGTCTCGAATGTGGCGGCAGGCGGGCGTGGCACGGCCCGAGGTCGACGCGCAGTGGCGGCTAGCGCACGCCCAGCCACTGCTCGATGGGGTTGATGAGGAAGAAGAGCATGAACAGCACGACCACCGGCCACAGCCAGATCGACACCTCGCGGACCCTGCCGCGCGCCAGCTTGATCAGCGCGTAGCTCACCATGCCGGCGCCGATCCCGATCGTGATCGAGAACGTGAACGGCATCAGCACGATGGTCAGGAACGCCGGGATGACGAGGTCGAGGTCCGTCCAGTCCACCTTGGCGACCTGCGTCATCATCAGCGCGCCGACGAGGACGAGCGCGGGCGCGGCGGCCTGGGCGGGCACGGTCGCGGCGAGCGGGGTGAGGAACAGCGTCACGGCGAACAGCGCGCCGGTGGCGATGTTGGCCAGGCCCGTCCGGGCGCCCTCGCCGACGCCGGCCGCCGACTCCACGAACACCGTGTTGGCGGACGAGCTGGTCACCCCGCCGAACGCGGCCGACAGGCCGTCCACGGACAGGATCTTGCCGAGCTTCGGCACCCGGCCCTTCTCGTCCAGCAGGCCGGCCTCGTCGCTGACGCCGAGGATCGTGCCCATCGCGTCGAAGAACCCCGACAGGACCAGCGTGAACAGCACGACCAGCGCGGTGATGACCCCCGCCCGGGCGAAGCCGCCGAACAGGTCGAACTGTCCGAAGAGTCCGAAGTCGGGCATGGCGAACAGGCTGTCGGGGACGCGCGGGGTCACCACGCCCCAGCCGCCCTCCTTGATGTCCGCGTTCGCCTCGATGACCACGGCGCCGATCGCGCCGGCGATGATGCTGATCAGGATGGCCCCGGGCACCCGCCGCACGTACAGCACGATCATCAGCAGCAGGGTGAGCCCGAACACCACCGTCGGCCAGGTGTCCAGCCGCCCGCCCGCGCCGAGCGACAGCGGCGGGCTCGTGGCGCTGGACGTGACGAACCCCGCGTCGTACAGGCCGACCAGCGCGAGGAACAGGCCGATGCCGACCGCGATCGCGTGCTTGAGCGCCAGCGGGATCGAGTTCATGATCCGCTCGCGGATCCCGGTGACCGCGAGCACCACGATGACCGCGCCCTCGATCACCACCAGGCCCATCGCCTGCGGCCACGTCATCACCGGGGCCGCCTGGAACGCCACCAGCGCGTTGATGCCGAGGCCCGCGGCGAGCGCGAACGGAACGTTCCCGACCAGGCCCATGAGGACCGTGGCGATCGCCGCCGACAGCGCGGTCATCGTGGTCAGCTGCGGGATCGACAGCGTCGCGCCGGTGACGTCCTGCGCCCCGCCCAGGATGATCGGGTTCAGCAGGATGATGTAGGCCATCGCGAAGAACGTGGTGACGCCGCCGCGCAGCTCGCGCGGCACGGTCGACCCGCGCGCCTTGATCTCGAACAGCCGCTCCAGCGGCCCGCTGCCGCCCGCCGGCGGTGAAGCGTCGGTACTTCCGGCTTTGGTGTCGGACATGGCGGGTGCTCCGCTTTCAGCAGCGTGGACTCGGAAACGGCGTGCACAGGGTAACCGCCCGGCCCGGGGCCGTCCGCACCGGCTCCCGCCCGCGCGGCCGTGTCCCGTCGTGATTCCCGCCTTCCGCAGCGTGACGGCGGCGGCGCGTCCGCTATAGCCTGCCCGGGTGCGAATGCGAGAGACGGCCCGGATGGACGCCCTCGACTCCTATGCGCGCCTGCTGGCGTCGGTCCCGGAGGGCACCCGCTCGTCCTTCCGCGCCCGGATGCTCGGCCCGCTGGAGGAGTACGACAGCAGCCGGCAGGCCGAGCTCGTGCACACGCTGGAGGTCTTCCTGGCATGCTCGGGGTCCTGGAGCCGCACCGCGACGCGGCTGCACGTCCACGTGAACACGCTTCGGTACCGAATCCGGCGAATCGAGGACCTCACCGGCCGGGACCTCGGCACACTTGAGGACCGGGTCGACTTCTTCCTCGCCCTGCGCGCGACGCAGCCGGCGAGCACCCGTTAGCCAGCGACACTCTGTAGGCGGTGGTCACACGATGGACCGGGAGACACTGGGGCAGCGCATCCGCGCCCTGCGGATCCGGCAGGGCGTGAGTCAGGCGCAGCTCGCGTTCCCCGAGCTGTCCGACAGCTACATCTCGCTGATCGAGAGCGACAAGCGGGTGCCCGCGCCGAGCGTGGTCGAGCTGCTCGCCGCGAAGCTGAACTGCTCGGCGACCTACCTCGTCAGCGGCGTCAGCGAGGACGTCGTGGACGAGCTGCGCGTCACCCTCGACTACGCCGAGATCGCGCTGAGCAACGGCGCGGCGGCCGAGGCGCGGGCGCGGTACGCCGAGGTGCTCGCCAGCGCCGACGCGGTCGCGCTGCCGGACATGCTGCACCAGGCGCGGTGGGGGCACGCCCTCGCGCTGGAGGCCGCCGGGGAGCTGGAGGAGGCGATCGCCGGGCTGCGGGAGCTGACCGCCCAGGCGTCCGCCGAGAGCGACCTCGACCACTGGGCGCGGCTGCACGTCGCGCTGAGCCGCTGCCTGCGCGAGCGCGGCGACATCAGCGCCGGCGTGCAGGCCGCCGAGAGCGCGCTGCGGCACCTCATCGCCGCCGGCGCCGACTCCACCGACGCGGCCGTCCACCTCGGCGCGGCGCTGCTCACCGCGTTCATCGAGCGGGGCGATCTCGTCCGGGCCGGCCAGCTCGCCGCCCAGCTCATCGAGCGGGCCGAGCGGATCGGCAGCCCCCGCGCCCGGATGGTCGCCTACTGGGAGGCCGCGCACGTCGCGGAGATCCGCGGCGACCACGAGGAGGGCGTCGCCCTCGCCGAGCGCGCGCTGATGCTGGCCGGCGACGGCGCGGACCCCCGCGACCTCGGCCGGCTCCGCGTCCGGTACGCCGCGCTGCTGCTGCGCGCCCGGCCCGACCAGGCCGCGCACGCCCGCGACCTGCTCGCCCGGGTCCGCGACGAGATCAGCGCCAGCGCGTCCGGGGAGATCGACGTCGCCTGGTGCCTGACGGAGCTGGCCCGCGCCGAGACGGCGCTCGGCCGCCCCGCCGAGGGGGCGCGGCTCGCCGAGGAGGCCCTGGACCTGCTCGGGGACGCGCCGCGCCGCGCGGCCGCCGGGGCGCTGACGGTGCTCGGCGAGGCGTCGGTGCGGCTCGGCCGCCGCGACCGCGCCGTCGAGGCGCTGACCCGCGCCGCCACCTGCCTGGAGGAGATGGAGTCCTCCCGGGAGGCCGCGCAGGCGTGGTTCGACCTCGCCGAGGTCCTCGCCGAGACGGGCACCGCCGACGAGCCCCGGATGGCGGCGTACCGGCGCGCCCTGACCTGTGTGGGGGTATGAGGCGCGGCGCGGTGAAAGCGGCCTGAAACCCGGGCTGTGCCACTCCGGCGGGCTCAGTAGGGTGGGGGAACCCCTTCCGCCCCACTGGAGAACCCGGCCACCCATGAACATCCTCAAGTTCCGCAGGCCCGCGCGCGGCCTCGGCATCGCCGCGCTCGCCGCCGCCCTGCTCACCGTCGTCATGGCGCCGCCCGCGCTGGCGCATCCCCGGCTGACGGAGAGCACCCCCGCCATGGGCGCCACGGCGGAGAAGCCGGCCGAGGTGAAGCTGGTCTTCAGCGAGAAGATCAACGTCGCCGAGGTCGTGGTCAGGGACGGGACGGGCAAGACGTTCCAGAAGGGGGAGGCCGAGCTCTCGGGGACGACGGTCACGCAGCGGCTCGCCGGCACCCTGCCCGTCGGCATCTACTCGGTGGCCTACCGGGTCGTCGGGCAGGACGGGCACCCCGTCCAGAGCGACCGGCTGACGTTCACCGCGGTCGGCGGCCCGACGCCCCCGCCCGTCACCGGCCTCCCCACCGAGATCCCCACCGGCGGCGCCGCGCCCGCGCCGCCCGCGGGCGGCGTCGGCGCCGCGGAGCAGACCGGCCCCGCGGCCACCGCCGACGAGGAGCCGCTCAAGATCGACCAGGAGCAGGCGGCGGAGGAGGAGAAGGGGTCCGGCTCCGGCGCGCTGCTGTGGGTGCTGATCATCGCGGGCCTGCTGATCGGCATCGGCATCGGCCTCGGCATCGTGTACCGCGCCAAGCGCAAGCACCAGGCGGGGACCGGCGGTGAATAGGTGAACAAGGGCACCCTGGGCGTCGTTCAGGCCGCCGCGGTCGCGCTGGCCGCGGCCGCCGCCGTCCTGGTGGGCGGCCTGGTCCTCGGCGGCTCGGTCACCGAGAAGGTGATCCCCGGCCTGGGGGACCCGGGCGCCCTCACCCGGTGGGGGCTGCCCGCCTCGCGGACGGCGATGAACCTGCTGTCCGCCCTCACCGTCGGAACCCTGCTGGCCGCCGCCGCGCTGCTGCCCGTCGAGGGCGGGCGCGGGGCGGCCCGGCTGTCCGCGGACGCGGTCGGCTACGTGCGGGCCGCGTCCTGGTTCGCCGCCGGCTGGGCCGCCGCCGCGGCGGGCACCCTGGTGTTCACCGTCGCCGACGTCCTCGGCCAGCCGGTCCACGAGGTCGTCACCGGCAGCGAGCTGACCAGCTACGTCGGCTCGCTGCCCCAGGGCACCGCCCTCATGCTGGTGGTGCTGCTCGCCGTGGT
Organism: Actinomadura sp. GC306; assembly: GCF_004348665.1. Taxonomy (GTDB): domain Bacteria; phylum Actinomycetota; class Actinomycetes; order Streptosporangiales; family Streptosporangiaceae; genus Spirillospora. Next base: position 5,058 of record NZ_SMKM01000139.1, on the reverse strand, counting down.
CGTGGCGCTGCTGGCCCGCACCACCACCACGCCCGCCGCCGCCTTCGGGCTGCTGGCGATGGCCGGGATCGCGCTGCTCCCGGCGCCGCTCACCGGCCACTCGGCCTCCGCCGCCAACCACGCCGTCGCGACGACGGGCGTGGCCCTGCACGTCGCCGCCGTCGCCCCGTGGGTCGGCGGCCTCGCCGTCCTCGCCGTCCACGCGATGCTCCGCCGCGACCGGCTGCCGGTCATGGCGGAGCGGTTCAGCCGGATGGCGCTGTGGTGCTTCATCGTCGTCGGCGCCAGCGGCATGGTGAACGTGATCGCCCGGCTGCCCGACCCGGTCGAGCTGGTCGAGACGAACTACGGCCGGCTGGCCCTCGGGAAGATCATCGCGTTCGGCGCGCTCGGCCTGTTCGGCTGGTGGCACCGGAACCGGACGCTGCCCGCCCTCGCCGACCGCAGGCCCCTGGCGTTCACCCGGTTCGCCGTCGTCGAGACGGCGGTCATGGCCGCCACGATGGGCCTGGCCGTCGCGCTGGCCCGCACCGCCCCGCCTCCGCCGGAGGCCCCGGAGTCCGCGGTCAAGACGCTGCTCGGCTACGACATGCCGCCGGAGGTCACCCCGCTCCGGCTGGCGACGCTGTGGCAGTTCGACCTGTTCTTCGCCGTCCTGGTCCTGGTGCTCGGCGGCCTCTACCTCGCGGGCGTGCTGCGGCTGCGGAAGCGGGGCGACGGCTGGCCGGTGGGCCGCACCGCCGCCTGGTTCGTCGGCCTGCTGTCCATCGTGATCGTCACCCAGACCGGCGTCGGGAAGTACGCGCCGATCCTGTTCAGCGTCCACATGGCGCAGCACATGGTGCTGAACATGCTGACGCCGATCTTCCTGGTCGTCGGCGCGCCGGTGACGCTGGCGCTGCGCGCCCTCAAGCCCGCCCGGATCCGCGGCGACCGCGGCCCGCGCGAATGGCTGACGGCGGTCCTGCACAGCCGCTACGTCGCGCTCGTCGCGCACCCCGCGGTGGCGACGATCATCTTCGTGGTGAGCATCTTCGCGCTGTACTTCACGCCGCTGTTCGAGGCGGCGATGCGCAACCACCTCGGCCACATCGCGATGATGGTGCACTTCCTGGCGGCCGGGTCGCTGTTCTTCTGGGTGCTGCTCGGCGTCGACCCGGCGCCGAGGAAGCTGCCCTACCCCGCGCGCCTCCTCCTGCTGTTCGTGACGATGCCGTTCCACGCGTTCTTCGGCATCGCGCTGATGAACATGAGCCAGGCGCTCGCCCCCGGCTGGTACGCCGCCGTCGACCCGCCGTGGGGCACCACCGTCCTGCACGACCAGCACACCGGCGGCGCGATCGCGTGGGCCTTCGGCGAGATCCCGACGTTCATCGTCCTGCTCTTCCTCGGCTTCCAGTGGTACACCGACGACCAGCGGCAGGCGCGGCGCCAGGACCGCCGGGCCGACCGCGCCGCGCAGCCCGGAGGGCGTCCCGAGGACGATGAGCTGGCCGCCTACAACGCCCGCCTCGCCAAGCTCGCTGAGCACGACCGCGCCGCCGAGGGCAAGGCCGCCGGGACGAAGGCGGGGGAGCGGCAGCAGGCCGGTAAGCAGGGCGAAGGCGGCTGAGCGCGTCTCCCTCTCGCGGGGGAGGGGCGGGCCGTCCCGGTCTGCCACGATCGAGGGGTGATGCGTTTCGCGCGGCCGCTGATCGAGCGGAGGACCTGGCGGCGCTGGGCCCACCTCGTGGTGGGCGGCGCGCTGCTGATGCCGTACTGGTTCTTCGCGCTCAGCGTCGTCTCGCCCCTGCCGACCGAGAACCTCGCCGTCGTCCTCGTGCTGTCGCTGCTCGCGGTGCCGACGGCGGCGGTGTTCGTGACCGGGCTCGTCCCGACCGTCCGGCTGCTGGAGGGGTCCCTCGCCCGGGAACTGCTCGGGGGCCCCGCGGCGGACCTCGTCCCGGGCCCGGCGCGGTCGTGGGAGAGCCGGGTCAGGGCCGCGGCCTGGTTCACCCTGCACCTGTCCGCGGGCGTGGTGGTCAGCGGGCTGAGCCTGGTGATCCCGCCGTTCGCGGCCGTGACGGTCCTCGCCCCGGCGGTGAGCTGGGACACCCCGTTCCTGGAGAGCTGGGGCTGGCGGGGCGGCTGGCCGCAGTGGCCGCTCCCGCTGGTCGGGCTCGCGTCCATGGCGGTGCTGCTCGCGCTGGTCGTCGGCACCGGCACGCTGCTGGCGCGGCTGGCGCCGCGGTTCCTCGGCCCGTCGGCCGCCGAGCGGCTCGCCGAGATGGAGGCGAGGGCCGTCGAGCTGGCCGAGCGCAACCGGCTGGCGCGGGAGCTGCACGACTCGGTGGGCCACGCGCTCAGCGTGGTGACGCTCCAGGCCGGGGCGGCCGGCCGGGTGCTCGACAGCGACCCGGTGTTCGCGCGGGAGGCGCTCGGCGCGATCGAGGACTCGGCCCGCGCGGCGCTGGAGGACCTCGACCACGTGCTCGGGCTGCTGCGCGAGGACCCGTCCCGCACGGCGCCGCAGGCCACCCTCGGGGACCTCGGCCGGCTGCTGGAGCAGACGCGGATCGCCGGCGTGCGGCTCGACGCGGAGATCGGCCCCGAGGTGGGCCGCGTCCCGGCCGCGGTCTCCCGTGAGGCGTACCGGATCGTCCAGGAGGGGCTGACGAACGCGCTGCGGCACGCGGGGAAGGTACCGGTGCGGCTCCGGCTCGGGGTCGCGGACGAACGGCTGGAGATCGAGATGAGCAATCCGCTCGGCGATCCGCACGGCACCGGCGACGGCGCCGGCCACGGCGGCGGGCGCGGCCTCGGCGGCGTCCGCGAGCGCGTCACCGTGCTGCGCGGCGAGATGAGCGCCGGACCGGACGGCGAACGCTGGTGCCTGCGCGTCTCGCTGCCGCTAAGGTCCGGATCATGACCATCAAGGTGCTGCTGGTCGACGACGAGCGGCTGATCCGGGCGGGGCTGGCGGCCATCATCGACGCCGAGGCGGACCTGGCCGTGGTCGGCGAGGCGGCGGACGGCGCGGAGGTGCCGGGGCAGGTGAACCGGCTGCGTCCCGACGTCGTGCTGATGGACGTGCGGATGCCGCGGCTCGACGGCATCCAGGCGACCCGCCACCTGCTGGAGTCCATGGCGGAACCGCCGCGGATCATCGTCGTCACCACGTTCGAGAACGACGAGTACGTGTACGACGCGCTGAAGGCGGGCGCGCACGGCTTCCTGCTGAAGCGGGCGAGGCCGGAGGAGATCCTGCAGGCGATCCGGATGGTCGCGCACGGCGACAGCCTGCTGTTCCCCGCGGCGATCCGGGAGCTGGCCGCCCGGCACGGCGCGTCCGGCGGGACGCCCGGCGGGGCCGGGGCGCGCTGGCACGAGCGGCTCACCGAGCGGGAGGGGGACGTGCTGCGCCTGATGGCCAAGGGGCGGTCGAACGCCGAAATCGCCGAGGAGCTGTTCGTGAGCCCGCAGACGGTGAAGACGCACGTCGGGAACATCCTGGCGAAGCTCCAGGCCCGTGACCGGACCCAGGCGGTGATCCTGGCGTACGAGACGTCGTTCATCACCCCTGGCTGACCATGGCCCATCCCTTACGTCTTGTTTACCTACGAGTAGCTACAAAGTAGGCATAAGCGAACTTGGCTGACGATCGGGGGATCATGGACGCCACGACGCTGTCCGAACTGCGCAAGCCGCGGACCTACCCGGCGGTCTCGGTGCTGATGCCGACGCACCGGGCGCTCCCGGAGAACCGGCAGGATCCGATCCGGCTGCGCAACCTGCTCGCGGAGGTGCGCCGCCGCCTGCGCGACGACATCCGGGTGACGGCGGACGCCGCCGACCAGGTGATGCGCGCCCTGGACCGCGCCGCGGGCGAGATCGACCTGCGCCACGCCTCGGAGGGGCTGGTCCTGTTCGCCGCCCCGGACGGAGAGCACCACGCGTTCACGATCGGCCAGCCGGTCGACGAGCGGGTCGTCGTCGACACCGGCTTCGCCACCCGCGACCTCGTCGCCGACTACACGCGCACCCCGCGCTACTGGCTGCTGTCCCTGTCGGACCACCGCAACCGCTTGTGGGACGGCCACGACGGGCACCTGTCCGAGCACACCCGGAACGGCTTCCCCATCGAGCCCGAGCCGATCGACGAGGCCGGCTCCGGCCGGGCCGCCCGGCGTCCCGCCCGCGGCGGCGACGGCGGTGGCGACGGGGAACGCCACCGCCAGACCGTCCGGGAGGTCGCGAGCGCCGTCGACCGCGTCCTCGCCCGGGACCGCCGCCCCCTCATCATCGCGGGCGTCACCCGCCACCAGGCGCTGTTCGACGAGATGTCGGGCCCGAACACCACCGTGGCGGGACGCGTCGACGGCAGCTTCGAGGGCGCCTCGCCCAGCACGCTCGCCGAGGCGGCGCGCCCGGCCCTGGCCGCCTACGACGACCTCCGCGAGGTGGGCGTGCTGGCCGAACTGGAGGCCGCGCGCAGCATCCAGCGCTACGCGGGCGGGCTCTGCGAGGTCACGCGGCTGGTCGAGGAGGGGCGCGGCGAGCACCTCGTGGTCGAGCGCGGCTACTACGCGCCCGCGGTGCGGACACCGGGCGAACTCGTCCCGATGGACGGCATGCCCGGCGTCCTCCGGGGCGCGGACGTCGTCGACGACGCCGTGGACGACGTCATCGAGACGGTCCTGGAGTACGGCGGCGAGGTCACGTTCGTCTCCGACGGCTTCCTCGTCGACCACGGCCGCATCGCCCTCGTCACCCGCTACTGAGCGCGGCCCGCCGGGGGCACCGCCCGGCAGGCCGGGGCGTGCCAGCTCACCCAGCCGGCCGGCCCGGTGCGACCCGTGTGCGGCCACCATCCCGCGGGGTGCGCGGGCCAGGAGGCGGCGGGCGCCGTCCCTTCCGGGAGGGGCACCACGACCGTGCAGGTCCCGGGTGCGGGCGGGCGGCCGTCCCGGATGTCGATCCGGCCGATGCGCGTCCACCAGACGGGGTGCATGTGCGCGGTCCTGACCGTCCAATGGAGCGAGACGTCCGCGACGACCCCGCCCGCCGCCGGTCCGGGGA
>NZ_SMKM01000138.1 GCF_004348665.1 Actinomadura sp. GC306 | reverse complement strand
GCGCAACCCTGGCCTTGGCCCTCGACTTCGGCCTACTCCTCCAGCACCTACTGGACCCCGAACGAGTCCCCGCAACCCTCTACAAAACCGCCAAGACCCTCCTCAAGCCCCAAACACCGTAAACGCCGCCAACTCCCCCCACCACACCGATGCCCGACCACCGTTCGACGCGCCCGAAACCCCCACGTCCCCGACCACCTCGAACCGCCCACTCCAAGCAGCCACCCTCCCAGGCGTCCAGATCCTCCTCGTCCCAGGCCGGCACGTCGTACATGACGACGAAGACCTGTTCGGAACCGTCCTCGACGACGGCCGCGAGCGCCCCGTCCCAGTGCTTGTCCTGGCCGCCGAAGGTCAGCAAGGCGCGGGCCGGGTCGCCCAGGATCGCGGCGGCCTGTTCGGCGCGGACGGCCGCCAGGTCCGCGACCCGCACCATGCAGCCCGCCACGGCGAGATAGACCGCCGGTGGCCATGGGTACCGGCTCGGCGGCGGGCGCGCACCATTGGTGGTCCTTGATCTCAACCGAGGTTGAGGTTGCAAAGTAGGGGGCGAAATACTGCATCCATCCCACAGGAGCGTGCACGTGAGCGCGGATTCCGGGTTTTACTCGATCATCGACTACACCGTCGACGGCTTCGAGACGCAGCGAGAGTTGGTGGGGGCGTTCGCGGAGATTCAGGAGCGCTGGGTCCGGTTCTATCCGGGCTACCGGTCCGCCCGGTTCCACGTAAGCCTGGACGGCACCCGCGTGTACAACATCGTGCACTGGGACAGCGAGGCCGACTACCGCCACTTCGAGGCGACGTCCGACACCGAGGGCCGGATGGCCGCCATCGAGCGGGCGCTTGAGGGCTTGTCCGGCAAGGCTGAGGCACGGATGAGCGGCCTGCCCCACTACGCGGTCGTGCGCGAAGTGGGCCCCGGCTCCCAGCGGACCGACTCATGACCCGCACCACGCCGGAGCCAAGCTCCCCGAGGGCAGAGGTCTACTTCGACGTGCTGTGCCCGTGGAGCTTCATCGCGAAGAGGCGTCTGGAGAAAGCCGTGTCCGCCCTCCCCGCCGCCCGGGTGGAGGTCGTGTGGCGCAGCTTCGAACTCTCCCCCCAGAACCGAAGGACGCCGGGCCCGACGGCGGCCGAGGAGATGGCCAAGTGGTGGGGGGACCGGACGGCCGCCCGCGTCGACCTGATCCGGCGCCTCGGCGCCGCCGAGGGACTGGAACTCAACCTGCACAGGGCCCGGCCAGTCGGCACCTTCGACGCCCACCGGCTCTTCCATCTCGCCACGGCTCACGGCAGGGCCGACCAGGTGCTCGAACACCTACTGACCGCCTACCACACCGACGGCCTGAACATAGCCGACCCCCGCGTGCTGGAACGCCTGGGAACAAGCGCCGGCCTGGAACTCGACGATGTCAACGCACTCATGTCCGGGGACGCTTTCGCCAACGCAGTCCGGACCGACGAAGTGAACGCCGCTGAACACGGCGTCACCGGCGTCCCCTCCCTGGTGATCGGCACCCGACCGCCGGTCTCGGCCGTCCAGCCACCGGGGAAGCTGTCCCGGCTACTGCAACCCGACATGACCGATCCCCCGTTGCCCCGGCCATGCCCGACCACCCCGGGCTGACAGCCGATCAGCACTATGGCTCCGACCGGTAGCGAGCCCGAGGGCGCACCGGAGCGACACAGCGATCACCCCCTTCACCACCGAGGGGCCGCGAGGAGCGCGACACACTGGAAAGACGCGCGATCACCTCAGCCCACCGCCGCAATCACGCAACCGCAGGCCGATCGCGGGACGGGCCGGAGCCGTCCCCAGGCTCGGTACCGTGTGCACGAAGATCAAGAGAGAGGCCGGCACGATGGCGGACGGCTTGGCATGGATCGGCGAGCACTGGTATTACGGTGCGCCTGCCAAGGATGGGATGCTTTCGAAAATCTGTCTCACGGCGGTACGGGGCATGGACCCGGTGGACTTCGTGATCAGGCTCGGCGCCGACCGGCGCATGGCCGAACGGCCCGTGCTGTTCGCCGATTTCGACCGGCGGAGCGTGGACTTGGCCGACAGTGTGGCGATGTTCGGCCGCAGCGGCGAGTGGGCGTACGTTCTGGAGGTCGAACAGTCCACCTGGCACCTGATCTTTCTGGACCGGCTGGGCCAGGACACGTTGGTGCCGAAGGGCTGCGAACTCGTCTGCCTGGACCGCTTCGCGCACGAGCATCCGTGGATGTGCTACCTCGACACCGCCGGCGAACTGAGATCCGCCGAGCCCGGGGACAGCCTGCTGGAGACTCCGGTTCCGCCCGAAGACCGGCTCGGGGCGTTCGCCGCCCTGGATGCGGCAATGCGTCAGGCCGGTGCGGTGCGGGAGACCTTCCCCGGCTGCGAGGATCCCTTGGACGAGGACGAGGAGTTGGCGAGGCGGCTGTTCAGGGCTGTGGGCGAGCATCTCGGGCTGTCGCTGCCGCGTCGGGAGATCGAGCAGGGGCTGCTGCCCGCGGTGCACCTGCCCTCGCCACTGTGAACAGTGCAGCGGGGGCGCCGCGCCTTCTCGGCGTGACGCCCCCTATGAACAAGGTTGCTATTGGTTGTTCGCGGTCATGGTGCACTTCACGGTCGTGCTGTCGATGGGGCACGCCGCGCTCATGTTGGTGTTCAGCCAGTACGGGTCCCGGTCCAGCAGACGCTGGTTGACGTTGAAGGCTGGGAACGCGGCCATCGAACCGCTGTTATCGCTCCCGGAGATCGCGGACCGTCCGCAGACCTCCTGCCACGTTGGCGCGAGACCGTCGATGTTGAACAAGTGCACGGTGCCCCCTTGCTTGCTCGCGAGGGTCTGTACACAGGCGTCGCCGCTGCTGACAGGGTTCAGGCCACCCGCGAGCGAGGGCATTCCGCCACTGTTGTAGGTGGAGTTGAACGCGAACTCGTCGCAGTTCAGCCGGTCCGTCCCACCGTTGAGGGCGGTGGGGTCGCCGTTGGCCGCCGCCCATCCGTCGGGGCAGATCACCGTCCGGTTGCCGCTGCCGTCAGCGTCGGGCAGGAAGTACAGCGGCTTGTTGTGGGCCTTGCTGCCGGGGTGGTTGCGTACCGAGCACGCAACCGGCCATCGCATCCACCTCGGCCGACACTGCAACGACGCGCCGCTCTCAACGCCTGCGATCACGTCCCGAGGCAGGTTTCGGGGACTGTACGGTTCTCGGTTCTGTCGCTCTTTCGGCTCTGTCGCTCTGTCGGCTCTGTCGCTCTGTCGGCTCTGTCGCAGTTAACCCCTGGACACACCCAGGTTTCGGGCCTGCGAGGAACCTGATCGCGCAGCGAGCCCCCGGGGCGAGACGAAGCGATGCAGCGATCCCGCCGCAGCTCCCGCCGAAGGAAGGCGCCTTTGCGCCTGACGCCGAGGGAACTGCTAAGCAGTGGGCACGATGTCGGGGGCGCCTCGGCGGTGGGCGTCGGCTTCTTGGTCGCCTTCTTGGGTTTGGGAGGCTCGTTCGGCTTCTACGCGCTTGCGGTAGTACTCGATTTCGCGGTCGCGTTGCTTCTTGGACCAGCCGAGGACGGGGGCGAGGAGGTCGGCGGTCTCCTGGGCGACGCCTACGCCGCGGTCCCAGGTTTCGATGGAGATGCGGGTGCGGCGGGCGAGGACGTCGTTGAGGTGGCGGGCGCCCTCGTGGGTGGCGGCGTAGACGACCTCGGCGCGGAGGTAGTCGTCGGCGCCGGTGAGGGGCTTGGCCAGGTCGGGCTTGTCGGAGATGAGTTCGAGGAGGTCGTCCACGAGGGTGCCGTAGCGGCGGAGGAGGTGCTCGATGCGGGCGACGTGGAGGCCGGAGCGGGACGCGAGGCGGTGGCGGGAGTTCCACATGGCCTGGAAGCCGTCGCCGCCGACGAGGGGGATGCGGTCGGTGCAGGATTCGGGGATCTTGCCGTCGAGGCCGTGGGCGACGGCGTCGATGGCGTCCTTGGCCATGACCCGGTAGGTGGTGTACTTGCCGCCCGCGACGAGGACGAGCCCCGGGACGGGGTGGGCGACGACGTGTTCGCGGGAGAGTTTGGAGGTCTCCTCGGTCTCGCCGGTGAGGAGGGGGCGCAGGCCCGCGTAGACGCCTTCCACGTCGTCGTGGGTGAGGGGTGTGGTGAGGACGCGGTTGACCTGGTCCAGGACGTACTCGATGTCGGCCTTGGAGGCGGCGGGGTGGGCCTTGTCGAGGTCCCAGGCGGTGTCGGTGGTGCCGATGATCCAGTGCCGGCCCCACGGGATCACGAAGAGCACGGATGTCTCGGTGCGCAGGAGGATTCCCGTCGCGGAGTGGATGCGGTCCTTGGGGACGACGAGGTGAATGCCCTTGGACGACTTCACGTGGATCTGGCCGCGGCCGCCGACGAGTTCCTGGATGTCGTCCGTCCAGACGCCGGTGGCGTTGACGACCTGCTTGGCTCGGACCTCGCTGGTCGTGTTGCCCTCCAGGTCGCGGATGCGCAGCCCGGTGACGCGTTCGCCTTCGCGCAGGAAGCCGATGCACTGGGTGCGGGACGCGATCTGCGCGCCGTACTCGGCGGCGGTCCGCAGCGCCATCATCACGAAGCGGGCGTCGTCGACCTGCGCGTCCCATAGCTTGATCGCGCCGGTGAAGGAGCCCTTGCGCAGGGACGGTGCGAGCCGCAGCGCACCGCGCCGGGTGAGGTGCTTGTGGTGCGGGACGCCGCGGGTGCTGCCCATCTGGAACGCGAGTGCGTCGTAGAGGGCGACGCCGGCGCCGATGTAGGCGCGTTCCCACACGCGGCGGGTCGTCGGTAGGAGGAAGGGGACGGGCCGCACCAGGTGCGGGGCGATCTGCTGCAGGAGGAGCCCGCGTTCGGTCAGCGCCTCCCGGACGAGGTCGAAGTTGTACTGCTCCAGGTAGCGCAGCCCGCCATGGATCAGCTTTGACGAGCGCGACGACGTCCCCGACGCGAAGTCGCGCGCCTCGACCACCGCGACGGACAGGCCCCGGGTGGCGGCGTCGAGCGCGGCGCCCGCGCCGACGATGCCGCCTCCGACCACGACGACGTCGAACTCCTCGCGGGCCATCCGGTCGAGCGCCGCGGCCCGCTCGGCCGGCCCCAGCCGGGAGCTGCCCAGGCCCGTCACAGGTGATCCCGTCATCGCGTTTCCCCCCACAGCGGTTGCGTTGTCCGAGCTTTCCTACCCAAGAGTAGGGACGCGTCCACCCCGCGAACGACCGATATCGCGGGGGTTGGCGCGCGGTGACGGGTTCTTGATCGGCTCAGTCGGTGGAGTGGCGCGGAGCCACCACGACCTGTACCCGCTGGAATTCCTTCAGCTCCGTGTAACCGGACGTGGCCATCGCGCGGCGCAGGGCCCCGATCAGGTTCATCGACCCGTCCGCGACGTGGGACGGGCCGTAGAGGATCTGCTCCATGGTGCCGATCGTGCCGAGCTCGATGCGGGTGCCGCGCGGGACGTCGCCGTGGTGCGCCTCGCTGCCCCAGTGGTAGCCGCGCCCCGGCGCCTCGGTGGAGCGCGCGAACGGCGAGCCGACCATGACGGCGTCGGACCCGCACGCGAACGCCTTGGCGATGTCGCCGCTGTTCACCATGCCGCCGTCGGCGATCACGTGGACGTAGCGTCCGCCGGACTCGTCCAGGTAGTCGCGGCGGGCGGCGGCGACGTCCGCGACGGCGGTCGCCATGGGGACCGCGACGCCGAGGACGGTCCGGGTGGTGTGCCCGGAGCCGCCGCCGAACCCGACCAGGACGCCGGCCGCGCCGGTCCGCATCAGGTGCAGCGCGGCCGTGTAGGTGGAGCAGCCGCCGACGATGACGGGGACGTCGAGGTCGTAGATGAACTGCTTGAGGTTCAGCGGCTCGGCGCGTCCCGAGACGTGCTCGGCGGACACGGTCGTGCCGCGGATGACGAACAGGTCGACGCCCGCGTCGATGACGGCCTTGTGGAACTGCGCGGTGCGCTGCGGCGACAGCCGCGCCGCCACGGTGACGCCCGCCTCGCGGACCTCCCGGATCCGGCGGCCGATCAGCTCCTCCTTGATCGGCTCGGTGTAGATCTCCTGGAGCCGCTGGGTGGCGCGCACCTCGTCCAGCGAGGCGATCTCGGCGAGCAGCGACTCGGGGTTCTCGTAGCGCGTCCACAGCCCTTCGAGGTCGAGGACGGCGAGCCCGCCGAGCCGCCCCACCGCGATCGCGGTCGCCGGGCTGACGACGCTGTCCATCGGCGCGACGACCAGCGGCATCTCGAAGCGGTAGGCGTCGATCTGCCAGGCGACGCTGACCTCCTCGGGATCGCGCGTCCGGCGGGACGGCACGATGCCGATGTCGTCGAAGGCGTACGCCCGGCGGCCGCTCTTGCCACGGCCGATCTCCACCTCAGCAGCCACTGCGCCCTTCCTCTTCCTACCCGTTCATCCGACCGGGCGGAGCACCGCCCGACGTCCCGCAACCGCAGGAACAAGCCCCGAAGAGCTTACGTCAGCCACCACACGCAATGTGATCGCCCCGCAGCAGCCCCACCCGGCGCCAAGCCGCGGAAGTGCGGGACGGTCCGCTTGCCACGTTTCTCGACGCCAGCGATGTTCGGCACCAGCGAGCATGCCCGGGTGTCAGGCCGCATAGGGCAGGGATGGTCTTGCTTGTCGGCTTTCTCAATAGTCCGCGATCCCCGAGACAGGCGGGCCTGCTCGTCCGTGCGGGCCGTGGCGGCTTTGTGGGGGGTGGGCGAGGTCAGCGGCCCTGGTAGTTGGGGGCTTCTACGGTCATCTGGATGTCGTGGGGGTGGCTTTCGCGGAGGCCGGCGGGGCTGATGCGCATGAGGCGGCCGCGTTCCTGGAGTTCGGGGATCGTGCGGGTGCCCGCGTACCACATGGACTGGTGGAGGCCGCCGACGAGCTGGTGCGCGACGTTGGCGAGGGGGCCGCGGTAGGGGACCTGGCCCTCGACGCCCTCGGGGATCAGCTTCTCCTCGCTGTTGACGTCGGCCTGGGCGTAGCGGTCCTTGGAGTAGGAGGCGCCGCGTTCGCGGTTGCGCATGGCGCCGAGCGAGCCCATGCCGCGGTACGACTTGTACTGCTTGCCGTGGACGAAGATCAGCTCGCCGGGCGACTCCTCGACACCGGCGAGCAGGCTGCCGAGCATGACCGTGTCGGCGCCCGCGACCAGGGCCTTGGCGATGTCGCCCGAGTACTGCAGGCCGCCGTCGCCGATCACCGGGACGCCGGCCTCCTTCGCGGCGCGGGCCGCCTCGTAGATCGCGGTGATCTGCGGGACGCCGACACCGGCGATGATGCGGGTGGTGCAGATCGAGCCGGGGCCGACGCCGACCTTGACCGCGTCGGCGCCCGCGTCCGCCAGCAGCTTCGCGCCCGCGTAGGTGGCGACGTTGCCGCCGACGACCTCGACCGGCGCGTTCTTCTTGATCACGGCGATCGTGTCGGCGACGCCCTTGGAGTGGCCGTGCGCGGTGTCCACGATGATGACGTCGGTACCGGCCTCGATGAGGGCCTTGGCGCGGCGGATCGCGTCGTCGCCGACGCCGACGGCCGCGGCGACGAGCAGCCGGCCGTCCGCGTCCTTGGTGGAGTGCGGGTACTGCTCGCTCTTGGTGAAGTCCTTGGTGGTGATCAGGCCCTTGAGGCGGCCGTCGGCGTCCACGAGCGGGAGCTTCTCGACCTTGTTGCCCGCCAGCAGCCGGAACGCCTCGTCGCGGGTCACGTCGACCGGGGCCGTGATCAGCGGCATCGGCGTCATGACCTCGCGCACCGGACGGGACAGGTCGGTCTCGAACCGCATGTCCCGGTTGGTCACGATGCCGACCAGGACGCCCCGCACGTCGGTGACCGGGACGCCGGAGATGCGGTAGTGGGAGCAGAGGTCCTCGACGTCGGCGAGCGTCGCGTCCGGGAGGCAGGTCACCGGGTTGGTGATCATGCCGGCCTCGGACCGCTTGACCCGGTCGGCCTCCTCGGCCTGCTCCTCGATCGACATGTTGCGGTGCAGGACGCCGATGCCGCCCTGCCGCGCCATGGCGACGGCGGTGCGCGCCTCGGTCACCGTGTCCATCGCCGCCGAGACGAGCGGGATCCGCAGCGAGACGCGGCGGGTCAGCCGGGAGGTGGTGTCGGCCTCGCCGGGCTGCAGGTCGGAGTAGCCCGGCAGCAGGAGCACGTCGTCGAAGGTCAGGCCCTGCGGGAGGAACGTGTCGGGCTCGGCGGCGGGGTTCATGAGTACCTTCCCGTTCGTGACGGAGCATCGGGCCAGGTCACAGCGACCCTGTTCCCATGGTAGGGCGCGGGTCCGCGCGGGGACCGGTTGTTGCGCACGCCGGTCGCGTGGTCTTCGTGACATAGAAGAACGAACAGGGAGGGGACGCGCATTCCCACTTTGCGTGTTCGTTCACGCACGGAGGAACACGGGGGTGCACCTCACCGGCCGTCACGCAGTAGCGTGGGAGGCGTGCACGACGACGCTCCGCTCGACCCGTTCGCCGGAGACCCGGAGGATCCGGCGGCGGCGCTCGGCGACCCCGGAGACGAGGCCGCTCCGCTCAGCGTGACGGAGCGCGAGGACGTGCTGGCCGACCTCGCCGACCTGGAGGTCTTCCGCGCCCTGCTGGAACCGCTCGGGGTGCGGGGGCTGACCGTCGACTGCGGTGACTGCGGCAAGCTCCACTACATCGACTGGGAGCTGCTGCACGGCAACCTGCGCCACCTGCTGGACGAGGGGCTCCCCCGCGTCCACGAGCCCGCCCTGGCACCCGACCCCGTCGACTACGTGAGCTGGGAGTACGCCCGCGGGTACGTCGACGGCGTCATCGACAGCGAAGAGGGCCACGACGAGAACTGACCGGCCACTTCCGGCCGTCAGTCGCGGGAGTCGCGGAAGTCGCGCGAATCCGAGTGCCGGTGGCGGTGCCGGTGCCCGTCCCGGTCGCCGCGGCGGCGGTCGCGGTCGGACGGTCCGGTCTCGTAGGCCGGGGGCGACTGGATCGTGATGGCCGGGAAGTCCGGCCGGGGCGAGCGCGGGTCGAACGGGAACGGGTAGCGGCCGCGCGGCCTGTCGCCGTCGCTCTCCTCGTCGTCCGGGGTCTCGGTCCCGGTGGGGGCCGGCGTGACCGGCTCGGGCTCCGGGACGGGACGCGGCACCGGTGGCCGCGGCCGTTCGTAGATTCCCGCGTCGGTGTCCGTGCGGGCAATCTGTTCGGGGTCCGGGGTTTCGGCGCTGGGTCGCGGGGCCGGGGCGGCGGAGGTGGCGCGGTCGGCCACGCTGCCCGCCGCGGCGACGCCGGTGCTGGCCAGGACGGCGCCCGCCACGCCGAGGGCGACGATGGTGCGGGGGCCGCGGAGCCGGCAGTACGCCGCGCCGCGAGCGAATCGAGGATCGCGTCGGTACGGCGCACCGCGCCGAGGTCCACGGTGTCCGGCGGGCCGTTCGCGGGCGCGCGGGGCTCGGCGGGGTTCGACGGCTCGGCCGGATCCGGGGCTCCCCGCATGCCAGTGAAGGGGCCGCGCTCCGTCAAGCGATCGACTCCTCTCTGGCCATCGCCCGGAGCCGGGCCAGGGCCCGGTGCTGCGCCACCCGTACCGCCCCCGCGGACATGCCCAGCACATTACCGGTCTCCTCGGCCGACAGGCCCGCCACGACGCGCAGCAGCACGAGCTCCCGCTGGTGCTCCGGGAGGCGTGTCAGCAGATCGCGGGCGCGCTGGGCCTCGATGTAGCGGACGACCGTCTCCTCCGGGCCGGGCCGGTCGTCGGGGCCGTCCGGCAGGTCCTCGGTGGGCACGGCCGCGCGGACCGCGCTGCGCATGGCGTCGGCGATCTTGTGGGCGGCGATGCCGAAGACGAACGACGCGAAGGGCCGGCCCATGTCGCGGTAGCGGGGCAGGGCCGCCAGGACGGCGATGCAGACCTCCTGCGCCACGTCGTCGGCGATGTGGTACTGGCCCGAGACCCGGCCGAGCCGGGCCCGGCAGTACCGGACGATCATCGGGCGCACCTCGGCGAGCAGGACCTCGATGGCCCCCGGGTCGCCCTGGACGGCGAGACTCGTCAGCTCCCTGAGGTCGCCGTCGCCCTCCTGGGCCGCGCGGAGCACCCGCATCCCGCGGCCGGTGCCGTGGGACGGCGGAGGGGCGGGTCCGCCAGAGGGATCGACAGCGCGCGCGGCCATGGTCCCGGCGAAGCTTCCCTCGGTCACGTCAAGCATGATGCCCAGCACTCCCGGGCGTGTCTCCACCGTCCTCTACAACGGAATGGTCACAGTGCTGAAGCATTCCTGGCGTTACTACATATTGCGGCCGGACGGCCACGACACGTCACGAGGTCGCTCCGGTGACATCAAGACCCCGGCAACGCCGAGACCCCCGCCCGGACGGACGGGGGTCTGGCGTGACGCATTCCGGACGGGACGCCGTCCGGCCCGGCGATCTCAGTGGCCGTGGCCGTGACCGTGGCCGTGACCGCCGGCGGACTCCTCTTCCTCCTCCGGCTTGTCGACCACGAGCGCCTCGGTGGTGAGCAGCATGCCCGCGATCGAGGCGGCGTTGGTGACGGTGCTGCGCGTCACCTTCACCGGGTCGATGACGCCCTGGGAGATCAGGTCGCCGTACTCGCCGGTCGCGGCGTTGTAGCCGTGCCCGGCCTTCAGCTCGCGGACCTTGGAGACGACGACGTAGCCCTCCTGGCCGGCGTTCTCGGAGATCCAGCGCAGCGGCTCGTCCAGCGCGCGGCGCACGGCCTCGGCGCCGGTGGCCTCGTCGCCGGTCAGCCCGAGGGCGTCGAAGCCCTCCTTGGCGATGTGCACGAGGGCGGCGCCGCCGCCGGCGACGATGCCCTCCTCGATCGCCGCGCGGGTCGCCGAGACGGCGTCCTCCAGGCGGTGCTTCTTCTCCTTCAGCTCCACCTCGGTGGCGGCGCCGACGCGCAGCACGCAGACGCCGCCGGCCAGCTTGGCCAGCCGCTCCTGCAGCTTCTCGCGGTCCCAGTCGGAGTCGGAGTTCTCGATCTCGACCTTGATCTGGTTGACCCGCGCGTTGATGTCCTCGGCGGAGCCGTCGCCGTCGACGATCGTGGTGTTGTCCTTGGTGACCGTGATCCGGCGGGCGCGGCCGAGGTCCTCGATGCCGATGCTGTCGAGCTTGAGGCCGATGGCCTCGCTGACGACCTGGCCGCCGGTCAGCGTGGCCATGTCGCCCAGCATCGCCTTCCGGCGGTCGCCGAAGCCCGGCGCCTTGACCGCGACGGACAGGAACGTCCCGCGGATCTTGTTGGCGACGAGCAGCGCCAGGGCCTCGCCCTCGACGTCCTCGGCCACCACGAGCAGCGGCTTCTTGGTCTGGGCGACCTTCTCGGCCAGCGGCAGGAACTCCTGCACGTTGGAGATCTTGCCGTCCACGATCAGCACGTAGGCGTCCTCCAGGACGGCCTCCATGCGCTCGTGGTCGGTGACCATGTGCGGCGACAGGTAGCCCTTGTCGAACTGGAGGCCCTCGGTGAACTCCAGCTCAAGGCCCATGGTGTGGGCCTCCTCGACGGTGATGACGCCGTCCTTGCCGACCTTCTCGAACGCCTCGGCGATCAGCTCGCCGATCTTCGGGTCCTGCGCGGAGATGGTCGCGACGTGCGCGATCTCGCCCTTCTCCTCGACCTCGCGGGCCGACTTGACGAGCTGGTCGGCGACGTACTGCGCGGCGGTGTCGATGCCGCGCTTGAGGGCGAGCGGCGACGCGCCGGCGGCGACGTTGCGGGTGCCCTCCCGGACCAGCGCCTGCGCGAGGACGGTCGCCGTGGTGGTGCCGTCGCCCGCGATGTCGTTGGTCTTGGTCGCCACTTCCTTGGCGAGCTGGGCCCCGAGGTTCTCGTAGGGGTCCTCCAGCTCCACCTCGCGGGCGATGGTGACGCCGTCGTTGGTGATGGTCGGCGCGCCGAACTTCTTGTCGATGACGACGTTGCGGCCGCGCGGGCCGATCGTCACCTTGACGGCGTCCGCGAGAGCGTTGACGCCGCGCTCAAGAGCCCGGCGAGCGTCCTCCTCGAATTCCAGGATCTTCGCCATGCGGATTCTCCTCTTCACGCGATTCCGCCCCGGCAGCCCCGCCCGAAGGCGGCGCCGACCGGGGCGGATGCATCACGTCTCGGTGATTACTTCTCGATGACCGCGAGCACGTCGCGCGCCGAGAGGACGAGGTACTCCTCGTTGTTGTACTTGACCTCGGTGCCGCCGTACTTGCTGTAGAGCACGACCTCGCCGACCTTGACGTCGACCGGGACGCGCTCGCCCTTGTCGTCGACGCGGCCCGGGCCAACGGCAAGGACGGTGCCCTCCTGGGGCTTCTCCTTGGCGGTGTCCGGAATGACCAGGCCGGACGCGGTGGTGGTCTCGGCCTCAAGCGGCTGGACGACGATGCGGTCCTCGAGCGGCTTGAGAGTGACCTTGGTGGCGGTCGTCACGATCTGACCTCCCCTTCGATTGGTCCTCGGCCGGCCGTACTCGGCCGGCCGGCACATGTGGCAGAAGAGGCGACCCTGGACCGGCCTGTCGTCGCGGGTGCCAGACCGACCTTTGTCGCTGTGGTTGGCACTCTCAGTAGGAGAGTGCCAGTCTGGAGACTATTCCGTGCCCGGTAGCCCGTCAACACGGACACGGGCACACCGGAAACCCGCCGTCCGCCATTCACCGCCCGATAACTTCCCCAGCATGGAGATCGCCGCGTTTCAGGCCCTGACCACGCCCGCGGGCCGGGCACTCCTCGATGAGGCGTCGGGCCTGGACGTGAGCGAGGACGGGCTGCTCGCGGCGGCGTCCCGGCTGCGCGGACGGCACGACGCCGATCTCGTCTCGGCGGCCCTCACGCAGGTGCGTTTGCGGCAGCGCGCCAGGGCCAAGTTCGGGGACGACGCCGACCGCATGTACTTCACCCAGACCGGGCTGGAGCAGGCCACCCGCGCGAGCGTGGCCGCCTATCGTGCGCGACGGTTCGCGGACCGCCTGCCGAGTGGACGCGTGCTGGAACTGGGGTGCGGTCTAGGGGCGGACCTTGTCGCGCGGGCGCGCGAGGGGCTTTCCGGTGTCGGGGTGGAACTCGACCCTTTGACCGCTGAGGTGGCGCGGGCGAACGTCACCGCCCTGGGGTTGGACGATCTCGCCTCTGTGCGCGTGGGTGACGCGACCGAGGCGGACCCGTCCGGCTTCGACGCGGTCTTCGCCGACCCTGGACGACGTACTGCACGCGGCCGGACCTTCGACCCACGTTCCTATGAGCCGCCGCTGGACGTCGTCCTGGATCTGGCCGGCCGGGTGCCCGCCGCCTGCGTGAAGGTCGCGCCGGGGATCCCGCACGAGGCCGTCCCGGACGGCGCGGAGGCCGAATGGATCTCCGTCGGCGGCGAGGTCAAGGAGGCCGCCCTGTGGCTCGGCGGGCTCGCCGGCGAGGTGCGCAGGCGGGCCACCCTGCTCTCGTCCGACCTCGATCCACAGGTGTGGACGCTCACCCCGCAGGGGCTCGGCGACCCGGACGTCCGCCCCTGGGGCCGCTACCTGTACGAGCCGGACGGCGCCGTGATCCGCGCCCACCTCGTCGCCGAGGTCGCGGACCTGGTCGGCGGCGGGCTCGCGGACCCGCGCATCGCCTACGTCACGTCCGACGAGCCGCACCGCACCCCGTTCGCCGCCGCGTACGAGGTCGAGGACGTGCTGCCGTTCTCGGTCAAGCGGCTGCGCGCGGAACTGCGGCGGCGCGGCACGGGCGTCCTCACCGTGAAGAAGCGCGCCTCGGCGGTCGACGTGGACAGGCTGCGCCGCGACCTCGGCTTCGCGGGACGCCGCGCCCCCCGCGGCGCACCCGGGCTGACGCTGGTCGTGACCCGCGTGGGCGACGCCCCGGTGGCCCTGCTCGTCCGTCCCGTCCGGAGCTGACCCGTCCCGTCCGGACCTGACCCGCCCGGAGCGGAGGGCCGTCCCGGGATCGAGTCCAAAGATCTCCCCGGGGCGGAGCGACGCCAAGGGACGGCGGGCGGCACCCCATGGCCGCGCAAACAATCGGCGCTTTACGGCATTTCCTTCGCCAGGAACGGCGCGCCCCCGGCAAGGCCGTGCCCCCGCCCCGCCAATCGGTGCGTCGTCCGCGCCGGGGCGCGAAAACACCAAGACATGTTCAGCGACCGGACTCCGGAACTACCGAATACGTCCTCGAAATGGCCCGCCGCGCGCCGCCGGACGTCACGCCGCACGCACACGCGTACGGCACCGTGTACGACTCGACGCTTCCCGAACAACCGACGTTGGACGAGATGTACGGACAGAACACCGGCCGGAAACGGAACCGCGCACCCCTGCCCACCGCGCACATCACCATGATCTTCTTTATCGCCGCGAAGCGGTGAATCCTCGTGCGCCACACGATCATTCGCTATTCGCTCCATTGGGGTAACAGGCGCATCCAACAGAACTCACGATGTTCTCTGCTACCCGTAATAGCCGCGCTCCACACGCACTACAGTGGCCACTCCAGAGATTCATTTGCCGTGCGTCATTTCGTCGCGCCGGCACACGAAGGAGCATCGGGTGGAAACGAATCACAACTTCCTGCAGACGGGGGGTCAACCGGTCTCGGATCGGATGCGGGAGTTGCTCGCCCGTGCGGCGCAGGACCACGTCTATGAACAGCGCTCACAGGGTCAGGTCCTCGACGAGATCCGGCAGCGGCTGGAGGGC
The DNA here is from genome assembly GCF_004348665.1 of Actinomadura sp. GC306. Classification (GTDB taxonomy): domain Bacteria; phylum Actinomycetota; class Actinomycetes; order Streptosporangiales; family Streptosporangiaceae; genus Spirillospora. The sequence goes on along the minus strand of NZ_SMKM01000138.1, from coordinate 1,963 downwards.
ATGGAGTGGCTGCTGCGCGAGGTCCGCGAGCGGGAGCTCAGCGGGTTGACCGGGCAGATCGAGAGCGTCCGCGGGCAGGTCGACGAAATGGCCGGCAAACCCCCGGAGTGGGCCGAGGGCCTGGCCGAGCACATCGAGGCGTTCGGCGACCGGGTCAAGCCCGTGGCCGAGCTGCCCGCGCTGTGGGCCGACGTCGGCGTCGTCGCCGAGAACGTCGACGAGGGCCTCACGCGGATCCAGGCCGTCCTCGACTCCGCGCAGCACATCACCGACGCCACGCAGCAGGCGTCGCAGCGCATGGACGAGATGACCAAGCGGCTCGACAAGCTCCAGGGCAGCATGGAGGCCGCGTCCGTCCGCTTCAACCGGCTCGACAAGTCGCTGGCGGAACTCGGGCACCGGTCCGAGCGGCTGGAGCACTCGATCAACGGCGTCACGGCGCGGGTCGACCAGGCGCTCGGTGAGATGGCCGAGCGCGTGGAGCAGGGCCTCGACGCGGTCGGCGGGCGGGTCGAGGGCGTCGGCGGGCGGCTCGACGGCCTGGACGGACGGCTCGACGGCGTCGACGGGCGGCTCGAAGGGCTGTCCGGCAAGATGGACGGCCTCGACGGCCGGTTCGAGGGCATCGACGGCCGCATCGACGGCGTCGGCGAGCGGATCGGCCGGCTGCCCGCCACCCTGGAGATCGCCGAGCTGCACCGGCTGCTCAACGAGATCGCGCAGCGGCCGGCGGCCGAGTACGGCGACCGCTTCGACGCGCTGGAGAAGCACCTCGCCGAGGCCGTCGACCCGCTGATCGAGGAGCTGCGCGCCCGGCCCGACCGCGACGAGGTCAAGGCGACCATGTCGCAGATCGCCGAGACGGCCTACAGCGACGTCGCCAAGCGCATGGACGAGTTCTCCCGCCGGTTCGAGGACGTGCACGAGAACGTCCGCAAGCGCATCGAGGGCATCCACGAGGAGGTCACCAAGCGGGTCGACGTCGCGCTGGAGGAGTTCACGACGCAGGTCGACATCGTGTCCCGCCGCGTCGAGTCGGTCCACACCGACGTCGCCAAGCAGGTCGAGTCCGTCCACCACGAGGTGTCCCGGCAGGTCACCGGCGTCCAGGAGGACGTCGGCAAGCGCATCGGCGACATCCACGCCGACGTCACCCGGCAGGTCGGCAGCATCCACGAGGACGTCACCAAGCAGATGGGCCACATGCAGGAGGACGTCGCACGGCAGGTCGGCGGGGTCCACGACGAGTTCGCGCGGCGCGTGGAGGGCATGCAGGACGAGGCCGGACGGCGCGCCGAGGTCGCGCAGGCCGAGTTCGCCAAGCGCTTCTCACACGTCGAGGCGGAGGTCGGCCGGAAGGTGGACGGCGTGCACGACGACGTGTCCAAGCAGGTCAACGCGGTGCACGAGGACGTGCTGAAGCGGCTCTCCACCCTGGAGGAGACGATGCTCGCGCTCGCCGAGGCGCTGCTGCGCCCCCGCCGGGAGAGCAAGGACTGAGGGGCCGGGTGGGGCCGGGACCGGCCCCACCCCGTCGCACGTCCGGCAGCAGCGGATACCCGGCGGGATACGCGAGGTTCGCCCGGCAAAGTACCGCGACGCCCGGAGACACGTCATCAATCCACCGCGATGACGTGCTTCGTGTTACGTTCCGTCTTCACTGAATCACTCCCCATACTTATCGGAATCCGTTTACATGGATCAGGTGACCCACACACAGGCTCCCTGCCTCCCGACCGGCGGCCCGCCCGCCCCCGCCGCCCTGCGCTGGGTCGAGGAGTGCCTCGGCAAGGGTGCCGAGGTCCGTACGGTCCGGGCGCTTCCCGGCGGAACGGCACATACCAACCACGCGCTGCTCGTCGAGAGCGGATCCGGCAGCGCGCACCGGCTCGTGCTGCGCCGCTGGACGTCCCGCGAGACCACCGGGCCCCGCCGCCACAGCGCCACCTAGTTCCTGTCTCGT
>NZ_SMKM01000137.1 GCF_004348665.1 Actinomadura sp. GC306 | reverse complement strand
CCCGCCGCCCTCCGGACAGTCTTCCCCTGATCGCCGGGTTCCCCCGCGGGCCGCGGGCCTGCGTTCCCACACGCGTCCCGTAGCCGCCCGAGGCCGGGGACAGGTTCTCCTGGGAAAACTCCCGCGTACCTCTTGACCGCGACCGCAAACGGGCATAAACACAAGGGAAACAAAATCAAACGGGAAGGAAACCACATGCCTCGGGGAACGGCACCCGCATGATCGTCACGGTGACGCTCAATCCGAGCCTCGACCGGACGATCGAGGTGGACGTCCTGACGCGCGGCGAGGTCATCCGGGCGCGGTCGGCGCGGGTCGACCCGGGCGGGAAGGGCGTCAACGTGTCCCGGGCCCTGCTCGCCAACGGCGTGGCCTCCAGCGCGGTGGTCGCGGTCGGCGGCGCCGACGGGGACCGGCTGTGCCGGCTGCTGGAGACCGAGGGCATGCAGGTCCGCGCCGTCCGCGTCGCGGACCGGACGCGGTCCAACGTGACGATCGTCGAGCCGGGCGGCGTCACGACGAAGCTGAACGAGCCCGGCGGCCGGCTCGCGCCCCGGGAGCTGGACGAGCTGGCCGCCGCCGTCGAGGCCGAGGCCGGCGCCGCGAGCTGGGTGGTCGGCTGCGGGAGCCTGCCGCCCGGCGTCCCGGACGGCGCCTACGCCGCGCTGTGCCGCAGGTTCGCGCCGGACGGCATCCGGGTCGCGGTCGACTCCAGCGGCGCGGCGCTGCGCGCCGCCGTCCCGGCCGGGCCCGACCTGATCAAGCCGAACCGGGAGGAGCTCGCCGAGGCCGTCGGCCGCCCGGTCGGCACGATCGCCGACGTCGTGGAGGCCGCCGGGGAGCTCCGGGCGCGCGGGGCCCGCGCGGTGCTGGTCAGCCTCGGCGCCGAGGGGGCCGTGCTGGTCGACGACGACGGCGTCCTCACCGGCGACGCGCCCGTCTCCAGGCCGAACAGCACGGTCGGCGCCGGCGACGCGCTCCTCGCCGGGTTCCTCGCCGCCGGCGCGCGCGGGCCCGCCGCCCTCGCCGAGGCGCTCGCCTGGGGCGCGGCGGCCGTCCGGCTGCCCGCCAGCCGGATGCCGGGCGAGAACGACATCCGGCGCGACATCGTCCGCATCCATCCGCGGCCGGACCCGGCCCGGCCCCTCGTCACCTGACCGCCCCCCGGCGCACGAGCTCCGGTCACCGAGAACGACAGAACCCACCCCCGATCGACAGGAGGCCCGAGATGGCCACCGACTACACCCCAGAGCCCACGGGAACGGGGCTCCGCGCGCAGGTCCAGCGGTTCGGCGGAAAGCTGGCCGGGATGGTCATGCCGAACATCGGCGCGTTCATCGCCTGGGGTCTGATCACCGCGCTGTTCATCCCCACCGGCTGGCTGCCCAACGAGGGCCTGGCCGAGCTGGTCGACCCGATGATCAAGTTCCTGCTGCCGCTGCTCATCGGCTACACCGGCGGCCGGATGGTGCACGGCCAGCGCGGCGCGGTCGTCGGCGCGGTCGCGACCGTCGGCATCATCGTCGGCGCCGACGTGCCGATGTTCCTCGGCGCGATGGTCATGGGCCCGCTCACCGCGTACCTGCTGAAGCTGTTCGACGGGCTCGTGCAGGACCGCGTCCGGCCCGGCTTCGAGATGCTCGTCGACAACTTCTCCGCCGGGATCATCGGCGGCGCCATGGCGGTCGCCGGCAACCTGACCATCGGCCCGGTCATGAACGCCTTCACCAACTGGGCCGGGGACGGCGTCGGCTGGCTGGTCGACCACGACGTCCTGCCGCTCACCTCCCTGCTCATCGAGCCCGCGAAGGTGCTGTTCCTCAACAACGCCATCAACCACGGCGTCCTCGGGCCGATCGGCGTGGACCAGGCCGCCGACACCGGCAAGTCGGTCCTGTTCATGCTGGAGTCCAACCCCGGGCCCGGCCTCGGCGTCCTGCTCGCGTACTGGTTCTTCGGGCCGCGGCGGCTGCGCCCGACCGTCCCGGCCGCCGCGATCATCCACTTCTTCGGCGGCATCCACGAGATCTACTTCCCGTACATCCTGATGAAGCCGCGGATGATCCTCGCGGCGATCGCCGGCGGCATGACCGGCGTCGCGATCTTCATGGTCTCCGGCACCGGCCTGGTCGCCACCCCGTCGCCGGGCAGCATCTTCGCCTACCTCGCGCAGACCCCGCGCGGCGTGGGCAACTGGATCGGCGTCTACACCGGGATGCTGGCGTCCACCGCGGTGTCCTTCGTCGTCGGCGCCGCCCTGCTCGGCTTCGGCAAACTCGCCGAGCCCCGCGGCGAGGAGGGCACGGACGGGGACGCGGAAGGAGCGGACGCGGTCAAGGGCGCGGACGCCGGCGACACCGCCAAGGAGACCGGCGCAAAGGAGACCAGCGCCACCTGACCCGGCCCCGAGCCCCCTTCCGAAAGGCACATCACGATGAACGGCAAGGACGTCCGCAAGCTCGTCATCGCCTGCGACGCGGGCATGGGCAGCAGTGTCATGCTGGCCGGCCAGCTCCGCAGGGCGCTGAAGAAGAGCGACGTGACGGTCGAGCACACGCCCGTCGACTCCATCCCCGCCGACGCCGACGTGGTCGTCACCCACACCGGGCTCGCCGACCGCGCCCGGCGCGGCGCCGGCGACGCGCCCGTGATCACGTTCGAGGTCTACCTCGGCGATCCCGCCGTCGACCGGCTGGTCAAGGCGATCAAGGACGGCGGTGAGGTCGGTGGCTGACCGGGCGGCCGGCCTCCTCACGCCCGAGGCGGTCCGGCTGGACGCGCGGGCCGCCGGCCACGACGACGCCGTCCGCGTGTGCGGGCAGGTCCTGGTCGGCGCCGGTGCGGTGGAGCCCGGGTACGTCGACGCGATGCTGGAGCGGGAGCGGTCGATCTCGACCTACCTCGGCGAGGGCGTGGCCATCCCGCACGGCACGAACGAGGCCCGCGGCCTCATCCACCGTGACGCGCTCGCCTTCGTCCGGTTCCCCGAGGGGGTCGACTGGAACGGCGAGTCCGTCACCGTGTGCATCGCGATCGCCGCGCGCGGCGACGGCCACATGGAGATCCTCGCCGAGCTGGCGCAGGTGCTCATGGACCCGGACAAGGCCCGCGAACTGCGGGAGGCCGACGACCCCGGCCGGATACTCGCCCTCCTCGACCCGCGGGCCGCCGACGAGCAGCCGACAGATCCGCTACAGACTGGACAGGGACACACCGTATGAAGGTCGCCCGTTTCTACGCACCCGGTGACATCCGCCTGGAGGACGCGCCGGAGCCGGACCCCGGCCCGGGTGAGCTGAAGATCCGCGTTCGCAACTGCTCGACCTGCGGCACCGACGTCAAGATCTCCCGGTTCGGGCACCACCACATCGCCCCGCCGCGGGTGATGGGGCACGAGATCGCCGGCGAGGTCGCCGCGGCCGGCGCGGGTGTCACCGGCTGGGCGACGGGCGACCGCGTCCAGGTCATCGCCGCCATCCCGGACGGCGCGTGCGCGGAGTGCCGCCGCGGCCGGATGACCGTCTGCGACGCGCAGGAGTCGATGGGGTACCACTACGACGGCGGGTTCGCCGAGTACATGATCGTGCCGGCGAAGGTGCTGGCCGTGGACGGGGTGAACCGCGTCCCGGACGGCGTCTCGTTCGCCGAGGCGTCGGTGGCCGAGCCGCTCGCGTGCGTCCTCAACGGCCAGGAGCTGGCGGGCGTCGGCGAGGGCGACGACGTCGTGGTGTTCGGGTCCGGGCCCGTCGGCTGCCTGCACGTGCGGGTCGCCCGCGCCCGCGGCGCGGCCCGGGTGTTCCTGGTCGAGGTCAACGCCGAGCGGCTCGGCCGCGCCGCGGCGATCGTGAAGCCCGACGCGGCGATCGACGGGAGCGCCGCCGACGTCGTCGCGGAGGTCCGCAAGCTCACCGGCGGCCGCGGCGCCGACGTCGCGATCACCGCGGCGGCCTCGGGCGCGGCGCAGGAGCAGGCGCAGCGGCTCGTCGCGCCCGGCGGCCGGGTCAGCCTGTTCGGCGGGCTGCCCAAGGACGACCCGGTCATCTCCGTGGACGCCAACCGCGTCCACTACAAGGAGCTGTCGCTGGTCGGCGCGAACGGGTCGAGCCCCGCGCACAACGCCCGCGCGCTGGACCTGATCGGCTCCGGGCAGGTGCCGGTCGACGACCTCATCACCCACCGCCTCCCCCTGGACGCCGTGCACGACGCCCTCGACCTCGTCACCCGGGGCGCCGCGATCAAGGTGACGATCGAACCCTGACCCGAAGGAGGCAGCCGTGCCCGAACGCAAAGTCATCATCGGCTCGGCGCAGGGCCTGCACGCCCGGCCCGCGAAGATCTTCGTGCAGCGGGCCGCGCAGCAGCCCGTCCCGGTGTCCATCCGCACCGGGGACCGCGCGCCGGTCCCGGCGAGCAGCATCCTCGGCGTGCTGTCGCTCGGCGCCGGCCAAGGGGCGGAGGTCGTCCTGTCCGCCGACGGCGACGGGGCGGACGCCGTCCTGGACGAGCTGGCCGCGCTGCTCGCCGGCGACCTGGACGCCGACGAACCCGGCCATGGCTGACGCGGCCCCGGCCATGGCTGACGCGGCCCCGGCCCACCACAATGGAGGCGGCCGGTAGCGCGACGGGACGGGTGGGACGACGGTCATGTACGCCGAAGAACGACAGCAGGCGATCCTCGCGCTGGCGCGCTCGAAGGGCCGGGTGGACGTGGTCGCGCTGGCCGAGGAGTTCTCGGTGACCACCGAGACGATCCGCCGCGACCTGACCGTCCTGGAGCGGGCCGGGACGGTCCGGCGCGTGCACGGCGGCGCGATGCCGGTCGAGCGGCTCGGCTTCGAGCCGGAGCTCGCGGCGCGGGACGCGGTGATGACCGAGGAGAAGCAGCGCATCGCCAAGGCCGCGCTGGCGGAACTGCCCGACGAGGGCTCGATCATCGTGGACGCCGGCACGACCACCGCACGGTTCGTCCAGCTGCTCCCGGCCGACCGCGAGCTGACCGTGATCGTGAACTCGCCGCCGCACGCGTCGGTGCTGGCCGCGCGCCCCAACCTCACCGTGATCATCCTCGGCGGGCGGGTGCGCGCCCGGACGCTCGCCACCGTGGACGACTGGGTGCTGCGCCCGCTGGCCGACCTGTGGGTGGACGTCGCGTTCATGGCGACCAACGGCTGTTCGGCCGAGCGCGGGCTGACCACCTCCGACCAGGCGGAGGCCGCGGTGAAGCGGGCGATGATCGCCTCGTCGCGGCGCCGGGTGCTGCTCGCGGACCGCACCAAGATCGGGCACGACCACCTGGTGCGGTTCGCCGGGCTGGCCGACATCGACGTGCTGATCACCGACACCGGGCTGGACACCGACCTGGCCGCCGACCTCGCCGCCGCGGGCCCGGAGATCGTCCGGGCGTGACGAGCCGGCCGGCCGGCCGGGTCCCGGCGGGTCGGCGCGCCGCCCGGCTGCCGGTAGGCTGTGCCGCGCCGCGCCGGGCCCGGAGGGGACGTTCCGGGCGGTCCCGGACGGAGGTGGAGCATGACGCGGGCGCCCGCGCCCCGGGCCACCGGCGACCTGCCGCTGCCCGGCAGGCTGCTCGCCGTCGCGACGCGCATGTTCGCCGAGAAGGGCTTCGAGAACACCTCGGTCCAGGAGATCGTGGACGCGGCCGGGGTCACCAAGGGCGCGATGTACCACTACTTCGGCTCGAAGGACGACCTCCTCTACGAGATCTACCACCGGCTCCTGCGGCTGCAGATGTCGCGCCTGGAGGCGATCGCGGACGGCCCCGGCAGCGCCGGCGAGCGGCTCCGCGCGGCGGCCGCCGACGTCCTCGACACCTCGTTCCGGCACCTGGACGACTTCACGGTCTTCTTCCGCTCGACCCACCTGCTGTCGCGCGACCACCGCGAGGCCGTCCGCGCCGAGCGCCGCCGCTACCACGAGCGCTTCCGCGCCCTCGTGGAGGAGGGCCAGCGCGAAGGCGAGTTCCGCGACCGCACGCCCGCCGACATCGCGGTGCACTTCTTCTTCGGCACGGTCCACCAGATCGGCACCTGGTACCGCCAGGACGGTCCGCTCGACACGGCCGCCATCAGCGAGCACTACGTCGACCTGTTCCTCAACGGCCTCCGGAACTGACCGGCCGGGCCGCCCAGGTTCCTACTCGACCAGCAGCGAGAGGACCTCGGCGACGCAGACGGGCTTGTCGCCGCCCTCGCGTTCGATCGTCACGCGCACCTTGGCCCGCGCCCCGGCCGGCCCCCGCTCCAGCGACAGCAGCTCGGCACCGGCGCGGACGCGGGAGCCGACCGGCACCGGCGCGGGGAAGCGCACCTTGTCCGACCCGTAGTTGACGCCCATCGACAGGCCCTCGACCCGGTAGATCTCGGCGGCGAGCATCGGGAGCAGCGAGAGCGTCAGGTAGCCGTGCGCGATCGTGCCGCCGAAGGGGCCCTGCGCCGCCCGCTCGGCGTCGATGTGGATCCACTGGTGGTCGCCGGTCGCGTCGGCGAACAGGTTCACCCGCTCCTGCGTGATCGTGTGCCACCCGCTGTGCCCCAGGTGGCCGCCGACGGCCTTCTCCAGCTCGTCCACTCCGCTGAACGTCCGCATTGCGCGCCCTTTCGCGTAGGCACCGTCCCGACCATCGCGGCCAGCATACCGACCGGTTGGTATGGAGGGCCGCCAGGGTGGGCGGCCCGGCGCGCGGACCGCCGTCCCGACCGGCGGGCGGGACGGCCCCGCGGCGTCCGCCCCCGGCGCCGCGGGGCCCTCCGGCCCACCGGCGGGTCGCCGGCGCGGGCGGCTACGCGCGGGCCCCCCTCCTGCACACGGCCCGCCGGCACCGCCACGCCTCCGGCTCACCATGCACAGCGCCCGCACGCCCTGATGTGTCACGCACGCCACCGCCCGGCACCACCACGAAGAGCACCCGAAGCCTGGACTCCGGCGCCGGTCTCCGGGCCCAGCCTCCCAGCCCCGGCACCCGGACGAGGCGATACCAGGCCAGAAGGAGCGAAACCCCTGTGAGATGCACGAACACGGACAGGCTGTGCATCCATCTACAAAACGATCTCGGTTTTTGTGCGTCCGGCCGCCTAGCCGGAAGGCCGGGCCGCGCGTTAGATCATCGCTATGAAGATCGCCGCGCGGGCGGCGACGATCGTCGTGACCCTCCTCGCGACGCTCGGCGCCCACCCCCTGCCCGCCGGGGCGTCCGACGACGCCCCAGGAACGTCCAGGCACACCATCGCCATGGGCGACTGGAACCGCCCCTACCTCCTGCACCTCCCGCCGGAACGCCGGTCAGGCGAGCCGCTGCCGCTCGTCGTGGCACTGCACGGCGGGCTGAACGATCCGGAGTACGTCCGCAACCAGAGCGGACTCGACGAGGCCGCCGACGCGGCCGGCTACGCCGTCGCCTACCCCGAGGGCCTCCTCGGCACGTGGAACGCGGGCGCCTGCTGCTGGTTCGCCCGCTGGACGGGCGTGGACGACGTCGCGTTCCTCGACGCGCTGATCGACACGCTGGTCGAGCAGCGCGTCGCCGACCCCCACCGGATCTTCGTGACCGGGTTCTCCAACGGCGGCGGCATGGCCTACCGGTACGCCTGCGAGCGCTCGGCGAGGGTCGCCGGGATCGCAGTGGTGTCGGGCGCCCTCGCCATCGGCTGCACGCCCGGCCACCCCACCTCGGTGCTGGCGTTCCACGGCACCTGGGACCCGTCCGTCCCCTACCACGGCGGCGGGAACATGGACGCGGACGTGAAGTTCCCGTTCTTCTCCGTCCAGGTCACCATGGAGTACTGGCGGTGGCTGAACAAGCTGCCCGCGCTGTCGTGGCCGGTACCCGGCGGCCCGGACGGCTGCGTAGGCACCGGCCCGGGACCGCTCCTCGTCGCGCTCTGCACCGAACAGCAGGGCGGCCACGAGTGGCCCGCCTACGCCAGCGACCTGATACTCGACTTCTTCACCGCCCGCCCCTCCCTACCGAAAACCACCTGACGGCGTCGCCGCTGCGGAACCAGCCGCCGTCGAGAGCCGCGGCGGTCTCGGCGGGACGTCCCCAGTAGCCGCTCATGACGTGCGGGCCCTGGACGACGACCTCCCCGGTCTCGCCGGCGGCCCGCATGACCTTCCCCGCCGCGGGTAGGGCACCCGCCTGCGAGAACGGAAGGTGATCGGCATATGTCTCTGGGCGCGGACGGGCCGCCGGGCGCGGTCCCTCCCGAACCGCTGCGCGTCAGCAGCAGCACCCGCGGCTCCTGCCTCGTCGTGGAGGCCGAGGGGGAGCTCACCATCCTGACCTCGGACCTGCTGCGCGACCACGTCCTCGCGGACATGCGCCTGCTGGACGGGCCGCCGCGGGTTGTGATGGACGTCGGCGAGGTCGGGTTCTGCGACTCCTCGGGCCTCAACGCGCTGATCGTCCTCTGGAAGAACGCGCACCGGGCCGGGGGCGAGTTCGTGCTGGCAGGGCCGGAGCGGCGGTTCCGCACCATCCTCGAACGCAGCGGCCTCGACCGGCACCTCCTCGCCTACCCGACGCAGGACGAGGCGCTCGACGCCCTGCACGAGACCGGCGGGGGCTGACGGTCCCGGCCTTGCCGCCCATCGCAGATGATGATACGCATTTCGTATTAATGTCTCACGAGGGCGAGCTGCCATGGAACGCCTCGACACACCCGCCTCCCCCGCGCCGGTGGCGGCGCCGCCGCGCCGCCCGGCGGGCGCGATACCCGGGCCGGCCTCGCTCACCTGGCGGTACGCGGGCGACTGGCGCGGCGTGTTCACCAGCCGGTCGACGCTGCTGCTGCAGGTCGCGCACCCCGTCGTCGGCGCGGGCGTCGGCGACCACTCCGGGTTCGTCGAGGACCGCTGGGGGCGCCTCATGCGGACCCTGGAGTCGGCGAACAGTTTCCTCGGCTACCGCGGCGAGGAGCGCGGCCGCACCGAGGCGGCCCGGCTCCGCGAGATCCACCGGGACATCAAGGGCGTCGACGCCCAGGGCCGCCGCTACCACGCGCTGAACCCCGAGGCGTACCTCTGGGTCCACGCGACGCTGTACCACGCGATGGTGCACACGCAGCGCGTGTTCGGCCGCGGCCTGGAGCCCGCCAGGGAGGCGGTCCTGTTCCGGGAGTGGCGCGATCTCGCGCTCGCCCTCGGCATCACCGGACGCCACCTCCCGGAGGACCCCGACGCCTTCCGCGCCTACTTCGACGACATGGTCGAGAACCGGCTTGAGGACAACGCGACCGTGCAGCTCCTCATCGAACTCGACCGCAGGCCGCTGCCGCCGCCTCCGAAGTGGCCGCTGCCCAGGGCCGCCTGGACGGGCCTCGCGCTGCCGCCGTCCCGGCTGATGCGAAGGACGGGCATCGCGACGCTCCCGCCCGTCCTGCGCGAGCGGTTCGGACTGCGCTGGACGGCCGCGGACCAGGCCCGTTTCGGCGTGTTCGCGCGCAGCGTGCGCGCCGCGGGCGCGGCGACGCCCGAGCGGCTGCTGTACTCCCCCATCGCGGCCCGCGCCCTGCGGACCGCCCGCCGCGCCCCGGGCGGCTAGAGTCGGCCGCACGATGACGAGCGACGAGGAGTTCCTGCGCAGCCTGCTGACCGGCGGCCCGGAGAACGAACCCCAGACCGACCGGATCCTGGACGCCGCGCTGCGGTCGTTCGAGACCTACGGGCCCCGCCGCACCACCATGGACGACGTCGCCCGCGAGTGCGGGCTCGGCCGCGCCACCATCTACCGCCGCTTCCCCAGCAAGGGCGACCTCGTCACGGGCGTCCTGCTGCGGGAGGCGCGGCGCTTCTTCGCCGAGCTGGACGCGGCCGTCGCGGCCCTGCCGACGCTGGAGGAGCGCCTGATCGAGGGCTTCGCCGTCACGCTGCGGATCAGCCGGGAGCAGCGCCTGATGACCCGCCTCATGGTCGTCGAGCCGGAGCTGTTCCTGCCGCACGCCACGGTGAAGGCCGGGCCGCTGCTGGCGGCGGCCCGCGGCTACCTCGCCGGGCGCCTGCGCACCGCGCAGCGCGCCGGCGTCGCACCGGCGCACGCCGACCCCGAGGTCGTCGCCGAGGTGCTCATCCGCCTCACCCACTCCCTCATGCTGACCCCCGAGGGGCACATCCCCCTCGACGACGAGGGCGCCCGCGACTTCGCCCGCCGCTACCTGCTGCCCATCATCCGGGACGCGACCCCCTAGCCGGGGCCGGGGAGGGTGATCGTCAGGGTGGTGCCCTCGCCGGGCGGGCTGTGGACGGTGACGTCGCCGCGCAGGGCGCGGACGCGGTCGGTCAGGCCGGCGAGGCCGCCGCGGGGGGACGGGACCGCACCGCCCGCGCCGTCGTCGCGGACCACGGCGACGGTCCGGTCGGGGCCGGGGCGCACGGTCAGCTCGATGGATTCGGCTCCGGCGTGCTTGGCGGCGTTGGTGAGGGCCTCGCAGAGGGCGAAGTACAGCGTGGATTCGATCTCGGGCGGGAACCGGCCGGCGGGGATGTCGAGGGAGACCGGCAGGGCGGTGCGGGCGGCGACGAGCTCCATCGCCGGGGCCAGGCCGGCGTCGGCGAGGATCGCCGGGTGCACCCCGCGGGCGAGGTCGTCCAACTCGGTGACCGCCTCGGCCAGCTCGCGGCGGCAGATCCGGGCCTGCTCGCGGGCCCGCGGGTCCCCGGCGGCCGACTCCAGTTCCGCGAGGAGCCGCTCCAGCGACCGGAGCCGCTGCTGGGCGCTGCGCTGCAGGTCGGCGGCGAGCCGCTCGCGCTCGGCCGCCTGGACGCGGACGAGCCGCTCGCGGGCCTGGCGGGCCTGTTCGAGGGTGGCCTGGGCCTCGGCCTCCAGCCGCGCGGTCTCCAGCGCGCGGCCCCCCGCGGTGAGCGCGGCGTCCACGAGCGGCTCGTGGTCGCGCAGCGCGACGTCGACGTCCACGACGGCCAGCGGCCCGCCGCCGGACGTGCGGACCTCGTGCCGCCACCGCCCGGGGGCCCGGCCGGGCGAGGTGTCGACCCGGCGGCCGGCCACGTCGACGTAGCCGTCACCGGCCCACAGCCATAGTTCGAGGGTGTCGTCGCGCAGGACGCTGCGCAGCGCGTCGCGGACGTTCTCCACCGAGACGGGGTCGGTGAGGCGCTGCATCCGCTCGGCGACGGTCAGCTCGGCCAGCCGGGAGCGCAGCGCCGTGCCCAGGAACGCCAGCGGCACCATCGTGGCGAAGACCCCCTGGACCAGGTAGACGCCCATGACGTCGTGGAGGGACAAGCCGTGGTCGATGAGCGTCCCCTGGACGACCAGGGCGCCGGCGACGCCGACCGTCACGGTCGCCGCGACCGGGACGGTGAGCGCGCGGTCCAGCGGCCCGATCCGCGGCAGCCGCGCCACCAGGATCATCACCAGCACGCCCGCCAGCACCGCCGCCGCGGCCGTCAGCCCGCGCTGCACGGCCTGGAACGCCGCGAAGTCGGGCGCCACCGACGGCCAGGCCACCGTCGCGGCGAACCCGTTCCACTCGGGCCGCGAGAACGCCGACAGCACGGCCTGGCCGCCGACCATGACCACCACCGCCGCGCCCGTCCACGCCCGGGCGGCGGCCCCCTCCAGGCGCCCGCCCGGGTACATCAGGACGCCGATGCCGATCGAGGTGAAGAAGACCGACTGGGCGAACACCGACACGGCCGGTCCCACGCCGGCGTCCCAGGCCGCCGACCAGGTGACCGCCCACGCCGCCGCGGCGACGACGAACGCCGCGCCCGTCCGGCGGCCGAGCCGCCCGGCGGCCAGCAGCCCGCCCGCGACCGCGAACCCGCCGCAGCAGGCGAGGGTGACGACGGCCGCGGCCGGCTCCCCGCGCCAGTACGGCCAGCCGCACACCAGCGTGCCCGCCGCCACCGCCGCGCCCGCCGCCACGGCGCGGCGGACCCGCGCGCCGAACCACAGGGGCGGCCGCCAGGGAAGCCGCCAGGGAAGCCGCCGGGGAAGCCGCCGGGGGAGCCGCCGGGGAACGGACCTCAACGCGGTCCCTTCGTGTCGTCCTGGGCAGTTCGTCCTGGGCAGTGCGTGCCGGTCCTCCGTGCCGTCCCGGGCGGGCTCCGTGGTTTCCCCGGATGCGCGCGGAGGGCCTCCGCCGGGAGCATGGACTCAGGCGCGGCTCGGGCAGGGTGGGCCCGGGGCGCGTCCAGGCGGCACGCGGGAGCCGCCCACCGGGCCGCTGACGCGGTCCGACCGGCACGGTCAGTGTTCCGCACCCGCGGCACCGCGCGCGAGGGCCCCGCGAGGGCCCGTTACCCGATTGATGCCCGCGGGCTCAGCGCGCGTCCGCGGCGCGCAGCCAGGTGAGGACGGCGAGCACCCGCTTGTTGCTGTCCTGCGGCCCGGGCGGCCCGCCCGACGACACGATCTTGAGCTTGGTGAAGATCGCCCGGACGTGGTCCTCGACGGTCCGCGCGGACAGGTGCAGCCGCTTGCCGATCCCCGCGTTGGAGTGCCCCTCGGCCATCAGGGACAGGACCTCCCGCTCGCGCGCGGACAGCCGCGACAGCTCCTGCTCCCGGTGCCGGGCCTCGACGAGCCTGCTCACCACGTCCGGGTCGATGACGACCTCGCCGCGCATGACCCGCTCCAGCGCGGACCGCAGGTTGTCGACGTCGGTGACGTGGTCCTTCAGCAGGTAGCCGACGCCGCGGGGCTGGTCGCGGAACAGCTCCATCGCCTGCGGCGTCTCGTTGTAGGCGGACAGGACGAGCACGCCGGTGCCCGGATGCCGCTCCAGGATGCGGCGCGCGGCGACGACGCCCTCGTTGGTGTAGGTCGGCGGCATGTGCAGGTCGACGATCGCCACGTCGGGCGGGTCGCCGGCGACGCGGGTGACGAGCTCGTCGCCGGAGCCGGCGGACACGACGACCTCGATGCCGACCGTGGTGAGCAGGGTGACCAGGGCCTGCCGGAAGATCCCGCTGTCCTCGGCCACGGCTACTCGCATGGCAGGTCCATCCTCACCGTCGTGCCCCGCCCGGGGCCGCCGTCGAATTCCACGTGCCCGCGCAGCGCCCGGAGCCGGCCGGACAGCCCCGGCAGGTCGGCGGGACCGGCGGCCGGGCCGTCGCAGGTGACCTCCGCGGCGAGCCGCCCGCCCTCGACGCGGACCCGCACCAGCACCTCGGACGCACGCGCGCGCTCGACAGCGTACGACAACGACTCGCAAAGCGCAGAGTAAAGCGTGGACTCGATCTCGCGTGAGAAGCGGCGATGGGTGATGTCGAGCTTGACGCGGGCGCCGAGCCGTTCGGCGACGACCTCCATCGCGGGGCCGAGGCCGTCCTGCGCGAGCAGCGCCGGCTGCACCTCGCGGGCCAGGGCGCGCAGCTCGCCGAGCGCCTCCATCAGCTCGGCGCGGCAGGTCCGGGCGTGCTCCTTGACCGCGGGGTCGTCGGTGACGGCCTCCAGCGTGCCGAGCATCGCGCCGAGTGCCAGGAGCCGCTGCTGGGCGCCGTCGTGCAGGTCGCGGGCGAGGCGCTCGCGCTCCACGGTCTCGGCGCGCACCAGCCGGCGGTAGGCCGAGCGGACCTGCTCCAGGCCCGCGTGCACGCTGGCCTGCAGCCGCGCGGTCTCCAGCGCCCGGCCGCCCGCGACCAGCGCGGCCTCGACCAGGGACTCGTGGTAGCGGAGCGCGCCGCCGAGCTCGACCACGGCGAGCCGGTCCCCCGAGGCGCTGAGCACCCGGTGCCGCCAGCGTCCGGTGCCGTCGCCGTCCGGCGGGGTCTCCACGCCGTCCGGGTCGATGTCGACGGGGTGGCCGCCGGTGTCGACGTAGGTCTCCTCCATCGGCGCCCAGAACCACAGCTCCAGGGACGGGTCGTGCAGGACGTCGCGCAGCGCGTCGCGGACCCGCTCGACCGACACCGGCGCGGTGAGCCGCAGCATCCGGCCCGCCACGGTCAGCTCGCTGATGCGCAGCCGCAGCCCGGACGCCAGCAGCGTCAGCGGTACGAGGACGACCACCGCGCCCTGGACCACGTAGACCTGGAGGAGGTCGTCCAGCGGGATCGACGCCTCCATGATCGGCTTCTGGGTCACCGCGGCGGAGATCCCGACGAACGCCAGCGCGGCCGTCACCGGAAGGGTGAGCAGGCGCCGCAGCCGCCCCATCCGGGGCAGCCGCAGCAGCAGCACGACCGCGAACGACAGCGCCAGGGCGAGGTACAGGATCGCCGAGACCCGCAGCACGGTCTGGAAGACGCCGAAGTCGGGGAACGGCGCCGGCCACCAGACCGACTCCCCGCGGAACGCCGCCCACTCCGGCTCGGACGTCACCCACAGCGCCGTCGGGCAGCCGAGCAGGATGACGCACGCCATCGCCGTCCAGACCCGGTCGGCCACGTACTCCAGCCGGCCGCTCGGATACATCAGGACGCCCACGCCCAGGGCCAGGTAGAACTCGGCCTGGGCATACGGGGACATCATCGGGCCGATGCCCGCGTCCCAGCTCGCCGCCCAGTTCAGCGCCCAGCACACCGACGCGGTCAGGAACAGCAGCCCGGTGCGCCTCGTCCGCCCGCCGGTGGCCAGCAGCACGCCCACCACCGCGATGGCGGCGCAGCTCCCCAGCGTGATCGCCGCCGCCCCCGGGTGGTCGCGCCAGTACGGCCAGCCCGCGGCGAGCGCCAGGCCCGCCACCGCTAGCCCGGCGGCGAGGGCGCGCCTCGTCTCCGCGCCGAACCACGCGGGCGACCTGCGTCTCCGGGGGGCGGAAATCACCACGACCACCCTCTCCATGCTCGGACCTGCGGCCGCGTCGTGCCACCGGAAACCCACGGTGCGGGGGTCCGTGGTTCCCCGGGGGCCCGCACCGCCGCGCGGGCCGCGGAGCCGGCGGCACGGGCAGTTTCCCCGATCGTCCCGCCTGATCGCGGAGGCGTTATCCGATCGATGCCCGGTTTCCACATGCCCGAAGGGAATTCACCTTGCCGGGAAACGCCGCCCGGGGAACCCCGGGGCCGTATCCGGGATCGCCTGGATTGCCGATTCGAATCACCAATGCCAGGATCGTTTTGCCCGGCGAGGGCAAAGGGGGGAAAGGGGCACGGGGGAAATGAACGGTGAGACGCTGGTGGACGGGGGGCGGGCGGGGGCCCGGCGGCCCGTCCTCGTCGACGCGTCGGGAACGCGGCGGCCCGTCCTCGACAGGGCGCGGCTCCGCCCGCGCTACCGCACCATCCTGGCCGTCGACATCGAGGGGTCGACGACGCGCACGGACCCGGTCAAGGCGGAGCTGCGCCGGGTGCTGTACCGGCTGCTGGAGGAGGCCTTCAACCGGGCCGGAATCGTGGCGGGCCACCGCGAGGCGTACGTCGACCGCGGCGACGGGGTGCTCGTTCTGATCCCGCCGCTGGACGAGGTGCCGAAAACGCTGCTGCTGCACCCGGTCGTGCCGCTCCTGTCCGCCCTGCTGGCGGAATACAATGCCGAGCGGGTGATCGCCCCGGGCGGCGACCGCCGAATTCGCATTCGCGTCGTCGTGCACGCCGGAGAGGTGCACAATGACGGGCGCGGCAATTTCGGCGAGGCCCTCGACGTCGCGTTCCGGCTGCTGGACTCCCCGGAGGCGAAGCTCGCGCTGCGGCGCACCGGCGCGCCGCTGGTCCTGGTCGTGTCCGACGACATCTACCACTCGATCGTGCGGCACGGGTACGAGGGCATCCGGGCGGAGTCCTACGTCCCGCTCGTCCGGCTGCGGGTCACCGGCCGGACCCACCGGGGCTGGGTGCACGCGGGCGCCGCGCTGGCGCCCGCCGCGCCGCACGGCCTCGCCGCGCGGACGCGGCGCCTGCTGCACCGCCGGGCCGGCTGACCGCGCGGACCGGCGGCCCGGTCACCGCCGGCGGCCGACGCCCGCGAGGGTGAAGGTCCGCTCCGGGTGCGCGACCGGCGGCAGCGACGGGTCGGGCCGCCACAGCGGGGTGTAGGTCAGCCCTGGTTCGAGGAGGTCGAAGCACCCGACGATGCCGAGGATCTCGGCGCGGCTCCGGCCCCAGAAGTGGCCGCTGGTCGGCTTGAACACCTTGCCGACGTCGCCGCCCGACTCCGGCTCGGGGTCCTGGGTGATGTGCGTGAACACCAGGTGGCTGCCGGGCGGCAGGGCGTCGTGCAGGCGCCGGACGGCCGCGGCGGCCTCGGCCGCGTCGTCGATGAAGTGCAGGACGCGGTCGAGCACGCACGCCACCGGCCGCTCGAAGTCGATGAGCGCGCGGACCTCGGGGTCGCGGGTCAGGGTCTCGGGGCTGCGCGGGTCGCAGCCCGCCACCGCCGTGCGCGGCGTCCGGGCGAGCAGGGCCCGCGCGTGCGCCAGCACGACCGGGTCGCCGTCGGCGAACACGACCGCCGCGTCCGGCGCGACCTCGGCGGCGACCTCCTGGACGTTCCCGCCGGCGGGCAGCTTGCTGCCGATGTCGATGAACTGGCGGATCCCCTCGCGGGCCAGGAGGCGGACCGCGCGCCCGATGAAGGCGTGGTTCTCCCGGGCCGCCGTCCGCGCCTCGGGGATGAGCTCGATCAGCTGCTCGGCCACCTCGCGGTCGGCGGCGTAGTTGTCCTTGCCGCCGAGCAGGTAGTCGTAGATCCGCGCGGTGTTGGGCGTCGTCAGATCGACCTCGGCCGGAGGCCACCTCTCATCGGCCATCACTACTCCACTCGTCCCCGGAGGGACGATGATCTCACGGCCCCCGGTGCACCCCGCCCCGGGACC
>NZ_SMKM01000136.1 GCF_004348665.1 Actinomadura sp. GC306 | reverse complement strand
GTCTGGGGCTTCTCCTTGGGGGTGGTGGCCTCGTCCAAGGAGTCGGTGAAGGCGCCGGTGACGGCCTTCAGGGCGGCGGTGACCTCGCTTGGGATGACCCAGAAGGTGCTGCCCTTGCCCTCGGCCAGCTTCGGGAGGGTCTGGAGGTACTGGTAGGCGAGGAGCTTCGGGTCCGGGTCGGCCTCGTGGATCGTGTTGAAGACCCGCTCGATCGCGGCGGACTCGCCCTCGGCCTCCAGGATGGCGGCCTGCCGGGCGCCCTCGGCGCGCAGGATCGTCGACTGCTTCTCGCCCTCCGCGGTCAGGATCTTGGACGCGCGGGCGCCCTCGGCGGTGAGGATCGCGGCGCGCTTCTCCCGCTCGGCGCGCATCTGCTTCTCCATCGCGTCCTTGATGGACGGCGGCGGCTCGATCGCCTTGATCTCCACCCGGGTGACGCGGATGCCCCATTTGCCGGACGCGTCGTCCAGCACCCCGCGCAGTGCCGTGTTGATCCGGTCGCGGGAGGTCAGCGTGGCCTCCAGGTCCAGGGTGCCGATGACGTTGCGGAGGGTCGTCGCGGTGAGCTGCTCGATCGCCTTGATGTAGTCGACGATCTCGTAGTCGGCGGCGCGCGGGTCGGTGACCTGGAAGAACAGCACGGTGTCGATGTGGACGACGACGTTGTCCTCGGTGATGACCGGCTGCGCGCCGAACGAGACGACCTGTTCGCGCAGGTCGATGCTGGTCTTCACCCGGTCGACGAACGGGATGACGAAGCTGATGCCGGGTTCGAGCGTGCGGTGGTAGCGGCCGAGGCGCTCCACGTTGCGGGCCCGCGCCTGCGGGATGATCCACACGGCCCGCATCACCGTGGCGGCGAGCAGGGCCATCCCGGCGATGAGCGCGATGAGCACGGTGACGGCGATGTCGGTCATGGCTGCCCCTCATTCGAGGACGAGACCGGATAGAGCAGGGCGGTCGCCCCTTCGATGGCGAGGACGTCGGCGACGGCGTCGGCGGGGATGACGACGTCGGGGTCGTAGGGGCGGGCCGTCCACTCCTCGCCGCCGATGAGGGCGCGTCCGCCGCGCCGGTTCACCTCGGTGAGGGTGAGGGCCTCGCGGCCGACGAGCGCGGCGGTGCCCGACCGCAGCGGCGGCGGCTGGGCGATGTGGCGGCGCGCGATGGGCCGGACGACGGCGAGCCCCGCGACGGATCCGATGGCGAACACCGCGACCTGCGCGGCGAAGGGGAGGCCGAGCGCGCCGGCGAGACCGGCGGCCAGGGCGGCGGCGGCCAGCAGGCCGAGCGCGAGCGTGAGCGAGAAGATCTCGGCGATTCCGAGCAGCGCGGCGACGACCAGCCAGACGACCCACGACTCCATAGCAGCTCCTCACGGCTGCTCGAAAGCCCTCCCCGCCAAGGTAACTCCAAAATCGACTCTCCGGCCATGCCCGGTCATGACCTCTCGCGTCATGGCGCCCCTAAGCCGGGACAGGCCATGATGGGAAAGGAACCACTTACAAGGAGTGTCTCGATGGGCGACCGCACGGCGTTCCGCACCTGTCCGCTCTGTGAAGCCCTGTGCGGGCTCGAACTCACCCTGGACGACGCGGGAACGGTGACCCGCGTACGAGGCGACGAGAAGGACCCGTTCAGCAAGGGGTTCATCTGCCCCAAGGGCGCGACGCTGGGCAGCCTGGACGGCGACCCGGACCGGCTGTCCGAGCCGCTCGTCGGGGGTAAGGCGGCGGGCTGGGACGAGGCGTTCGAGACCGTCCGGCGGGAATTGTCCGCCGTGATCGGGAAGCACGGCCGGGACTCCGTCGCCGTCTACTTCGGCAACCCGACCGCGCACTCCCTCGCCGGCCCCCTCTACACGGGCGCGATCGTCAAGGCCCTCGGCACCCGCAACCTGTTCTCGGCCAGCACCGCCGACCAGATGCCGAAGCACGTCTCGTGCGGGCACATGTTCGGCGACCCGGCCGCGATCCCCGTCCCGGACCTCGACCGCACCGACCACCTCCTCATGCTCGGCGCGAACCCCCTCGAATCGAACGGCAGCCTGTGCTCGGCACCGGACTTCCCGGGCCGGCTCAAGGCGATCCGGGCGCGCGGCGGGAAGGTCGTCGTGGTCGACCCGCGCCGCACGCGGACGGCCGCCCTCGCCGACGAGCACGTGTTCATCCGCCCCGGGACGGACGCGTTCCTGCTGATGGCGCTCGTCCACACGCTGTTCGCCGAGGACCTGACCGCGTCCGCCGAGCACCTGGCCGGGCGCGTCAACGGGCTGGACGACCTGCGCGCCCTCGCCGTCGACTTCGCGCCCGAGCGCGTCACGGACATCACGGGTGTCCCCGCCGACACGATCCGCCGGACGGCTCGCGAGCTCGCCTCCGCCGGGCGCGCCGCCGTCTACGGACGCCTCGGCACCTGCACCCAGGCTTACGGCACGCTCAACAGCTGGCTTGTGGACGTCCTCAACGTCCTGACGGGCAACCTCGACCGGCCCGGCGGCGCGATGTTCCCGCGTCCCGCCCACGCGCCCGTGTACCGGCGCAAGAAGCCGTTCACGACCGGACGGTGGCGCAGCCGCGTCCGCGCACTGCCCGAGGTCAGCGGGGAACTGCCCGTCGCGACGCTCGTCGACGAGATCGAGACGCCCGGCGAAGGCCAGATCAAGGCGCTGATCACCATCGGCGGCAACCCGGCGCTGTCGGCCCCCAACGCCGACCGGCTCGACCGCGCGCTCGCCGGCCTGGAGTTCATGGTCAGCATCGACCCCTACCTGAACGAGACGACTAGGCACGCCCACGTGGTCCTGCCGCCGCCGCGCCCCGTGCAGACGCCGCACTACGACCTCGCGCTGGTCGGGCTCGCCGTCCGCAACTACGCGCGCTTCTCCGCGCCCGCCGTGCCGCTGCCGGACGGACGGCCCAGCGAAGCGGAGATCCTCGCCCGCCTCGCGATGCTCATCTCCGGCACGGACGGCGACCCCGCCGCCCTCGACGAGCTGATCATCAAGACGACGCTCACGAAGGCCGCCGCCGCCGAAGGCTCCCCCGTCCACGGCCGCGACCCGGACGAACTGCGCAAGATGCTCGACAGCGGCACCTCGACCGAGCAGCGCCTCGACATGATGCTCCGCCTAGGCCCGTACGGCGACGGCTTCGGCGCCGAAGCGTCCGGACTGACCCTCACCCGGCTGCGCACAGAGCACCCGCATGGCATCGACCTAGGCGCCCTGGAACCCCGCCTAGACGAGGTCCTCTGCACGACCTCAGGCCGCGTGGAGCTGTGCCCCTCTACCTTCGCCGCCGACGTGGACCGCCTCCACGCGGCCCTGCGCGACCCCGCGCCCACCGGAATGCTCCTCATCGGATGCCGTCACCTGCGTTCCAACAACAGCTGGCTGCACAACGTCCCCGAACTGGTGCGCGGCTCCAACACGTGCACGCTGCAACTCAACCCCGCCGACGCCGAACGCCTCGGCATCACCGACGGGGGCAGCGTCCGGGTCACGTCCCGCACCGGGACCATCGAGGCCGTGGCCGAACCCACCGACACCGTCATGCCCGGCGTCGTCAGCCTCCCGCACGGGTGGGGCCACGACCGTCCTGGAACCCGCACTGAGGTCGCCCAGCGTCATGCGGGGGTCAACGTCAATTCCGTCACCGACGACGCGGAGATCGACCCCCTGTCCGGCAACGCCGTGTTCAACGGCGTCCCCGTGACGCTGGAGCCAGTGGCACCCTGACCCCGTGGTTTAGCCCTATCCGCCATCAGGTAGGAATGACTGGCCACATACGTACGCAGAGGACCCTGGCGTCTCAACGCGGAGGAGGGGCATGAACCGCAGGACGAGTCGGCGCATGTCCCGCCCCCAGGGCTCCACGCGGCTGGCGACCGCGACCGAGAGCCTGGAACGCGCCCGCGGCCTCGACCGCACGATCCGTGCCCTGTCCACGGCCGTGCGGCGGACGCTGGGCACCGGCACGGTCAAGGACACCTTGCACGGCGTCCCGATGGGCCACCCCGCGCACCCGCCGCTGACGGACGTCCCCATGGGCCTGTGGATGTCGGCCGCCGTCCTGGACCTCATGCCAGGCACGCGCCGCGCCTCGCAGACCCTCGTCGCCGCGGGCCTGGCCGGGGCCGTCCCGACCGTCCTCACGGGCGTGGCCGACTGGGCGTCGATGCACCGCGAGCAGCAGCGCGTGGGCCTCATCCACGCCATGAGCATGGCGACCGCGAGCGGCCTGTACTCGGCGTCGTTCTGGGCCCGCTACCAGGGCCGCGACTCCGCGGGCCGCGCCTTCGGCTTCGCCGGCCTAACCGCACTCCTGGCGGGCGGCTACCTGGGCGGCCACCTGGCGTTCCGCCAGGCCGGCGGCGCCAGCCACGCCGACCAGACCGCCCACCTGGTCAGCCTCGGCTGGCACGACCTGTGCGGCATCGAAGACCTCCCGGACGGCTGGCCGGTCCACCGCCGCCTGGGCTACATCAGCCTGTTCGTCCTGCGCACGGGCGACGACGTCCACGTCCTGACCGACCGCTGCAGCCACCTGGCGGGCCCCCTGCACCAGGGCCGCATCATCACCGACGACAACGCCGACCCGTGCGTGGTCTGCCCCTGGCACGGCAGCACCTTCCGAGTCCGAGACGGCGCCGTCGTCCACGGCCCAGCCACCGCCCGCCAGCCCTCCTTCGAAACCCGCATAACCGACACCGGAACGATCCAAGTCCGCCCCCTCGGCTAACGGATTACCGCCGCACAAGAAACACGCTCTGAACATGCGCCTACGGAGATGATCGCCATTCAAGATCATTCCGATGATGCGCTGCCACGAATGTCCGCTTGGTCCGCACTCAAGGCGATGCGGGTATGACCTGGTCCGCGATGTCCGACGAGGTAATGGGTAGACCTGCCGTACGAGGGCGTCCCGTCATCGGGACACGGCATACTTGAAGGATGCGAGCCCCCCGTCGTCGCCGTCCCCTTCGAAGGAGCGTGGTGGCTGTGCCAGAGGGCGTGAGCCTGGCTGCTATCGCTGCGCGGGCCTCGTACGTGGGGAGCAGTGAACACAAGGCGTTCCCGTCGTTCGCAGGTCCGCCGCGGCTGCGTGCGGATGCGAGCAAGTGCGATCCGGCTTTGGCTGACCCGGACGAAATAACGGCATGGCTCCGTACTGCCATGCAGGCCGGCCGTATCGGAGCACCGTGGGAAGGAGACTTCCCACGGTATGTTTGGCATCGACTCGACGAAGTGGTTTATGAGGCGAGGCTCGTAAACCAAGAGCTTGGGCAGTACAAGGGCTATCCACTTCAGCCTAGCGAGTTGCCGGAGGGCTTGACATGAGCTCACACCCAGAACTGAGAATTAAATGGGAGTGGGAGCCCTCCGGGAAGGTGCGTGCAAAAGAACATGCCGCCACCTGGGCGCGCATTGAGATCTGGGTCGGCTCTGAATGTGTGACCCTAGTGGAAGATAGAGAATCCGGCAGTTCTCGTCGCTCAATCTACTGCCCGCTCTATCCACTTGCTGAGTGGATCGCCTATAACTGGTGGTTCATTCAGTCCGACGCCAGGCCGGCCCGTGGTCTCGCGTTCCGTTGGTCCGCTGACCAGCCACAGGCTTCCACCCTTATGCGCAGGCACTCGATTCGTGGAAGCGGGGACGGCTTCTTGTGGCCCAACCTGCTGATAATCCCTGAAGGAAGCCAGACCCGTCTGGTCTGGCAACGCGACAGGTCAACGTCCACCGACCGAGTGATCAATTATTTGAACGAAGGTGACGTCCTCGCCGACCCGACCGCCGTGCTACAGGAGCTCGCGTCCGTAGTTT
Organism: Actinomadura sp. GC306; assembly: GCF_004348665.1. GTDB lineage: Bacteria > Actinomycetota > Actinomycetes > Streptosporangiales > Streptosporangiaceae > Spirillospora. The sequence goes on along the minus strand of NZ_SMKM01000136.1, from coordinate 10,946 downwards.
CGGAAGTGCTGACGAGGCTGGCGGAAGAGGATGTTCATGACACCCCACTCCACAAGGAATGGGCGGCGATCCAGCAGGCACACCCCGACGAAGTAGAGTTCTGTCACGCCGCAGCCAGGCTCGGCCTGGACCCTTACTCCGAAGCAGAGCCGTACCAGAATTCTATTCTGGACGCTGCGGGGCTGTTCTCGGGCGACCTGCTGAACGATTTTCTGGACGCGGTCGCACCACAGAGCATGGCTGCGGCCATAGCTTGGATCCAGTCGGCAGGCGAACTTATTCGAGGAAGTCGTGGGCGCGATACGAGAGTTCGAGAACTTCGACGGGAACTGCGGCGGGACCTGAGTCCGAGAGCTACCTTGCCCTGGGAGGTCGGATGGACCCACGCGAGGCGAGTTCGCAGCGCGCTGGAGATGACCACCACGACTCCGTTCGATCTCGAAGACTACGTTTCAGGCGTCGAGCGCATTTCTGCGGACCGAGGGCTTCTTGCTGCCGGAGGACCGGTGGAGGAACAGGGTCCTGTCATCGTGACCGGCCAGTCCCAGTCGGCGTCGGCACGCAAATTCACACTTGCGCGAGCCCTTTGGCACCACCTCTGGGGGGAGCGCGACACGCTCTTCCTGGTAACCACTGCTTACACTGATCGACAGAAGGTCGAACGCGCGTTTGCAGCAGAGTTGCTGGCTCCCGCCGCTGGAATATCCGAGGTGCTGGAGACTGATCCAAAGATAGCGACTGTGGAGGATCTGGAGCGAGTAGCCGCTGCCTTCGAGGTTTCCCCCCTGGTCGTTCGCCACCAACTCCAGAACCAGCTTCTATCAGACGTGGCGTAAAAGCTGCTGCGGCCCGCCCTTACGCGACCGTTCGGCGCTGAGGACGGCTCATCGCGCCTTCGCCGATCTCGCGTGCGGCATGCGTCCTACACGAGTTATTCCACGCCGGCACCAGGATGTGCTGTCGTGGCCGTCGGCCTGGGGCCTTACGAGCGGTTCGCTCCGGCGCTCGCGGGGACAGCGTGCCGCGTTTCCGTGTCATTCCAGGGTGGCGGCGAGCGGGTTCGGGGGCGCATCCAGCCAGGTGTGCTGGCCGTTGGGAGTCACGGTGAGGCCGTACCTGGCCAGGTCTGCCTTTCCGGCGGCCTGCCAGCGCGCCTCCGCAGCTTGAACGCTATGGGTGCTCACCTGCTGAGCCCGGAGGGGCATGAAGGGTGCGGAACCAACGCATCGTCCCTGCGCCGTGCCGTCGTCTTGGACGCGGAGTACCGCGAGAGGCCAGTCCGGATGAACCATGGGTGCCAGCGGTACGACGATCAGTCCGCCAGGCCGGGGCTGACGGCCCCAGGCGTAGGGGACGGTATGAGCGGACGCCGTGACGATGATCCGGTCGAACGGCGCACCGGGCGGGAACCCCTCTTCCCCCGATCTCCAAGACCCGCATGCCGGCCTTCAGGCGCCGTACCGCGACGTCCCGCCCGCAACGCGTCCGCCACCGAAGGACCGGCCTCGCCTCCGGCTCCATCGGCCAACGCACGTCATGGCGTCACACGCCGACCCTGGCCGACACCGTCCAGGCCAGAACGTTCGATGCCCAGCGACGAGCCCTCGACCCATGTGCGGGGCGAGGGCTCGTAACGAGGCTGGGAGATTTAGGTCGGGTCGTACTCCCCGTGCTTCACGCGGGCGACGAACCTCCGCCAGTCAGCCGCGTCGAGCGCAATGTGGGGAGCTTCGGGGGCCTTAGAGTCACGTACTCCGATTCGGGGGGCAAGCTGCGCAACTTCCACGCAGTCGCTCGTTCCAGCATCAGTACCGCTGTGGCTGGACTTGCGCCAGACGGGAGTCATCAGAAGCCTTCCATCACTTGCTGGATCAACTCGGCGGACGCGTCCACCGGAAGCGCCCGATCGCTGATGCGATCGAAGTTGGCTCGGTATGAGCGTACATCCGTGACATCCACGACAAGTCGTCCACCAAAGCTCGCCTCGACATACACCGAGTCGCTGCCATCCACAGTCATGATCTTGAACGACCCGTCGCGCCCGACGTGCGCGCCGGCACGCTGGGGGACGATCCGTACGGAGATGTTCGGCTGCTCGCCCAGTTCCAGCAGCCTGGCAAGCTGGCCGCGCATGACCTGCGGCCCTCCAACGGGCTGACGGATGACTCCCTCATCAAGCATGACCCACAGATTCGGCGCAGGATCACGAAGCAGACACTCCTGGCGCTTCATCCTGACGCCCACACGCCCATCGACGTCCCGGAACCCGCCCGCCAGCACGGCCTCGCGTGTGTACGCCTCGGTCTGGAACAGCCCCGGAATCCAGGCGAGTTCCCATATGCGCAGTTCAGCAGCGCGTACCTCCAACTCGAAGTGCGCCTTGAACCACTCGGGATCATGTCCCGCCTTGGCGAACAGCACCAGGACTCTGAACAGGTCTTGAGTGCCCCACTGCCGATCAAGAACACGCGCATGCTTCTCCAGTAGCTTCACCTGGCCGGACTCAAGTCGCGAAACACTTGATCGATCAAGGTCGAGTATCAGCCCCAGTTCACTGCCTGACATGCGGCGCTCTTCGCGATGTCTGCGCAGTTGAACAGCTATCAGGTCCCAGAGCGAGCCTTCGGGATTCAGTGACTCTCTGAGAGTCATTCGCGACTCCCTGGTGTTGTATCTGGTGTACGAACCTTCCGAAGGTAGCGCGGAGGCGGGAACCTTGTCCCGAGAACGCGGGAGGGAAAGGGCCGCCGATGAATGCTCGGACATCAATCGAAGATCAGGAGCTCGCCAGGTTGCGCAGGGACTTCACCGGTCATCGGATCTGGCGCGCGGTTCGGTGGGACGGGCGGCTCGGCGACTGGGTGGCCAGCCTCCACGACCCGGCCGCCGGGGTCTATCCCACGGTGATCTGCTCGGACGCCGCCGCGCTTCGTGATGCGCTCTGCACGGAGGCCGAGAAGGCCGCCGCGCGTAAGGGACTCCGGTGATGCAACAGCCGCACCGCAACGCGGCCCGGCCACCGGAGGGGACCGCGGCCCCCAGCGCGGTCCCGTGGGGGGAGGTGAGAGCGGCGCGTCCGGTGAGCGTCCCCCCGGGCGCACCGGCCGCGCCGCTCCACCGTCCGCCGCCGCGGCCGTCCACCAGCACGCACATCGAGGCCCGCTTCCCCGGCGTCCGTTGCTGGTGGGGGCTTCACACCCGCCGCTGGTGGGCCTATGTACCGACCTGGCCGGCCGGGTGCCTGCTGGAGGCTGCCACCCCAGATGCCCTCATCGCCCAGATCGCCGAGAGGCTGGAGGGACGGCCATGGAACCCGAACCGATGACCTCTGCTTCCGGGAGGAGGGGGCTGGAGCCTCGTCGGAGATCACTCGATCATGCGGGGGCAGCTTGCCCACCTGCTTGAACTGGGGGCATGTCACACGTTGACCTGCGGGTATTGCTCGCCGGAAACGTTGGCGTCAGAGACAGTAAGCCCCCGATGGCGGCCACCTCAGCCTGACCTCCACCGCCTTCGCTGAACTCGTCGCGGGTGTGAAGCGGTACGACCTGGACCGCTGACCACCAGGCGACGGACATCGGTGACCAGCAACGTTCACGGGGTCGGCGAGCCGTTGACTTGCGGCGTGTCGTTGTTATGCGGTCCGCCATAACAACAACACGCCGCAAGTCAACGTGCTTGGTGGCATCGGCGTGGGCGGCGCGGTTGGCCGTGGTCGCGCCGTCGTCCCTCGGGAGGCGGCGGGGTCAGGCTTCGGTGCTGACGCCTCGGTCGGGGGCGGCCATGTCTCCTGTGCGGGGGGTGCCTTCGGCCAGGCCGTAGCGGAGGTAGACGGTTCCGGTCGGGCTGGATACCGGGGGCTCCAGGAGGGTGACGTTCGTGGGGACTGCGCCGCCGTCGAAGACCTTCTTCCCCACACCGAGGACGATGGGGTGAATCCACAGGTCGAGGCGGTCGAAGAGCTTCTCGCGCAGGAGGGTCTGCACCAGGTTCAGGCTGCCGACGACCTTGATGTTCTCGTGCCGGTCACGGATTGCGTTCACCTCGGCCGCCAGATCAGGACCGAGTTGCGTTGAGTCGGCCCATGAGAGGTCGGGCTTTCCGCGGGACGCCACGTACTTCGGGATGCTGTTGAAGAGCGCGGCGATCTCGCCGTCCTCGCCGCCCTTCTGGTGCGGCCAGTAGGCGGCGAAGATGTCATACGTCCGCCGGCCTAGCAGCAGGGCGTCGGTGCCCTCGTACGCGGCGCCGACCTGCCCGCCGGAGACCTCGTCCAGCAGCGGCGCCTGCCAGCCGCCGAACGGGAAGCCCACCGGGTCCTCGTCTGGTCCACCGGGCGACTGGCCGACGAGGTCGAGTGTCGCGAACATCTCGATGTGGATGAGTCCCATGTCTACTCCCGATGAGTTGGTGTCTCGCTCAGAAGGTTGACCTGCCGGCGGCGGCACACTCATCGCTGCGACGGCATCGATGTCACCCTCGCCCCGTCATCCGATCGGGTTCGTGGGCGAATCCAGCCAAACGCGCTGGCCGACCGAGGTGACCGTGAGGCCGAAGCGGGAAGGCCCCGGCCGCCCAGAATCCAGCCACCAGCCGTAAGCCCGTTCAAGCTCGTCCCAGAGATCGCGAGGGCCGTGCTGGAGTACGAGCTGGTCAGCGGCAGGTGTCACGGCGGCCCAGGAGCCGGTCGCATGGTGCGACAACCGGTAGGTATGGCTGCCGTCCGGGTTCAGAGTCTTGCCATCCGTGACGCCCTGCAGCCTGGCCCCCACCGCGAACCTGGCGTCTGATCCGGGGGCGAAGATCTCGTCGGGAAACCTCTCCGCCGTGCTCTGACGGTAGTCGCCGCGATTCATGTCGTCTCGCCATGGCACATGCGCTGGGCGTTGCTCCCGCAGGCGCATGAAGGCAACGGCCCGGGTGAAGCGGCCGTCGGCGGTGCCATCGGGGTGCACGGTCAGCGTCAGAAGGACGCCGCCGGGGTAAAGGTCGCTGCCCCAAGGCATGAGTATTCGTCCGCCGACTGCGCTCTGTGCCACCCACGCGTGGGAGACGTCCCGCACAGAAGCCGTCACGACTATGCGGTCATAGGGTGCGCCGTCTGGATGGCCGACCATGCCGTCACCGGTCACGACGGTCACCGGAAACCCCGCCTTGTCGAGCGCACGCCGGGCATGGTCGGCAACCTCGACATCGACCTCCACGGAGGTCACGTTCTCCGGGCCGCAGATCTCCGCGAGCATTGCCGCGTTGTAGCCGGTGCCGGTTCCGATCTCCAGAACCCGCATACCCGGTCCTATGTCGAGCAGACGGATCATTTCCCGCATGACAGAGGGGGCACTGCTGGAACTCGTCGGCTGGACGCCCCTGTCACGAGCACCGTCGTCGACCTGCGTGACGATCGCTTCGTCACTGTCGCAAAGTTGCGCCCACCTTTCCGGCTCGACCTCCCGGTGCAGTGGGGCCATCCAGCCGTCATCACCCCGCACCCAGACCGTGTCCGGGATGAAAAACCTCCTATTCACGCCTCTCCAGTTCCACCGCAACCGGGACAACTGCGCGTTTCCTGGCCCCTTTGATCCCTCCCATCAGCATCGACCACGATGGTTCCTGATCCGTTACACCGCTTACAGGTTTCCTTCTTCCCGTGCTTGCCCACTTTTCTCCCTTCGATCGACCTCCTTGCTTACATTGACGGCGCTGCATGGGGTCTTTCAATAACCCGACTGACATGATTTCGTCTCCCACATTGGTCGATCGGTATGTCTACCTATGGCCGGATCGACCACACTTTTTCCACTCCGGCTCGGGAATATTCGGTAGTTCAGCAACCGATTCACGCGGTCGGCTTCCGCGACGTGAGGAGGAACCCGGCGGCCGATAGTCAAGCTTGGCGCTTACGACCGAGCCCTCTTCACGGGTGCCCGAGTTGCGGTCGTCCCGTCCTTCGCGGGTTCTCAAGCCGACCGTCCGACCCTGGAGAAGCGAGCCCCGTCCTCGCGCGGGCCGGGGCCTCGCTCTGTCCGTGGCGCTAGCGGGGGACGGTGCTGTTCAGGGCCTCTGTGCGGGCGTCCAGGTAGGGGGTGGTGCCGCGGTCGGCTGTGCGGGCGGACGTGATGGTCAGGTCGTAGTGGGCCCACACCATGGCGGCGTCGGTCAGGCGGCGGGCCTTGGCGCGGATGAGGTGGACGTCCGGTGGGCCGGTGACGATCAGGAGGACGGGTTCACCGCGTTCCAGATCGTCCACGGCGGGGTCGTCCGGCCATATCGCCACGCGCAGGTAGCGGTCCTCGATCACGCGCAGTTCGCCGCAGTCCGGGACGCAGACCCAGGGCAGGCCGTCCGCCGCGCAGGTGACCATGACGATGGGACGCTGCCGCGCCTGAGAGCTTCTGATGGCGTCGATGGAGGTCGAGAGGACGTCCGGCGGGGCCGCCACGTCCGCCATACCTCGGAGGTTCGGCCGGCGTCGTTCGGGTGAGGACCACTCCTGTACCCACTTGAACATACGTTCGATTGTACGGCCCCGAGTTGCTCCTGCGCCATATCCCGGAGAGGCGGGCAAAGGTGCCAGGAATGCGAGATGACGTCTCGCTTGACGGGATATGGGAGGTTAGCTTACGGTTTGGTGGAGATCCTCCACAGTCGGGAGCACGCCATGAGCCGAGTCGCCTCGCGGGGCCTTGGACCGGCTGTGCGCGCCTACTCCGAGCCGCTGCGCGTGCGTCCGCCGCGCACCGGCATGCGTCCCGGCACCGCCGCGGGCATCGTGCAGACGCCCTTCTAATCCGCGACGTCCGCCGCCCTGTTTCCCCGGGCCGCGGCGTCCCGTCCGCGGTCCTGCCCTCTTTTCTGAAGTGCGAGGCATCATGTCCACGACCCTTGACCTGTCCCCGATTTCCGGCCCGTCCGCCTGGCGCGGGGACGAGCTCGCCGGTTCCACCGAGTGGATCTACCACCTGTCCGACGCCGAGCGGGACGAGCTGGAGGCCGTCGGCCGGCGCTTCGTCGCCGACGACCCCGACCTGCGCTCCATCACCGCCGCCGACTACCCCCTCGACGCCTGCACCGGCCTCATCGACGAGTGCGCCCAGCAGATGGACTCGGGCCGCGGGTTCATCCTCATCCGCGGGCTGCGCACCGAGGAGTACGGCGACGCGGTCGCGGGCGCGATCTTCTACCTGATGGGCCTGCACCTCGGCTCGCCGATGCCGCAGAACCAGTACGGCGACGTCCTCGACCACGTCATCGCCACGTCCAACAAGACCATGGACGACCCGACCGCGCTGCCGTCGCGCGTCCGGGACCGGCTGCCGTTCCACTCCGACAGCTCCGACGTCGTCGCGCTGATGTGCCTGCGCGGTGCCCGCGAGGGCGGGGCGTCCAGCCTGGTCAGCGGGACGACGATCTACAACGAGATCCTGTCCCGCCGTCCCGACCTCGCGCCGCTGCTGTTCGAGGAGTGGCACTGGGACTGGCGCCGGCAGGACCCCGACGCCCCCGCCAACACCTACACCTCGCCGATCTGCAGCTACGTGGACGGCATCTTCAGCACCTACGCCGGCGCCCAGATGATCTTCACGGCGCAGGAGTACCCGGAGGTGCCGCGGCTCACCGAGGCGCAGATCGAGCTGCTGCACCTGTTCGACGAGATCGCGCAGGAGCCCGGCCTTCCGCTGGACATGGACTTCCAGCCCGGCGACGTCCAGTGGCTGCTGAACTACGCCGCCCTGCACTCGCGCACCGAGTACGTCGACTACCCCGAGCCCGAGCGGCGCCGCCACCTGCTGCGCCTCTGGCTGCGCCGCGACGTCGGCCGGCCGCTCGTGCCCGGCTTCGGCAAGACCGTCATCGAGGACGCCGGCGAGCCGCTGCCCGGCGGCCGCTTCAAGATCGCGGACGCGGTCGTCCCCAACGAGTCCTGGGGCCTGTGACCGGCTGCCGCTGCGACTCGTGGTCCCGTTCCTAGAGCGGTGTGGACGGGGCCACGACACCACTCGACGGCCCGGCCGCCCGCGCATGGACAGCGCGGGCGGCCGGGCCGCTCGCCATGTGCGGTCCGGAGCCCTCACCACACACGGAAACCGCTCCGCGAGTGGGTCTGTGCCTGGGGGTTCTCGGGTCGGGTGGTCAGCGAGGCACCGCGAGGTGACTAGCCTGAGGCCGATTCCCTCCCGCCGTTGATGCTGAGGAGCACGCTTTCGTGAAACTGTCCATCGTCGAGCTCGGGACGGTCGCGCCGGGTACCACCGAGAGGGACGCCCTGGCCGATGCGCTGGAGACCGCCCGGCATGCCGACGAGCGGGGGTTCCACCGGATCTGGTTCGCCGAGCACCATCTGAGCCGCTCGGGCGCGTCGCACCATCCCGAGCTGCTGATCGCGGCGGCGGCGATGGTCACGTCCCGCATCCGGCTGGGGTCGGGAGCGGTGCTGATGAACCACTACAGCCCGTTCAAGGTCGCCGAGATGTTCAAGCAGCTCGAGGCAATGGCGCCGGGGCGGATCGACCTGGGGATGGGGCGGGCCACCGCGGGCCCGGTGCTCGACCTGGCGCTGCAGCAGAACCGGCGGGAGCCGGCCCAGGCCGATCACCAGCAGCAGGTGGCCGAGACGATGGCCTGGCTGTACGACGCGTTCCCCGAGGAGCACCCCGTTCGCCGGCAATCCGCTGATGACGAGCGTGCCCGACATCCCGCAGACGTGGCTGCTGGGATCCAGCCCGAACGGCTCGAACCTGGCCGCCGGCCTGGGCATCGGCTACAGCTTCGCCGGCTTCATCAACCCGCCCGGCGCGGCACCGGCCCTGCGCCACTACCGCGAGCAGTTCCAACCGCAGGGATTCGGCCTGGACTCGCCCCGGGCGATCCTCGCGGTCAACGTGACCGTCGGTGACACCGCCGCCGATGGCCTGCGGCTGGCGAGCTCCCCCAAGGGCTTTTACGCCCGGCTGAGCCGCGCCGGACGCGCCGCGGGCTCCGTGATGGTCCCCGACCCGGACGAGGCCGCCCGGGAGATGGCCCCGCACGAGCAGGACGAACCCACCACGATCGTCGACGGCCGCTGGCCCCGCTTCGTCGCCGGAGGACCCGCCGAGGTCCGCGCCACCCTGGACCAGATGGTCGAGGAGAGCGGCGCCGACGAGCTCATGGTCCAGAACCTGATCGCCGACCCGGCCGCGCGCCGTCACTCCCACGAACTCCTGGCCCAGATCTTCGATGTGCCCAGGCCACAGGGCGCGCCTTCCGAGGCTGCCCGGTGAAGTGCGGGAGTCCTGCCCGTCAGGGGTAGGCGCTCGGCGGTCGCCAGGACGGCCTCAGTGCGGGTCTTCGCTCGGGCGGCACCAGCGGGCGGTGGCGGGGAGCAGGGCCATGACCACGGCGGCGATCAGCAGAAGGGCCGCCAGCGGGCAGAAGACGAACAGCGTCACGTGGAACGGGCTGTCGAGCTCCACGTCTCCCCCGATGAGAATGAACTGCAAGCTCGCGCCTATCAGGTGCAGGGCCGCCAAACCGCCGACTATGGCGATCATCCGTCGCCCGGTCTCCATGCGCTGGGACAAGCGCCGCGTCCCGATGGCCAGCAGAACCGCTTCCGCGATGACCACCACCAGGTTCACCACGATCACCACGATCGGCGCACCTGAGCCCATCGAGACGGCGGCCATGAAGGCGATGGCGAGGAGTCCGGGGAGGCCCAGCAGGGTCAGGATCATCGCGGCGGTCGCGGTGCCGCCGCCCTGGTCGCCCGGCCGCGCCGGCGGGGCTTCCTCATACGGCCGGGTGGGCGCCGTCCGGTCCGGCTGTGCGCCGCCCGGGTCCTTGGTAGGACGTGTGTGCCCGGTGGGCGGCGTCCGGCTCGCGGAGGATGCGGAGGAGTCCAGGGCGCGCAGGTGCGCGGCGACCGTGGCCGCGTCCTTGGGGCGGTCGTCGGGGCTCTTGGCCAGCAGGTCCAGGACCAGTGCGCTCAGCCGCTCGTCGATGTCGGGTCGCAGCGAGCGCGGGGGCGCCGGGGCGCGGTTGAGGTGCTGGTGCAGGACGGAGCCGATGCCCGAACCGGCGTCCACCCAGGTCGTCCCGGTCAGCAGGTGGTACAGCACGCAGCCGAACGCGTACAGGTCGGTGCGCTCGTCGACGGCGTGGCCCTCGATCTGCTCGGGCGCCATGTAGAGCGGGGTCCCGGCCGCCGCGCCGGTGGCGGTGATCCTGGTGGCGTCGGCGAGGCGGGAGATCCCGAAGTCGCAGACCTTCACCCGGCCGTCGTCGGTCAGGAAGAGGTTGGCGGGCTTGATGTCGCGGTGCACCACCCCTTGCCCGTGGGCGGCGGTGAGGGCGTCAAGGATCTGCACGGCCCAGTCCACTACCTGCGCGACGGGCAGCCCGGACGGGGACGCGCTCAGCACCGAGGCCAGGTCGCGCCCCCGCATCAACTCCATCACCTGGAAGAAGAGGCGCAACCCTCCGTCGGTGTGCTCGTCGATGTCGAAGACGGTGGTGAGCCCGGGGTGGTTCACGGCCGCCGCGATCTCGGCCTCCCGCCGGAACCGGGCCAACCCCGTCCCGTCGGCCGCACCGCTCAGCGGCAGGATCTTCACCGCGACCGGGCGGCGCAAGCGCTGGTCCACGCCCCGCCACACCTCACCCATCCCGCCCCGGCCGAGCATCTCCTCCAGCTCGTAACGTCCGGCCAGCACGAGACCACTGCGCATCGACTCTCCTCAGCTCGGGGGCGCCGAAGCTCGCTCGGCAGCTGGGTCCGGGGGCGGATGTCCGAACGTCACCGACGCGCAGAAACCTCACGGCAGCCTAGTGATCAAAGCGCCGCAAGGTCTCACGGAGACCACCGACCTCGTTGACTTGCGGCGTGGCCGCAAGTCAACGGTGGGGGGTTAGGAGAGAAGGCGGGTGTAGAGGCGGGTGTAGGCCGTCAGAGTTGCTAGGTCTAGGAC
>NZ_SMKM01000135.1 GCF_004348665.1 Actinomadura sp. GC306 | reverse complement strand
GGCGGCGGGAACGCCCCGGCGGGGACGGTGCCGGGCGGCGCGAACGGCGGCTCGGTGGCCGCGCCCGCCGGCCGGGGACCGGGCTGCCCGGCCGGTGCCTCCGCGGCCGGTGCCGCCGCGTCCGGGGGCGAGGAGCGGGTGGCGGCGGAGCTGCCCTCCGCGAGGAGGTTCGCGTCGGAGCCGGTGCCGAGCAGCCGCCGCAGCACCTGGAGCGCGGTGGGCCGGTCCGCCGGGTCCTTCGCCAGGCAGGCCGCGACTAGGTCGCGCAGGTCGCCGTCCAGCGCGCCCAGGTCGGGGTCCGCGTGCAGGATGCGGTGCATGATCGCCGGGACGGAGTCGTGGCCGAACGGCGCCACCCCGTTCGCCGCGAACGCGATCGTGCAGCCCCACGCGAACATGTCCAGCGGCGCGCCCCCGGACGACCCCGCCACCTGCTCCGGCGCCATGAAGGCCGGCGTGCCGACGGCGCCGGTCATGGTCGCGGACGTGGCGTCCAGCGAACGGGCGATGCCGAAGTCGATGACCCGCGGGCCGTCCTCGCCCAGCAGCACGTTGGCGGGCTTGAAGTCGCGGTGGACGACGCCTGCCTCGTGGATCGCCGCGAGCGCGGTCGCGGTGCCGATGGCGAGCCGGGTCAGCTCGGTGCCGGCGAGCACGCCGCGTCCGGCGACCAGCTCCCGCAGCGACGGCCCTTCGATGTACTCGCTCACGATGTACGGCGGGTCGGCGTCGGCGTCCGCCGCGAAGATGGGCGCCGTGCAGAACGGGGCGACGCGCCGCGCGGCGGCCAGCTCCCGCTCGAACGCGGTGCGGGCACGGGCGTCCGTCCGGAAGTCCGCGTGCAGGAGCTTCACCGCGACCCGCTGCCCGGTGCCGGTCTCCCCGAGGAAGACGCTGCCCTGCGCGCCCTCACCGATCCGGGCGGTGAGCCGGTACCCGCCGACCTCCCGGGGATCGTTCGGGCGCAGCGGGCGGGTACCGGACATTTACGGACCTCCAGGGCGCGGACGGGCGGGAGAAGGCTATCGGGGAACGCCCCCGGCGACGGTGCCCGCAGGGATCAAGGGGCCGCCGCGATCAGCGCGACCCGACGGGCTCGCGGAAGGACGCGATGAGGTCGCGGTACCAGGCGAACGACTTCTTCGGTGTGCGCTTCTGGGTCTCGTAGTCCACGTGGACGAGGCCGAACCGCGGGTGGTAGCCCTCCGACCATTCGAAGTTGTCCAGGAGGGACCAGGCGTAGTAGCCGCGGATGTCGATGCCCTCGTCGATGGCGGTCCGCATGGCCTTGATGTGGGCGTCCATGAAGTCGATGCGGGCGGAGTCGTCCACGGTGCCGTCCGGGCCGATCTCGTCCGGGAACGAGCACCCGTTCTCGGTGATGTAGAGCGGGGGCAGGTCGTACCTGGAGTGGAGCGTACGCAGCAGTGAGAGGAACGCGTCCGGGACGATCGGCCAGCCCATCCCGGTCGTCGGGTACTCGGTGACGTCCACCATGTCGAAGGGAAGCGGCCCTTCGGACGGCGTCGCGAGCCGGGTCGGCTGGTAATAGTTCACGCCCAGGAAGTCGAGGGGTGTGGCGATGACGGAGAGGTCCTCCGGGCGGACGAACGCCGCGCCGTCCATGAGGTCGGGGTAGCGGCCGGTCATGACGGGATCGGTGAAGAGCCTGTTCATGAACGCGTCGAAGGCGTCCGCGGCGGGCTGGTCCTCGGGGGTCGCGGCCCAGGCGGGGGAGTAGTGGTTCGTCAGGCCGACCTTGCGGGCGTTCCTGCTGCGCAGTGCGTGCACGGCCAGGCCGTGGGCGAGGAGTTGATGGTGCGCGGTGGGGAGCGCGTCGAGCATGAGCGTGCGGCCGGGGGCGTAGACGCCGAACGCGTAACCGTAGGCCGTCACGACCACGGGCTCGTTGAGAGTTATCCACATGTCGACGCGGTCGGCGAGCCGGTCGGCGGCGAGGTAGGAGAATTCGGCGAACCGGTAGGCGGTGTCACGTTCCATCCAGCCGCCCGCGTCTTCGAGCGGTTGCGGGAGGTCCCAGTGGTAGAGCGTCGCGGCGGGGGCGATGCCCGCGGCGAGCAGGCCGTCCACCAGGCGGTCGTAGAAGTCGAGCCCCTTGGTGTTGACCGGGCCGCTCCCCGCCGGCTGGACACGCGGCCACGCGATCGAGAACCGGTAGGAGCCGACGCCGAGGTCCCGCATGAGCGCGACGTCCGCGGGCCACCGGTGGTAGTGGTCGCAGGCGACGTCGCCGGTGTGGCCGTCGCGGACGCGTCCCGGCGTATGGGAGAACGTGTCCCAGGTGGACGGGCCCCGCCCGTCCTCGTCCACCGCACCCTCGACCTGGTACGCGGCGGTGGCGACACCCCAGCGGAACCCTTCCGGCAGCCCCATCGCGCCCCTCCTCGACGACACCCGCGCGAAAACGCGAATAGCTTTCGGATATTAGGGGTTCGGGCGGTGCGGGCGGAAGCCTCCCCCGACCCCGTGGCGCGATCGCCGGTGCGCAATTGCCGAGGTCCGCCGCGTTGGGGTGACAATGGTGGGGTGACCGAGATCCGGACTCCGCTCCGCCGCCGTCCTGCCCAGCGCCGCAGCGCCGAACGCGTCCAGCGGATGCTCGACGCCTGCGCGGACATCCTCGACGAGGACGGCTACGACGGCCTCACCACGACGCGCATCGCCCAGCGCGCCGATGTGGCGATCGGCTCGGTGTACCAGTTCTTCCCCGACAAGCGCGCCGTCGCGCAGGCCCTTGCCCTGCGCAACCTGGAGGTCTTCGGGGAGCGGATCTCGGCGCGGCTGGCCGAGGACGACTTCGCCGACTGGTCCGACACGGTCGGCGCGATCATCGAGATCTTCGTCGAGATGCACCGGACCGTGCCCGGTTTCCGCGTGCTGCGGTTCGGCGACGTCGCGGACGTCCACCTGCTCGACTCCGACGCCGACAACAACACCGTCGTCGCCGAGACGCTCCGCCGGATGATCGTCGAGACCTTCGACCTGCGGGACACCCCCGGCCTGGCCATCGCGCTCGCCATCTCGGTGGAGGCCGGCGACGCCGTGCTGAAGATGGCGTTCCGCAGCGACCCCGCCGGCGACCCGGTGATCGTCGCCGAGGCGGAGCGGCTCATCAACAGGTATCTCGCGTCGCACATCGAGGATTCCTGAACCGACGATTCCCGACCTGCCACACTCATCCGTGACAGATACCCCCAAGGCTCAGGAACGGGTGAGTCCGCTGGACGCACAAGGGCTCCAGGCGCACGGCAGGCTGCTGATCAGGCAGCGGATACGCCTGATGGTGAACCAGTACGAGGTGCGCGCCGAGGCGCCGGGCGGGAAGGAGGGCGAGCTGCTCGCCTTCGCCCAGCAGAAGCGCATGGCGTTCAAGGAGCAGGTGACCCTCTACACCGACGACACGAAGTCGCGTCCGATCCTCGGCTTCAAGGCCCGCAAGCGCATCGACCTCGCCTCCGCGTACGACATCACCGACGCCGAAGGGCAGGCGATCGGCGTCTTCCGCAAGGACTTCAAGAAGTCGCTCCTCGCCTCCACGTGGCACCTGGAGCAGCCGGGCCTGGGCCAGTTCACGGGCAGCGAGCGCAACAAGGCCGTCGCGGCGCTGCGGCGCGTCTGGCAGTTCATCCCGATGGTGGACTCGCTGCCGTTCGCGTGGCCGTACCACTTCGACTTCTACGCCGGCGACCAGCTCGTCTTCTCCGTCGACAAGAGGTTCGGCATCCGCGACCGCTACGTCGTCGAGATCCACGACCCCCGCATCGACCGCCGCCTGGTGATAGCCCAGGCCGTCGGACTGGACGCCCTCCAGTCCCGGTAGCGGCGGGCGGGACTCCGGTGGGTCTGGTTTCTCGGGGCTTTACATGTTACGAAGGTATGTAAAGCCGTGGGCGGAGCACACCCGCGTCGCGATCGCGCGGCGTCATCCCCCCGAGGAGGATCTTCGTGAGTTCCTACGACCTCTACTCCACGCCGGTGCCGACGGAGACGTGGAACGTCCCCATGGCCGGTGACACCCGCTTCACCTGGGAATACGACGAGGGGCGCGACCGGCTGCTCAGCCTGTACCAGAAGGGCAAGGACAAGCAGTGGGACGCGCAGAAGCGCATCGACTGGGACCTTGAGGTCGATCCGATCAACGTCGCGGGCCTGCCGGAGAACTTCAACCCGCTCTTCGGCTCCGACATCTGGGACAAGATGTCGCAGAAGGAGCGCGACGAGTTCGGCCGGCACCAGGGATCGTGGCTGTTCAGCCAGTTCCTGCACGGCGAGCAGGGCGCGCTCAACGTGTCGGCGCGCATCGTGCAGTCCGTGCCGGACCTCGACTCCAAGTTCTACGCCGCCACCCAGACGATGGACGAGGCGCGGCACGTCGAGCTCTACACGAAGTTCGTGCACGAGAAGATCGGCATGTACTACCCGATCAACCAGGACCTGGCGAAGCTGCTCGCCGAGTCGTTGGAGGACAGCCGGTGGGACCTGCCGTACCTCGGGATGCAGGTGCTCATCGAGGGCCTCGCGCTCGCCGCGTTCGGCCTCTACCGCGACATGTCGACGAACCCGCTGGTCAAGCAGCTCCTCGCGTACGTCATGCAGGACGAGGCGCGGCACGTGGCGTTCGGCCGGCTCGCGCTGAAGGACTACTACGCCGAGCTCACCGACAAGGAGCGGGCCGAGCGCGAGGAGTTCGTCGTCGAGGGCTGCTACCTGATGCGGGACCGGTTCAAGGGCAAGGAGATCTTCGAGCAGCTCGACATGCCGGTCGACAAGTGCATGGAATACGTCGACGACTCGGATATGTACACGCTCTATCAGTCGCTGCTGTTCAGCCGCATCGTGCCGTGCGTCCGGGACGTCGGGCTGTGGGGCGACAAGGTGCAGGCCGCCTACGCGGACATGGGCGTCCTCGACAATGCCAAGGCCGACCTCGAAGCGCTCATGAAGCAGGACGAGGAGATCGCCGAGAAGGTCGACGAGGAGCGCTACGCGGCCGAGCTCGCCGCCCGTAAGAACGAGGTGGACTCGGCCATCGCGCTCGGCGGCACCGCGGAGTAGCCGGAACGCACCAGCCGGGGACGCCCTGCCGGGCGTCCCCGTTTCCGCTTCTCTGGAATGGTATGTCGGGCCTTGATGTCATTTGCAGGCCGCGGCTTCTCCGGCAACGGATTCTGTAGATCTAGGCGGGGTTTACCAATCGCTTCGCCAAATGGCCGTGCGCGCCTCCGGGCTGTACTAGCGTCGCCGGGCGACGGTGCGCCGGAAAATGTTTACCTCGGGCGCACATCACACGTGCAGGGTCAGATCCGAAATATCCCGGGGGGAAACATGTACCGATCCGTGAAGAGTCTGCTGAGCGTCTCCGTCCTCGTGCCGGCGGCGGCGTTCGCCGTCGCGGCGGCGCCCGCGAACGCCGCGGCCGGCCCGTCCACCGAACTCCTCTACGAGAGCTACGCCGCGGCCGAGCCGGTCGCCCGGACGCTCCCCGAGCCGCTGACGATGACCGCGGGGCAGGCCGCCGAGGCGGCCACGCAGGAGGTCGACCACGTGCTCCGGGGCACGGCGGTCGCGCCCGGCCTCCGGGCGGCCAACCCCGACCCGTTCGCCGGCGCGATGCCCCCCGCGATCACCGGGGATGCGGCCCAGCAACAGCAGCAGCAGCCGCAGCAACAGCAGCCGCAGCAGCCCACGGGCGACCTCGGCAGCGTGTCGAACCTGCTCACGGACCTCGGCCTCAACCAGGCTCTGACCGGCCGCCCCGTCCTCCGCGAAGCCCAGCGGGCCGAGTCGCCGGTGAGCCTGCTGCAGACGGACGTCCCGGCCATGCTCGGCGCGGCGAGCCCGGCCGGGCTGCCGGTGGGCCGGACGCTCTTCCCGCCGAACGCCCGGGCCGCGCAGCCGGCCCCGGCCGGCGACCTGGTCGGGCAGGCCGACGGGGTGGTCACGGAGGCCGGCGGCAACCTCGACGCGGCCGGCGTCGGTGAGGTCGTGCACGTGCTGGAGGCGAGCGAGCACGCCGCGGCCCGCGGGGACGGCCCGGTGTCCCTGCTGGACACGCCCAACCTGAAGCTGCCCGCGGTGCCCTCGCTGCGCTGACCGAAGGCCCTGATCAAGCTGATCAAAACGGGGCGTTCCGCAGATGTCGTAACATCTGCGGGACGCCCCGTTTTCTTTGCGTGCACGGTCCCCGTTATATGTCCGAGATCGCGGTTCTCGTGCGGGTAAAGGAGATCATCTTGCCCGGTTACACACCGCTTGCGAGTGACTTCACACGGCAAAGGGTCGGGTGACAAACCCCACAAATGAGGGCCCTGCGTCTTGATTCACGCGAGACGCGACGTACGGTCAACCACGAACCGCCTTCGTCCGGTCCGCCCGCCATAAAGATCATTTGGTGGGGGTCGTCAAGGGGCGAACGCGGTCGTTCGGTGCGGCTTCTGAGTGATCAAAAAAAGAAGATGCCTTTCCGGCCGCACCTGCCGGACGCCAGACCGCGATGACGCGGCCGCGCCTTGAGATCGGCGCGGGGAGCGGGCCCATGAGCCCGCGGGCGGCGGGGGATTCGGGGACGATCGACGTCGCCTGAACGCGCCGCGAGCACGGCGTGACGACGCGCCGGGCGTCCGGGGCCCTGTCCCCGATCAAAGGACACCTCTGTGGGTAGCCCTGTCAGGCGTCTTCTTCGAGCACGCCTACGAACGATTCTGATCGTCTCCGGTGCCGCGGCCGCGGTCCTCACCCTGGCCGCGTTCGCCCTGGTCAAGACCGACGGCTCCGCCGAAGCGGCGCGGGCGGCGCAGGTACCGCCGAAGGCCGCGGAACCGCGGGCCGGCGAGCCGCCGGCCGACGGGCCGCGCCCCGAACCGACGCGCGCGGCCCGCGGCGGGACCCGCTCACCCGAGCCGTCCCGGAAGAAGAAGACCGGACCTCCGAAGGACAGGTCCGACGTCACGGCCGGCGAGGCGCCGAAGCCGAAGGCCGAGAAGAAGAAAAAGAAGAAGCGGAAGGTCCTGGAGTCGGGATCCTGCGAAGCCTCGTACTACTGGCAGGGGCAGATGACCGCCAGCGGCGAGCCCTTCGACCCGAGCGAGCTGACGGCCGCGCACAAGACGCTGCCGATGGGCTCCAAGGTCCGCGTGACGAACAAGAACAACGGCCGGTCCGTCACCGTCCGCATCAACGACCGCGGCCCGTTCGTGAGCGGCCGCTGCCTGGACCTGTCGAGGGCCGCCATGAAGAAGGTGGGCGGCACCGGATCGGGCGTGATCCCGGTCCGCTACGAGGTCCTCTCCCGCGGTTGACCCCGCACCAGCTGAAACCCGCCCGGCGGGCGCGCAAGCGTGCCCGCCGGGCGGGTTTCAGCGTCCGCCTCCGGCCGCCGCGCTCCATGGCTCGGCGGCCTCCTGGGGCTCAGGAGGCGCGCCACCCGCGTCAAGTGACCACGCCCCGGTTCCTGCGTCCGCGTTTCCAGACGCCTGCGCGTCCTCTGCGGTCCGGGCGCTCGTGGTCTGGGTGTCTGCGGGGTGGGTGGTCGTCGGGGTGGTGGCCAGGCGTTCTCGGAACCAGTCGGTCAGGACGCCGTCTACTCGCACCGCCTCGGTTATGGGCGGGCGTGCCTCCGTGCCGGGCTCGGCGGCCAGGGCGTGGGCCATGCGGAACGTGGTGGACTCCACGGGGCCGGTGTCGTTGCGGCGCAGTACGTCGCGCAGTGCGGTGATCTCCTGGGCGGGTACGACGCGGTCGGCGGCGCCGCCGATGAGGAGGGTCGGGACGTCCCGTCCGGCCAGTTCCGGGGCGATGGCGGCGAGGTCGAGGCGGTCGGCGCGGGCGTGGGCGTCGTCCGTCCAGGAACGGTCCAGGCCGGAGCGCTTCTCCACCGCCCGCGCGGCGCGCGAGGGTGCGACGACCGGTGCCACGAGTGCGAGGGTGCTCACCGGCACCGCGTCGCGTGCCGCGGCCAGCAGCGCGGCGGCGCCGCCCACGCTGAAGCCCGCGAGGCCGACCGGCCCGTCGGGGACGGCTAGGTCGCGGCGGATCTCGGCCAGGGCCGAGGGGAGGCGCCGGACGGCGTCCTCGACCGCCGTGCAGTACGTCTCGATGGCCTCCGTCCGCAGGATCTCGCCTGATTCGAGCCCGCCGGGCGAGGTGCACGGCAGGTCGAGGTAGACGCGCCACACCGGGACCCCGGTCATCGGGATCGCCGCCGCCAGCGCCTGCGCGGTGCGGGGCGGATCGAAGCCCGGCCAGGCCACGATCAGCCGGGTCGGGCCCCCGGGGGACGCGTCGACCGCGGTCGGGGGCAGCGCGACATAGGCGCCGCCGACCGCGGTGCCGTGGACGGGTCGCTGCGTATCGTCGCCGCTCATATCGGTCTTCGGCTCCTGCGGTGGTCGGCGGCCATGCCGGTCGTGCCGGGGGAGGCGGCGCCCCCCGCGGGCGACATGCTTCCAGTGAACGCGGGGCAACACGCCGTGAACCGCCGCACGTGCGCGACGGGAGTGAGCCTTCTCACGCGCGCATGGTGTTTCGTCCGGCGAAATCGCGATCATTCCGGCGCCCTTCGCCGGAATGGCCGTGCGGCCCGCCTCAATCTCGGCTGAGGGGAACATTCCCGGCATTCATGGCGTCTTAGTAATGCGTGGGCGCCGCGGGGGCGCGCCCTCCTGAACGTTCGTCGAAGGAGTGCTCGTGGATCGGAAGCGCAGTGCGGCCGCCGCAGGGCAGGCTTGGCAGATCTATCGCGAGACCCAGCAACCCGACGCCCCTGGCCTGTGGGAGCGGGCGCGGGCCGTCCCCCGGATGCTCAAGTCGGTCCTCCGCGGCGAGTACAAGGGCATGTCGTTCGGGACGCTCGGGCTGCTCGCCCTGGGCCTCGTCTACATCGTCTCCCCGATCGACGCCATTCCCGACATGATCCCCGTCGTGGGCATCGCCGACGACACGGGCCTGGCGCTGTGGATGGCGACGGTCCTCGTCAAGTCCGCGGGCGACTTCGTCGCCTGGGAGCGCGGGGGCCGGCCGACCGTCCTCGTGGGCGAACCCGTCGACTGACACGATTTCCGGAGAGGCGAGACCGTTCGTTTGGGACGGTCTCGCCTTTCACGTGTTCGGGTCGAGTTCCTTGGCGAAGCGTTCGGCCGCCTCCAGCATGATGGGGACGACGTTAGGGACGGCCTCGCGCGTCATCCGCCCGGACGGGCCGGATACGGAGATCGCGGTCAGCGCCGGCACGCCGCGTAGTGGCACCGCGACGCAGCGGACCCCGAGCTCCTGCTCCTCGTCGTCCAGCGCGTACCCCTGCTCGCGGATCCGCCCCAGCTCGGCCAGCAGGGCCTCCGGGGTGGTCAGCGTGTTGGGCGTGTGCGCCGCCATCCCCGTCCGGGCGAGGATCTCCGCGACCCGCTGGTCGGGTAGCTGCGACAGCAGCGCCTTGCCCACGCCCGTGCAGTGCGGCTGGACGCGCCGTCCCACCTCGGTGAACATCCGCATGGAGTGCCTGGACGGCACCTGTGCGACGTACACGGCCTCGTCGCCCTCCAGGACCGCCATGTTGGCCGTCTCGCCGACCTCGTCCACGAGGCGGGCCAGCACCGGCCGCGCCCACGTCCCAAGCAGGCGGCTGGCGCCCTCGCCGAGCCGGACCAGGCGCGGGCCCAGCGCGTACCGCTTCGACGGCTCCTGGCGCACGTAGCCCTGGTTCACCAGCGTCCGCATCAGGCGGTAGATCGTCGGCATCGGCAGCCCGGAGACCTCCGTGAGCTCCGACAGCGCCATCTCGCCCCCCGCGTCCGCCAGATGCTCCAGCAGATCGAACGCACGCTCCAGCGAACGAACGGCCTCCGCCACCCCGGGTCTCCTCTCCCTGACGATTCACCCGATTCTACGGAGAATCGATTTCGCTATGCGGAAGAGGTGCGGTCGTCAGAGTGATGCACGTTACACGCGTACCGAAGTTGGCAATAACCCTCTGTGCCCGGCGCCGTATCGCCGCCCCCCAGGCAGCCATGAGAGACAGCGAAACCGCGAGAGGGGAAAGGGTTGCACACGGGGGGCCGAAGGACACTCTGGGCTGCGATCGCACTGGCCGCACCGTCGGTGATGCTCGCCGGCCCGACCGCCGCCGCCGGACTCGGCGAGCGCTCGTCCGGCGTCCGGCTGCTCATCGACATGGCGGCGACCGGGGACACGACCACGGACAAGGGCGCCGCGCTGACGTACACGGTCCGCGTGCACGCCCAGGGCGGAACCGCCAAGGACACGACGCTGCGCTGGACCGCTGAGCGGCCGCTGTCCTGGACGAAGTTCTCGCCGTCCTGCACCAAGGTCGCGCTGGAAGAGTTGCGCTGCGCGTTGGGTGACGTCGGCGGGAAGCCTGTCGAACGGACGGCCACCGTCCTGGTGCCGCGCGAAGTGGTCTCGGCATCCGGGGGCCGCGTACTGCCGCTGAGCATCCAGGTCGTGGCGGACGCCGCGAACGCGGACAGCCGGTCGACCCGCGCGATCATCGACCGAGCCGACGCTCCGAAGCCGGACAAGGACGGCGACGAGGAGGCTTGCGAGGAGGACGCGGACGGGCGCCCCTGCGAGGCGGGTACCCCCAGCGGCCCCAAGCCGACCCCGGACGGTCACTCGGGCAAGCCCAGCGGCAGCGCGTCGTCCAGCCCCAAGAATCCGGCGGGCGGGGACGGCCAGCCGGGCACTCCCAGCGGTGGAAAGCCGAGCAAGAGCCCGAAGTCCGGCGGAACTCCCAAGGCCGGACAACCGACGACGAGCGGAAGCTCGAAGCCTGGCGAACAGCCGAAGACGAGCGGGCACCCGGAGCCTGGCGGGATCCCGAAGTCCGGCGCGAGCCCGAAGCCGGGCGGTGCCCCGAAGGCCGGACAACCGAAGGCGAGCGGGCATCCGAAGTCCGGCGCGAGCCCCAAGGCGGGCGGCGGTCCGAAGTCGGGTACTCCGAAGCCGGGCAGCCCGAAGTCCGGCGGTACTCCGAAGTCCGGCGGGACACCGAAGGCGGGGGGAACTCCGACGTCCGGCGGTAGCCCGAAGGCGGGCGGTACTCCGAAGTCGGGCGGAACTCCGAAGGCGGGCGGAACTCCGAAGGCGGGCGGAACTCCGAAGTCGGGCGGAACTCCGAAGTCGGGCGGGACGCCGAAGGCGGGCGGGAGTCCGAAGGGGAGCGGGAGTCCGAAGGGGAGCGGGCATCCGAAGGCGGGGCAGAGTCCGAAGGCCGGTGGGTCTCCGAAGGCGGGGGGTCATCCGACGGCCGGTGGGAAGCCCGGCACCCGGCCCAGCGAGGGCTCCGCGTCCAGCGGCAAGCCGTCCTCCGGCGGCGCGGTGAAGCCCAGGACGGCCGACCAGCCCGGCGGCGGCGCGCACGGGCCGGCGAGTGCGGGTCCCGAGGCGTCCACCGGCGGTGACGGATGCCGGCCCGGTGAAGACTGCGCCGCGTTCCCCATGCCGCCAGGCGGCGCAGGCGGCACGGGCCCCGGCGCCGGGCCGCAGGCGCCGGGCGGCACGGAGCAGCTTCTCCCTGAGCTGCCGTC
Source organism: Actinomadura sp. GC306 (assembly GCF_004348665.1). Classification (GTDB taxonomy): domain Bacteria; phylum Actinomycetota; class Actinomycetes; order Streptosporangiales; family Streptosporangiaceae; genus Spirillospora. Next base: position 5,235 of record NZ_SMKM01000135.1, on the reverse strand, counting down.
GGGGGCGCCGGCCATCCCCGCGCCGACCGCGCCGACCGCGCCGGGGCCGGGTGACGTCTCGCTGCCGCCGCCCCTGACCGCCCCCGAGCAGGCCGGTCCGGCGGCGGACGGCAAGGGCAGGATGACGCTGATGTCCCCGACCGCGATGAGCGAGCAGGAGGAGACGGACTGGGCGATCGTCGTCGGCATCGCGCTCGTGGCCGAGATCGGCCTGCTGTGGGCCATCGCCTGCGTCGGGCTGCTGCGGCGGCGGATGACGCTGCACCGCGCCACGGCCGCCGCCACCGAACCCGAAGGTGCGCTGACGTGATCTTTTCCCAGGGGGCCCGCGGGCGAGCCGAACGGGCTCGCCCCTGCTCGCGGCGCCCGAATCCGTGGATGATTGTCCCCGTACCGTCCCAATTGGGGGGCTCTGTCAGTAAGCTAACCGCCTGACCAGTAAACGCTGTCGTGACGGACAGGGGATCCGGTATGTCAGACGCGACGCTGCGCTGCCCGAAGTGCGAATCCGTGCTCGGGACACACGAACGCAACGGGGTCGTGATCGAGGAATGCCCGGGATGCCGGGGCGTCTTTCTTGATCGCGGAGAACTCGAACAGCTGATCGACGCCGAGAGCCGCTACCTCGCCGCTCTTCCGGACGACGTCAACCCGGAGACCACCTACCAGGGACGCCACCGCAGGGGCATCATGCAGCAGATCTTCTCCGGCGGCCATTAGCCGCAAGCACGGTCGGTGACCGGACGGACGGCACCCTGTTAGGGGGGTATTCCTCTTGTCACGGCGGTGACAAACCCCGCTTTGCCGAATGTGACCGCGAGCTAATATCGCGCACTCACTACCATCGGGTAGCTTGACGATCATCGCCGGTCGCCCGGGCGCCGGACACGGTCGTCCGCCCGGAGAACGAGACCGGCCGCGGCATCACCCCTCGGCCCCGCCCGGCCCATCCCCTCGGGAGATTGATCAATGGCATTGGGCTCGCTGCTCCCCGACCTCCTGCCCGGAGGTTCCGGCCGCACCCCGCTGATCGAGCGGGTCGCGAGGTGGGCGAAGGAGAAGCCGGACGCCCCGGCCTACACCTTCGTCGACTACTCGACCGACCCGTCCGGCGCCCATGTCACGCTGACCTGGGCCGAGACGGAACGGCACGCACGGGCGACGGCCGTGACGCTCCGCCAGGTCACCGGACCGGGCGAGCGGGCCGCGCTGCTGCTGCCGCAGACCCTCGAATACATGATGACCATGCTCGGCGCGATGCACGCGCACGTCATCGCGGTGCCGCTGTTCTCGCCCGACCTCCCCGGCCACGCCGACCGGCTGATCGGCGCCTACTCCGACGCGGAGCCCGCGGTCATCGTCACCACGCGGAACGCGCTCCCGCACGTGGAGAAGTTCCTCGCCGACCACGACGTCCCGAACCCGAAGGAGATCGTCTTCGCGGACGAGATCGACCTCTCCCTCGCGGACCGCTGGGAGCCCGAGCCCGTCGCGTTCGACGACCTCGCCTACCTGCAGTACACGTCCGGCTCTACGCGCCGCCCCGCCGGAGTGGAGATCACCCACGGGAACGTGACGGCGAACGCCGCGCAGCTGTGGGCCGGATGGGCGCCGGACAAGCCCGACCCGGAGCTGGTGAGCTGGCTGCCCCTGTTCCATGACATGGGCCTCATCGCGACCATGGCCCTGCCCATGGTGCGCGGTGACCACGCCATCTACACCGACCCCGTCTCGTTCATCATGAACCCGATGCGGTGGCTCGAACTCATCGCGGAGCGTCCGAGCAAGAACGTCTACACCGCGGGCCCCAACTTCGCCTACGAGTACGTCGCGTCGCAGGCGACGCCGGAGAAGGTCGCCGAGCTGGACCTGTCCGGGCTGACGACGTGCCTGAACGGTGCGGAGCCGATCCGCACGTCCACGCTGACGATGTTCGCGGACGCGTTCGCGTCCGCCGGCCTGCGCCCCGGCGTGCAGGCTCCCGGGTACGGGCTGGCCGAGGCGACCGTGTTCGTGTCCGCGGCGGCCGAGGACGCGCCGCCCAAGGTCATCAACGTCGACCGGGAGGCGCTCACCCAGGGTGAGCTGCGGCTCTGCGGCGCCGACTCCGAGCGCGCCAGCGCCCTCGTGTCGTGCGGACGGCCCTGCGGGCAGATCGTCGCGATCGTCGACCCGGACACCCGCGTCGAGCAGCCGGACGGCACCGTCGGCGAGATCTGGGTGCACGGCCCCAACACCGCCCCCGGGTACTGGCGCAACTCCGAACGCAGCCAGGACACGTTCGGCGGCGAACTGTCCGAGCCGGGGGAGCTGCCGGCCGGGCCTTGGATGAAGACCGGTGACTACGGCGTCGTCCACGAGGGCGAGCTGTACGTCACAGGCCGCATCAAGGACCTCATCATCGTGGACGGCCGCAACCACTACCCGCAGGACATCGAGGTCACCGCACAGGAGGCGCACCCGGCGATCCGCCCCGATCACGTCGCCGCGTTCGCGCTGCCCGGGGAGGAGACCGAGCGGCTGGTGGTCGTCGCCGAGCGCAACCGCCGCATCCCGCTCGCACGGCTGGACCCCCACGAGGTGGAGTCCGCCGTGAGGGGGGCCGTCAACGTCGAGCACGAGATGAGCGTGCACGAGTTCGTGTTGATCGAACCGGGTGGCGTGTCCCGTACGTCGAGCGGCAAGATCGCCCGTGCGGCCACGCGTCAGCGCTACCTTGACGGCGAGCTGCCAACGACAGAGGCTCGTCTGGCGTCTCGTAAGTAGCGCAAAGGGCGCGAAGGGGGCACCCGTCCGGGGTGGGCGCACGTACCATCCTGGACGAACCGTGCCGTCCTGGACGGCCGCCGGTCGGCGGCCGGCGGTCCGGGGGCGAGTGACGGGCCGACGCGGCCCCGCGCGGGCCGTGACGACACAGGAGGATCATGCTTTCGGGGCTGGGGCGTCTCATCCACCGGCGACGCTGGACCAGCCTTGTTCTGATCACGATCATGACCTGCGTCGCGGGCGTGTGGGGCCTCGGAGTGTTCTCCAAGTTCACGGAGGGCGGCTTCGAGGACCCGGACGCCTCCTCGACGCTCGTCGCCAAGCTCGGCGCCACCTACTTCGGCAGCACCAACCCCGACGTCCTCGTCCTCTACAGCAGCGACACCATGACGGTGGACGACCCGCGCTACCAGGCGAGCGTCGTCACCACCATCGCGCGCCTGCCCAAGGCCAACGTCGAAGAGATCATCTCGTACTGGTCGTTCGACGGTAAGGCCGCGGAGACGTTCGCCTCCCACGACCGCCGTTCCACGTTCGTCGCGGTGAAACTGCAGGGCGACGACGGCGCCACCCAGATCGAGAACTACCACGCCATCAAGGAGCGCTTGGCCGCGCCAGGGCTCACGGTCGAGTTCGGCGGCAGCGTCCCCCTCGGTGAGGAGTTCGGTAAGCAGGTCGTCAACGACATCGTCCGCGCGGAGCTGATGACCGCGCTGCCCCTGATCATCCTGCTCGTCATCCTGTTCGGGGCCCTGAACGCCGCGTTCCTGCCGCTCATCGTGGGGATCTTCTCGACGATCGGCGGACTGGCCGTCCTGCACGTCGTCACCTACGCCACCGACGTGACGTCCTTCGCCCTGGAAGTCGTCACGATGATGGGCGTCGGTCTGGCGATCGACTACTCGCTGTTCATCATCAGCCGTTTCCGTGAGGAACTGGGGCGCGGCATGGCCGCGCAGGGCATCCCGCCGGGCAAACCCTGGAAACGGCAACGCGACCGGAAGTCGCGCAAGGCGGCGAAGGACGCGTACAGAGAGGCGCTGCGTCCCATCAGGCAGAGCGCCCTGTCCACCACCATGGCCACCGCGGGCCGCACCATCGTGGTCAGCGGCATCACCGTCTCGGCCGCCCTCGCGGGCCTCCTGCTCTTCCCGCAGATGTTCCTCCGGACGATCGGACTCGCGGGCATAGCCACCGTCATGGTCGCGGTGTTCGGCGCGACCGTCCTGCTGCCGACCCTCCTGGCGCTCCTAGGGCCGCGCGTCGAGTTCGGCCGGATGCCCTGGCGGCGGCCCACCGCCAAGCGCGCGCAGCGGGATCCGGACAGCGGCTTCTGGTACCGCCTCGGCCAGAGCGTGATGAAGCATCCGCTGCCGTACTTCACGGTCGTCCTCGTCATCCTCGGCGTGATGTTCGTGCCGTTCCTGAACGTCCAGTTCGGCAGTGTGGACGCCCGCGTCCTCCCCAAGGACAGCCCCACCCGCATGGTGGTGGAGACCATCAAGGCCGAGTTCCCCAACGGCTCCGCCGAACCCATCGACGTCGTCGTCTCCGGCGACCTCATCCCGCGCGACTGGACGCCCCGCAGCGACGACCCCATCCCGCCCTACCTGGACGAGTTCCGGCAGAAGCTGGGGAAGCTTCCCGGAGTGTCGGAGGCGCAGTTCACCGGCTACTCCGGCACGTACGGCGGCGTGCGGATCTCCGTCACGCACAAGTACGAGCCGATGGACCAGCGCGCCCAGGACCTCGTCACACAGATCCGCGGCATGCACCTGGCCAAGGACGGCTACCCGATGCACATCGACGTCGGTGGCAGCACGGCCGCGCAGATGGACCTGATGTCGAGCCTGATGGAGTCCCTGCCGAAGATGGCGCTCGTGGTGGGCGTCGCCACGTTCATCCTGCTGTTCATGTTCTTCGGCTCGATCGTCCTGCCGCTGAAGGCCATCGCGATGAACGTCCTGTCGATCGGCGCCTCGTTCGGCGCGATCGTGTGGGGCTTCCAGTACGGCCACCTCGCCGGGCTCCTCGACTTCACCCCCACGGGCGGCGTCGAGGCCACCAGCATGATCCTGATCCTCGCGGTCGTGTTCGGCTTGTCCATGGACTACGAGGTCTTCCTGCTCAGCCGCATCCGCGAGGAATGGGACCTCACCCACGACAACCGCGCCGCGGTCGCCCGCGGCATGCAGCACACCGGCAGCATCATCACCAGCGCCGCCCTGCTGTTCCTCGTCGTCATCGGCGCGTTCAGCACGGCGGGCATCACCGTCGTCAAGCTCATCGGCGTCGGCATGTTCGTCGCCATCGTGGTGGACGCGGTGCTCGTCCGCTCCCTGCTGGTCCCGGCCACGATGCGGTTCATGGGCGCCGCCAACTGGTGGCTGCCGGGCTTCCTCGCCGGCCTGCACGCCCGCATGGACCTGCGCGAACGCAGCACCGTCCTCGGCTCGCACACCCCCGCCG
>NZ_SMKM01000134.1 GCF_004348665.1 Actinomadura sp. GC306 | reverse complement strand
CCACCATTCAAGGGACGAGCTCCGCCCGACGTCTTCTCGCCAGCCCCCACCCCCCGCCATTTCAGGGGACGAGCTCCGCCCAACGTCGTCCTGCCTCCATCATTCGGTAGCCAGGGTGTCACGGCGGGGTGCGGGGGAGGCGCCAGACGTCCTCATCGTCCGGTGTGGTCTCGCCGGTGCGGTGCAGGCCGAGCTTGGCGGCGACGGCCGCGGAGGGGCGGTTGTCAGGGTGGACGGTGGCGACGATGTCGTGGACGCCGCTGTCGCGGAGCCACCCCAGCAGGGCGCGGGCGGCCTCGGTCGCGAACCCGAAACCCTGGTAGGGCGTCCCGATGACCCAGGCGACGGAGGCGAAGAGCCGCGCGGGCCCCGGCGTCACGGTCGAGCCGGTCGACGCGGGCGCCACCGCGAACCCCGGCGCCGCGGGGGTGACGGTCGCCCGCACGTAGCCGATGGCCTGCCCGTCGCGGTACCGGCGGACGATCCAGTTCAGCCAGCATTCCTGATGGAACGGCGCCGGCCCGGCGACCAGATGGGCGTAGTGGGCGCGCAGCTCGTCCGTGCTCAGCGGCTCACCGCCGATGTAGCGATGCAGGCGCGGATCGTCCAGGACGGCGTCCATCTCGTCTGCGTGGTGGACCGCCAGCGGCTCCAGGACGAGGCGCTGGGTCCGGATGGTCTCCGCGAGCGGCCCGTACACCCCGCCGATCGTAGGGCCAGTCAGTGCGGCCGCGTCCACACCCCGGCGGAGTGCTGCTTCGGATCGAGCCACAGCCACGGCTGCGACCGGCGGAACGGCAGCTCGGTGCCGGGCTGCCACGGGAACCGCCCGGTCCGGTCGGGCCAGACGACCTGGAGCATCGGCAGCGGAGGCCGCCGATAGAACGCGACGGCGCCGCCGAACAGCCCGTCGTACCAGCGCGGGTCGATGCCCCGGAACGCGGCGGCCCGCCCGCGGACGACCCCGTCGCGGCGCTCCCCGTCCGCCGGGACATGGCCCTCCGCGATGTGCCGCCCGAGGGTGTTGAGGATCTCCTCGGTCTCGTAGACGTCGCCGCCGAACATCGCCAGCTCGGGCGCGCGGTGGCTGTGCCAGAGCCCGACCGTGTACGCCCATCCGGGCCGCTCGCCGTCCGCCTGGACGAGAACGACGCTCCACCCGTACTGCGTCACGTGGACGATGGTGCGGAGCTGGAAGTTGTCCAGCCGGTCCCGGTCCCCGTAGTCACGGCAGATCACGCACGTGCACGAGGGACCATCACCGGACATGCCCACCAGTTTACGATCCGTTGACCTTCGACATTCCCCCCGAAAGCACTCAGCGGGAGCCTTGCTCAGCCGATCCCGAGAATCCAGCGCAGCCGGTGGGCCTGCCGGGCGCCGATCCGCGCTTCGGCCGTGTCGATCAGCCGGCCGAGTCGCAGCGCCGTTTCCTCGGCGGGTGCGCGGTAGGCGGTCGCGGCGCCGTGGCGTGTCCAGGCGGTGAGGTCGGCGTGCGCTCGGCTGCTGAGCACTGGATCAGGGTCGTCCAGGAGGTGGAGGTCCACGTGGACGCGGGTCCAGGTGTCTTGGGTGCGCAGTTGGTCGTAGGCCCCCAGCCGGACGTGCGGTGGCGAATCGGCGGCCAGCAGGGCCCAGAGCCGCGCGGTCGGCACCGCGTAGGGCTCATGGCGCAGCGCCCGCTTGACCGCGCGGACCACCACCGGGGCGGGGTCGGCGAGCAGGTCGGCGAGATGGGAGACAGGGCCGCCCAGGCGGCGGACGGCTCGCACCGCTTCGGCCCGCACGCGTGGGCTCGGGTGCTCCAGGAAAGGCAGCAGGACGTCCACATCCTGGCGCGTGCCGCATTCACCGAGCCCGGCGACCAGCGCACGGGTCCGGCCCCAGGGGTGTTCCGTGGCCAGGGCCTCGCGGTAGATCGCGGCGGGCGGACGGTCTGCGCGGCGGGCGGCCCACTGCGCGGTGGTGCGCATCATCGTCGAGCCGTCCGCCAGATGAGCCAGGCCCGCTCGCGGACGGCCGAGTTGCACCAGTGCGGTGAGCGCTTCCACCGCGACCTTCGCGGTCCCTTGGCTCAGCAGCCGCTCCAGCACGTCCACACGCCCGTCCCGGGCCAGCCACTGCACGCAGCGCAACCGACACACTTCATCAGGTTCGCTCAACGCGGCGCGCATGACCTCTTCGTGCGAGGGACGGTCTGATTCCAGCCACAGCCGGTAGGCCAGCCGCCGCACCCCGATGTCGGGGTGTTCGCGGGTCGATGCCAGTACCTCGTCCGGGGCCGCGCGCAGTGCGTCGGCGACGGCGTCCAGGGCATGACGGCCGCGCGCCCACGCCGCGGTCGCCGCCGCCACACCGGGCGCCGCCAGCAACGCCGCAGGACTTGCGGATTCCAAAGCGGCGGTCAGTGACCGGCGTGCGCGCTCGCGCACCTGCGGCACCCAGTCGGCGGTCCGCAGCATCAGAACGGGCAACAGCAACTCGTCAGTGTGCATCGCCCGTGTCGTGACCGCCCACTCCCGGCGGCGCCCGTCCGCGGAACAAGCCTCCACGAGCAGGGAAAGCCGCATGTTCCCGGACGACTGCTCGGTTGCCCCGACGCCGTACTCTGCCGCGGAGATGCGCAACGCCCGGTCGAGCCCGATCCAGGTCTTCCCGCCGGCGACCGCCAGCATCGCCGTGACCTCGTCGGGGCGTTCCCAGCCCGCGGCCGCTTTGATGACCCGCATCGCCAGCGGCCGATATTCGTGAGCGTGGAATTCGCGCACAACGCGGATCGGACCGGCCAGATGCGCGTTGATCTCTTCGGCCGAAACCGCCCCGCCCACCTGCCGCACCGGATGACGGCGTGCGAAGCCCGCATCGACCTCGAAGCAGGTGACGTAACCGGCGCCCGACACAGGCATGATCCGGCGCCGGGCGATCTTCGTTGCGAGCGCCTCGGCCGCCAGGATCGGCCGATCCGGGAGCCGAGGAGGCAGGGCCCGCCACCCCGAAGCCCGCAGCAGCGCCAATTCCGCCGGCCCGACCGGGCGCCACAACGGCACGGTGGTCCGCTCGTCGGTCATGATCCCCGAGTCTGGCGCCCCTGCCGGAAGCCGACAACCGGATATCCCGCCGAGTGCCTCAGCCGCAACCCCTCACGGGCGGTTCAAGGCTGGATCTATTGGTTGACCGTGCCCACTTCCTTGACGCGCGCTCGGACTCGTGCCCGTCCACGTCGCCGCCGCGGACGGAAGCCGGCTCGGCGCCACCACGGTCTCGGACACTCGGCGGCGACGTCGGTGGCCAGTGCGTCGTAGCCCGCCCCGTGAGCGGCCGATTCCTGGCAAAGTGGCGGAATGCCTAGCGCGCGGTACGGGATGGATGCGCCCTACGGGTTCAGCTTTGTGGGCTTGGTCGTACTGGGATTCTGGGTGACGGGGCTGGTGATGGCGATCACCGCCGATCCGGCCGCCGCGATGCCCGCGCTGGTCTCCGGCACCTTGCTGGCGGGATGTCTGGCCCTCAGCCTGCACGCCACACTGCGCGGCAAGTTCCTGGTCTGGCAGGACGTATTGGACGAGCTTGACCTGCGGGGCGACGAACGGCTGCTCGACCTCGGCTGCGGACGCGGCGCCGTCCTGCTGGCCGCCGCCCGTCGCCTCCCGCAGGGGCAGGCGGTCGGCGTGGACCTGTGGCGTGGACGGGACCAGTCCGGCAACACCCCGGCGGCGACCTTGAGCAACGCCCGCGCCGAAGGCGTCGCCGGCCGCGTCCACGTCCAAGCGGGGGACCTGCGCAGACTTCCCTACGCGGACGCGAGCTTCGACCTGGTCGTGTCCAGCCTGACGGTGCACACCATTCGCGGCACGGACGCCCGCGCCCAAGCGATCACCGAGGCGTACCGGGTGCTGCGACCGGGCGGCCGCCTGCTGATCGCCGACCTGGCCCGGACCCCCCGCGAGTACGCCGCGGTGCTGGCCCGGCTGAACGCCGTGGACATCAGCGTATGCGGCCTCGGCTGGCGGGCCTGGTGGGGCAGCCCGTGGGTCCCGACCCGCCTACTGACCGCCCGCAAACCACCCATCCCCTGACCAGCGGACTCGTCACACCCCTCGAATCGCAGACAGCTCGCACAAACACGTCCCGAACGGGTAGGGGCAGCAGACGGCTGACTGTTGCCGAGAGGCAGGTGCCCTCCGTCCGAGAGGGCTCCTCAACGATCAGAGATTCCGGGGGTAGGTCATGGTCATCAGTGGGGGTCGGCGGCACAGCGGTTCGATCGGAAGCGCGTCCGAGAAGGGGCTGCCCGGCGAGGTGGACGTGGCGGTCGTCGGGTCGGGCGGTGCGGGGCTGACGGCGGCGCTCACCGCGGCGAAGGAGGGCGCACGGGTCCTCGTGGTGGAGTCCCGCGAGCTCGTAGGCGGCGCCACCGGTATCTCGGCCGGTGCCGCCTGGATCCCCAACCACGGCTTCTCCACTGAAGACCTGAAGGTGGACGACGACCTGGACCAGGCCAGGCGCTACATCTACGGCCAGGGACGCGACAAGATCCTCGACCACGAGCTGGTGGAAAAGTTCTTGAAGACCGGCCCCGACGTCGCCCGCTTCATCGAGAAGAACACCTCCTTCAGCTGGATTCCGGCGATCTGGCCGGACTACCGCTCCGACATCGACGGCGCGTCCGTCGGCCGGGCGCTCTTCCCCGGCCCGTACTCCCCGGAGGGACTCGGGGACGCCGCGAAGTACGTGCGCCCCGCCCTCACAACGGGCATGGCCAAGAACCCGCTCCCGTTCTGGCTGCTGGGCGGGATCGGCATCGACGACGTCTGGCTCGCCGGGCCGGCCCTCATCGGAGCGCTCCTCGAAGCCTGCCTGCGCAACGGCGTCGACGTGCGGGTCGAGGCACCCGCGACCCGGCTGGTCACCGAAGGGCAGGAGGTGCGCGGGGTGGTCGTCCGGGCAGCCGACACCGAGCACACGGTGCGCGCGACCAGGGGCGTGCTCCTTGCCAGCGGCGGGTTCGAAAGTTCGACCGACCTCACCGAGACGTACCTCGACGGTCCCTTCGGCGTGCAGGTCTCTCCCAAGGGCCATGACGGCATCGCCGTGCAACTCGCCAAGGAAGTCGGAGCCGACCTGACCGGCATGGACGACGCCTGGTGGATGCCCGGCGTGCAGCTGCCCGGGGAGGAGCTGGAAGGCCGTCCGCTGAGCCGGGTCTTCCTAGGCGAGCGGGCTCTGCCGCACAGCATCATGGTGAACCGCTCGGGTGAGCGCTTCGCGAACGAGGCGCTGGCCTATGACCAGTTCGGCGCGATCATGCGCGAGGTCGACCCGAAGACGGGCACCATGCCGAACGCGACAGCATGGCTGATCTTCGACCACAACTACTGGACGAAGTTCGGGATCTTCGGCGTCGTCCCAGGTGGAGAAGCGCCGGACTACCTCCACCGTGCCGACACCCTTTCGGAGCTGGCGTCCAAGATCGGCGTCGACGAGCTGGGACTGCTCCGCACCGTCGACCGCTTCAACCCCGAGGCCCGACACGCCCGCGACCCGGAGTTCGGCCGCGGCGACACGCTGTTCGACCGGTACTTCGGCGCGTATTACCCGAGGCTGGGCCGGCTCTCACCGGACGCCCGGTTCCCCGCCGCCACCGCCAAGGCTCGCACGACCATCGCCACGGCGATCGGCCCGGTCGTGAGCAAGCTCGCAGGACGAGTGGCCAAGAAGAACGACCCCGAGCGCATGCGCTCCATAGTCGTCGGCCCCCTGGCCAAGATCATCCGCCCGGTGCTCAAGAGCCCGAAGTCGAGCGTCCTCGGACCGGTCGACACCCCGCCGTACTACGCGCTCGAAGTTCACGCCAGCGCCCTGGGCACCGTGGGCGGCCCCAAGACGGACGCAAACGGCCGTGCGCTGAACACCGAAGGCGACGTCATCCCGGGCCTGTTCGCCGCAGGAAACGCAGGCGGCGCCCCCATGAAGGGCTTCTACGGAGGCGCCGGCGGAACGATCTCCCTCGGCCTGGTATTCGGCTACGTGGCCGGCCAAGAAGCCTCCAAACTCGCCCAACACGCAAGCACCTGACCCCGCAGCAGACACGCCCGCGCAGCAGGCGCGTTCCACTACCCGACCTCGTTGACCTCTGCGGGCCTTCGGTTTCAGGTACCCAAGGCATATAGGCGGCGAGGAGGTAATCGAGGTTGTCGCGAGCTCGAGCTGGTCGGCGTACGCGGCCAGCGAATCGCCCAAAATCACCATCCCGGCAGCGCGCCAGCCGTCAAAGGCAAGGCGATGCGCGGCCGAGCACCCGCACCTTCAGGCGGCGTGTGACCAGGCCGGTGGCGCAGTGCTCACCAGCGAGCGGCCGGGGAGATAGTTACGTCTAGGATGCCGGAATGAAGGGATCTGTGACGGTTCACATGGCGGCGTCCCCCGAGGCGGTCTGGGCGCTGGTCAGCGATGTGACGCGTATCGGCGAGTTCAGCCCGGAGACCTTCGAGGCCGAGTGGCTCGACGGCGCCACCGGCCCAGCCGTGGGCGCCCGCTTCCGCGGGCACGTCAAGCGCAACGGCAAAGGCCCGACCTACTGGACGACGTGCACGGTGACGGCCTGCGAGCCGGGCCGGACGTTCGCCTTCGCGGTCGGGCCCGGAACCATGGTGGTGAACACCTGGCGGTACGAGATGGTGCCGGCGGACGGCGGCACTGACGTGACCGAATCGTTCGCACTGACCAGAACGCCGCTGCTTCGACTGTATTGGTCCCTGTTCGGCCGGGCCCGCGGCCGAACCAACCAGAAGGACATGCAGACCACCCTCGAACGCATCAAAGCCGCCCTCGAATAGACGAACGGCGCAACGGGTCAGCGCGTGGGTGGGGGGTCGGTGGTGGGGTCGGCGAGGCCGGTTCGGTAGGCGATGACGACGAGTTGGGCGCGGTCGCGGGCGTCCAGCTTCATCATGGCGCGCTGCACGTGGGCGCGGACCGTGAAGGGACTGAGGAACGTCCGCTCGGCGATCTCCTGGTTGGACAGGCCGGTCGCGACCAGCGCCACCATCTCCCGCTCGCGCGGGGTGAGCACCGCGAGCCGCTCGGGGTCGTGCGGCGCGGAGCCGTGCGGCGCGGCCAGGAAGCGGGCGACGAGGGAGCGGGTCGCGGCCGGGGACAGGAGGGTGTCGCCGGCCGCGATCGTGCGGACCGCGTCCACCAGATCCTCGACCCCGATGCCCTTGCCGATGAAGCCGCTGGCGCCCGCGCGGAGCGCCTGCGCCACGTGCTCGTCCGTCTCGTACGTGGTGAGGATCAGGATGCGGCTGGCGCTCAGCTCCGGGTCGGCGCAGATCTCCGACGTGGCGGTGAGGCCGTCCACCTCGGGCATCCGGATGTCCATGAGCACCACGTCCGGTTTCAGTTCCCGGGTGAGCTTCACCGCCTCCCGGCCGTCCGCGGCCTCGCCGGCGACGGTGATGTCGTCGGCGGTCTCCAGCAGCATCCGGAAGGCCCTGCGCAGTAGCGCCTGGTCGTCGGCGAGGAGCACGCGGAGCGTCACGGCGCGTCCCCCGCCCGGTCGTCCGCCGGTTCGGTGCGCGCCGCGCCGGTGTCCCTGGCGGGCGGGAGGGGCAGGTCGGTGGAGACGACGAAGCCGCCGTCCGGGCGCCGGCCCGCGGACAGGTGCCCGCCGACCGCGGTGGCGCGTTCCCGCATGCCGATCAGCCCGTAACCCGGTGGGCGGTCGCGTGCCGCGTCCGGCGTCGTGCGGGCACCGTCCCCGTCGTCGGTGACGGTGATCGTCACCCGGTCGCGGTTCCAGGTGAGGTCCACCCGGGCTCTTTCGGTACCGGCATGTTTGGTCACGTTGGTCAGAGCCTCCTGGACGATGCGGTAGGCGGTGAGGTCGAGGCCCGGCGGCAGCGGCCGGGCCGCGCCCTCCTGGCGGAACGACACCTCCAGGCCCGCGCGCCGGAAGGACTGGAGGAGCGTGGGCAGCCGGGACAGGCCGGGCGCCGGTTCGGCGGGATCGGCGGCGTCCCCGGACCGCCGGAGCAGCCCGACCGTCGCCCGCAGGTCGTCGAGCGCGTCGCCGGTCGTGTCGATGAGCTCTTGCAGGCTCTTGCGGGTCTGCTCCGGACGGGTGTCGAAGAGGTGGGCGGCGACGCTCGCCTGCGCGTTCGCCAGGGTGATCTGGTGCGCCACGAGGTCGTGCAACTCGCGGGCGATGCGGACCCTCTCCTCCTCCACCCTCCGGCGGGCCTCCAGCTCCCGGCTCTCCTCGGCCCGCCGCGCCCGCTCCTCCACCGCCGCCAGGTAGGCCCGCCGGTTCTGCGCCGCGTGCCCCAGCACGCCCGCCATCACCGGGCTCGCCGCCACCACCACCATCCGGCTCGCGTCCTTCCACGAGTACGCCCCGAACAGGGAGGCGATCGCGAGCAGCCCCGCGGAGGCGAGCAGCGCCCCGCCCACCGCGCGTCGTTCACCGCGCACGGCGAGCGAGTAGGCGGTGACGATGGCGGGAGTGATGATGAACGGGGTCAGCAGGAGGTCCAGGGCCGGCGCGAGCATCCCGGCCGCGATCGTGGCCGCCAGGGTCGTCGTGGGCGCCCGGTGCCGCAGCGGCAGCACGGCACAGGACACCGCGGCGAGGACGTAGGCGGCGACCGGCGGCGCCGTCACCTTGTCCTCGATGCTCATCGCGCCGCCGAGCAGGCACAGCGCGAACGCCGCCGCGACGACGGCCCCCTCCCGCCGCCAGGCGAGGGGAGGGGACGCGCCGCCGCCGTTCGTGTCGGTCATGGCCGGCTCAGCGCCTGCCTGCCGAGTGCCACGGGACGTTCGCGTCCGGCACGGGAACGTCCGGGCCGGTGACGTCCGGGCCGGTGACGTCCGGGCCGGGGGTACCGGGGCCGGACGCGGGAGCCGGGACGTTCCTGTTCAGCTTCTCGCCCTCGATGTCCACGTTCGGCAGCACGCGGTTCAGGATACGAGGCAGCCACCAGGCCCGCTCGCCGAGCAGCGCCAGCACCGCGGGGACGATCGCCATCCGCACCACGAAGGCGTCGAAGGCGACGGCGGAGGCCAGGCCGACGCCGAGGGTCTGGATGGTCGGCTCGTTCATCCCGATGAACCCGGCGAACACGCTGATCATGATGATGGCCGCGGCGCCCACCACGCGTCCGTTGTGCCGGAAACCGTGCACGATGGCCTCGCCGGGCGGCGTGCCGCCGACGTGGGCCTCCCGCATCCGGGTGAGGAGGAAGACCTCGTAGTCCATGGCGAGGCCGAACACGATCCCGATGACGATGATCGGCATCAGGGCCATGACCGGCCCGGTCTGCTCGATGCCGAGCAGGTCGGCCGCCCAGCCCCACTGGAAGACGGCGACGAGCACGCCGAACGCGGCGCCCACCGACAGGAGGAAGCCGAGCGCTGCCTTGAGCGGCACCAGGACGGAGCGGAACACGAGCAGGAGCAGCAGCACCGCCAGGCCGATGACCACGGTCAGATAGGGGATGAGGGCGTCCGCCATGGCCTGGGAGGCGTCGATGTTCATCGCGGTGGCCCCGGTGACCAGGACGCCGGTGGCGCCGGTGCCGGCCTCGATGTCCGGGGCGGAGTCCCGGAGCGTCTCCACCAGGTCCGTCGTCGCGGCGCTGTTGGGCGCCGTCTCCGGGATGGCGGTGAGGATGGCCGTGTCCCCGGACTCGCTGACGGTCGGGTCCATGACCGCCGCGATCCCGTCCACTCCCCGGAGGGTTTCGGCGACCTGGCCGGCGGTGGCGCGGGGGTCGCCGGAATCCGCCATGTCCACGACCACGGTCAGCGGGCCGTTGGAGCCGGGGCCGAACCCCTCGGACAGCAGGTCGTAGGCGCGCCTCTCGGTCGTTTCGACGGACTTGGACTCGTCCCCCGGCAGCCCGAGTTCCAGGCTCAGCGCCGGCACGGCGAGGGCGCCGAGGCCGAGGCCGGCGGCCAGCAGCACGGTCAGCGGACGGCGCAGCACGAACCGCGCCCACCGGACGCCGAGGCCGGGGCGCTCCTCGGCGGCGTCCAATGGAACGGGCTTCGCGGCGGCCTTGCGGGCGGCGCGGGACAGGATCCGGCGGCCGGCGAAGCCGAACAGCGCGGGGACCAGGGTCACGGCGACGAGCACGGCGAGGATCACGGCGCCCGCGCCGCCCAGGCCCATCTTGGTGAGCTCGGGGACCCCGACGACGCCCAGCCCGACCAGGGCGATGACGACGGTCGCGCCGGCGAAGACGACGGCGGACCCGGCCGTGCCGACCGCGCGGCCGGCGGCCTCCGCCGGTTCGTTGCCCCGGGCGAGTTCGTCGCGGAAGCGGGTGGTGATGAACAGCGCGTAGTCGATGCCGACCGCCAGCCCCAGCATCAACGCGAGGATGGAGACGGTGGTCGTCAGGCCCAGCGGCTCGGCCAGCGCGGTGACCGCGGCGAAGGCGATGGCCACGCCGACGAAGGCGTTCAGCAGCGACAGTCCCGCCGCGACCAGCGAGCCGAGGGCGAGGATCAGCACGACCGCCGCCACCGCCACGCCGATGAGCTCCGTGGTGCCGCCGGGCGACTCCTGGGTGTCCAGGGCGGACCCGCCGAGCTCGACGGTGAGACCCGCGTCCCTGGCCTGATCTGCGGCGTCCTCCAAGGCGGTCTTCGTCGCGTCGGTCAGATCGATGACGTTGACGCTGTAGTCGATCGCGGCGAAGGCGATGGTGCCGTCGTCGCTGACGGTGCCGGTCTCGTAGGGGTCGCTGGTCGCTTCGACCTGCTCGCCCCCCTCCAGCGACCTGAGCGTGTTCTCGACGACGGTCCTGTTCGCATCGGCCGTCATCTGCTGCCCCTCCGGGGCCTTGAACACCATGCGCGCCTCGGCGGCCTGGGCGTTCTGCTGCGGGAAGCGCTCCTCCAGCAGGTCGAACGCCTCTTGCGATTCGGTGCCGGGCATGGAGAAGGGCTCGTCCTGCACCGCGGGCGCCATGGCGGCGGCACCGACGGCCAGCACCAGCGCCCCCAGCCACAGGCCGAGGACGATCCAGCGCCGCCGGAAGGCCCCCCGCCCGATCCGATAGAGAAGTGTCGCCACGTGTGTTCACTCCAGACACAGCGAGAAAGGGAGTTGCGCGGAATTAGCGCGCCCCCAACACTCCCTTTCGGCGCCCGGCGGGGAATCGTCTCCCGCCACCGTCTGCACCTGGTACACACGGACGATCTCCCGACGCCGCCCTAGTGCATACGCACCACCCCACCCCACGCGACCTGCGCCGAGTCCCACGGCACCCGGCGACCATCTAGGCACACGAGGAGGAGGACGAAGGCATCCGCCCACCCCTGAAGCGCCGGACAGTGGGCTCCTAGGGCTTGTGCTTGAGTGTGGACTCAGCCGAGTTTCGGGGTGGCGCGGTCGATGATCGGGGCGAGGTCCAGTCCCGGCGGGAGGGTGCCGAAGGCGGAGCCCCAGTCGCCCGTCAGGCGGGACGCGCAGAAGGCGTCGGCGACGGCCGGGTGACCATGCCTGATCAGTAGCGATGCCTGGAGGACGAGGGCCAGGCGCTCGGCGACGCGGCGGGCGCGGAGCTCGATTGTGTCTGTGTCCGTGAAGGCGTCCTTGGCGTCCTTGATGGCTGCGTCCAGGCGCTTGTCGGCTCCTTGGGCCAGGTCGACTTCGCCGAAGAAGGCGTCCAAGGTCTGCGGGTCCCGGAGGATGGCGCGGAGGAGATCGAGTGCCGCGACGTTGCCGGAGCCCTCCCAGACTCGATGAGGCTTCGAAAATGAGGTAAAATCGCAGGTCAGAGTACATGTTGATCATGTGCTGTGGTGGCTGGTGCGGGGCTGTGACAGGCAGTCCGCTAGCCGGTTCGCTAACTCGTTCTCCGCTCGAGAGGAGGAGTCAGTGCGGCAACCGTACGTAGCCAGGAAGGTCAGCAAGCGCACCGGGGCGACCCGGTACACGGGGATGTACTACGACACGACCGGGACACCCCGTTCGGCAGGCACCTACGACGACGAACTAGAGGCATTGGCCGCGGCCCGCCGGGAGCAGAACAGGCGCGAGGGCGGCATCCTGGGGGAGATGACGCCGGCGCAGAGGCGCGCGATGACGTTCGACGAGTTCTGGCCGATCTTCCAGCGGCATCACCGGGTCGAGCCGAACACGATGCAGACCTACTTCGGAGTCTGGATCAACCACGTCCGCCCCTTCTTGAAGGCCGACCGGGTGGCGACCTTCGACTCCGCCCGCGCTGTCCAGTTCTTCACTTGGCTGGCGGAGACGGAGCGGACGGTGACCACGAGGCGAGCCTGCCGGAAGGTGCTCTCGGCGATGCTCGGTCTCTCGATCCTGCTGGGCTGTCGCACCGACAACCCTGTTCGGGGCCTGAATGTCGGCAAGCAGGCAGCGCACAAGAACATCAAAGTGATCAACGAGACGGTGTTCTGGGAGCTGTGCAGCAAGCTGCCGCTGCCGACGCAGCGGTTGTTCGCCGAATACATCATCTCCACCGGGGTTCGCTTCTGCGAGGCGATCTCCTTCCAGGAAGGGGACCTGGACTACGACACCGGCATGCTGAACGTGTGCCGCTCGACTGTGGAGGTAGCGAAGCAGTTTCACCCGACCGGCGGCCGGTTCGTGACCCGTCCCTACACCAAGAACGGAGAACACCGCCGATTCAAGGTCGGCAGGCCGCTGGTGGAGAAGATCCGCGCCCACGTCCAACAACACGGCATGAAGCCCGGCGACCTGATCTTTCCGGTCCGGTTGTTCATGCCGGACACGGCCTGGGTCAACCTCCCGCGCTGCACCGCAGAAGAGATGGAAGCCGCCGCGAAGACCACCTTCATCTCACCCATCACCGGCGCACGCGTCACCCACGCCAAGGTCAGTACATACCGCAAGCACGGCTGCAGATGTGCGCCGTGCGTACAAGCCTACCGGGACTATCGGTCGGCGTATCGCGTGCAGGCGATGGCCCGCAAGGGCAAGGTCACTCGCCAGCGAGCCCGCCGCGACGGCAACGACTACCTGGCGCCCAGCGAATGGAGCACCATCTGGATCCCGGCCCGCAAAGCCGTCGGCGTCGATGTGACCCCGTACCAACTACGCCACTCCCATGCCTCCCTCCTACTGGCGCATGGCGTCCCGCTCCCGGATGTCCAGGCCCGCTTGGGCCACAACGACCTGACATCCACCACCCACTACGTCTGGGCACTGGCCGAGGAAAGTGAGGCCGCAGCAACCACCATGAACGTGCTCCTGGGCTACGAGACCAAACAACCAGACCCGCAAGAGGCGATGCTGGCGCGCATGGAGGCCGTAATGAACAGCATGCAAGCCATGATCGACCCACCGCTAGCCCGCCAGATCGCAGCGGAAAGCTCTACCTCCCGCCCAGACCTACACCTGGTCACCGACACCCTCACCGCCCTGCAAAACCCAGCAGGAAACTAACGTCTCCAGCACCTAGCCGGAGGCGTCCTGGAGGCAGCTTCCGAAGGACACCATCCGATGCTTAGAAAGGCGGCTTGTCCGAGCTACTTGCCCACGGATTGATCGCCTTGGGCTGCACCGTTTCCGGCAACGGCAGGTTGGTCACCACGTAGAGGTTCAGTATGTCATCCCGATCCATGAACATGATCTGGCTCCGCTTGCTCGCATCGAGTGCATTGCCGAGCCAGTTGCGCGCCGCCTTGGTGATTGTTCCGCCTGCCACGATGAACGCGTGATCGACGAGCACCCGACGATTCGTCTCGGGGTCGAAGATATCGTGCGCCAGCATCATCAGCGCCTGGTTGTGAACTTCGGCAACATTGGCACTGCCTGTCTTCGTTTGGCCAGCCGCATCGATCTTGCCCTTCTTGGCCTGGATGCCGAAGTAGAGGACGTGCTGCGTGGGCAGCGTGTAGCGCATCCAGATGTCCTTGCCGTACTCCAGGGCCTTGTCCTTGTGGCCGGCAGCGGTGATGCGGTGGTAGCCGAGCTGCCGGAAGAGTGGAAGGAGCACTTCCTCGATTAGCTCATCCTCACTGCAGGAATCGAGATACGCAGCCAAGCGGTGGCGTCGCTCAACTTCCGCCTGGTTGAGCGGTCGGTGGGGACTGGCGGGCGGAATCGTCGCCAACCCTGTCCCCAGGTGCCGTATGTAGCAGTGACGGTCTTCCCCGTAGAAAGCTTCGAAACGCTCGCGATTTAGCACCTCATTCAGCTGCGCCAGGGCATTGGTCCTTTCGTTGCTTTCGTTGAGCGCGTCGGCGGGGTCCATCAACAGGTCGATCAAGCGGCAGAAGATCTCCGGCGGGTGGGTCGGGCCGTCGTGGGGCTCCGCGAGCAACTCGGCGAGTCGGTCAGCCACCCACCGATGTCGCGTGCTTCCGTCATGAACGAAGTCAAGATCGAGCTCCTGGAAGAACTCCGTGATGTAACTGCTCGACCTGTACAGGAAGTAGGGAGGTTCCTCGCCCGGGCCGGGGTTGACGGTTCCCCGGTTGCCGACAACCAGCTCCGCCAGGGCATTCAAGTTTCGGGGGCGAAACTTCATGTTGCCATCGTGCCACTACCGGCTGACAGCCAAGCCACGATGCCAGCGACATCTACCGACCGTGTCTAGCTGCGGGGCGTTCGGTGCTCGGCTCGCGGCATGACCGAGCGTTAGGTTACGGGTGGTCGTCCGCGTCTCGCGCCTAATCTGGGTTCGCGAGGAGCGCATTCTGTCCCCGCACTACGCCGTACGCGAGAAGAGGTCGCACGTCGAGCTCCCCTGGATCGAGGCAGCGGGTCGCCTCCTTCAGGAGGACGCACGCGCGCGGACGCAACCGAATCCTTGCGAAGTTCACGGCACCAAGCTGTCGTCATCGCTCATACGCCAATCCTGCTTCTGGAGGTGTACGCGCAACTCGTGGATCCCGAGCCTTGCAGGGGGCGTAGGTCGCGTCCAGATCCTCGACATCGTTCAACTGGGCCCTGCGGAGAGCCTCTGCATCACACGGCATGCCAGAAGTCCGGTCGGTGACAGCAACCAGCGTGGAACTGTCCAGCGACTCGGCGAAGCCGCACCAGCTCGCTGAGGAGGTTGGGACGCGGGGGCACCCGGGTGGGGCGGTACCTGGGGCGGAGCAGCCGCACCGCGCGCGCCACTCTCGATTGCATCGCGCACTGGTGAGGACGGGGTGTGGATGCCCGTCCACCGCACCCGCGCCACCGTTCCGCGTTCGGGAGAGCGGTTCACCCGCCGATGGTCCCTGCACCGCCGGCCCCTCGAGGACCAGCTCCATCTGCCTTGAGGGATCCCGGACTCCGATCGCCGGTCAGGTGACACACGATCGCCTAGCCTCCCGCTTTCATGGCGGATTGATTCCGGCTGGTCGTTGACATGAGAAAAGTGCTCCTGAACTGGGAGGCTAGGGCTTGCTGAAGGTCCTGTCCGCGCCAAATTCTGGAGCACTTTCCAAGTGAAGACTACCGGCCGCGAGGCCAAGATCGTGGTGTCTGGGGACGGTGCGGGGATCGCCTCCCAGGCGGGTGGGCTGCTGCTGATCGAGGCGCTGCGGGTGACGGGCCTGGACCAGGGCTTGTCGCGGGCGCTGTCGCGGTGGCGGGCGTCGCGGGCGGTGCACGATCCGGGGAAGATCGTGACGGATCTGGCGGTGACGCCGGCGCTGGGCGGAGACTGCCTGGCCGACATGGCGGTGCTGCGGTCCTCGCCGGAGTTGTTCGGGCCGGTGGCCTCGGATCCGACGGTGTCGCGGCTGGTCAAGACCCTGGCCGAGGCCGGGCCGGCGGCGTTGCGGGCGATCCGCACAGCGCGGGCGCAGGCACGCCGGCGGGCCTGGGCGCTGGCCGGGCCCGGTGCTCCGGGCGCCGGCGGCGGGCTGATCCCGGTGAACCTGGACGCGACCATCGTGATCGCGCATTCCGACAAGGACCAGGCCGCCCCGACGTGGAAGCGCAGCTTCGGCCATCACCCGATGACCGCGTTCATCGACCACGGTGCGGGCGGGACCGGTGAGGCCGCCGCGCTGGTGCTGCGGCCGGGCAACGCCGGGTCCAACACCGCCGCCGACCACATCACCGCAGGACGCCTGGCCCTCAACCAGATCCCGACCCGCCTGCACAAACAGGTCATCATCCGGACCGATGCGGGTGGCGGCACCCACGAGTTCCTGGACTGGGTCACCGCCCGCCGCGTCAAGTACTCGATCGGGTTCAACCCCACCGACGACATCTGCGCCGCGATCCTCGCGCTGCCCGAACACGTGTGGCAGTGCGCCTACGACGCCGACCGGCAGCCCCGCCCCGGCGCGTGGGTGGCCGAGCTGACCGGGATGCTGGACCTGGCGTCCTGGCCCAAGGGCATGCGGGTCATCGTCCGCCGCGAACGCCCCCACCCCGGCGCGCAACTGCGGTTCACCGACCTCGACGGGCACCGCTTCACGTGTTTCGTCACCGGCACCCGACACGGGCAGCTCGCCGATCTGGAGCTGCGCCACCGCCGCCGGGCCCGCTGCGAGGACCGCATCCGCTGCGCCAAGGACACCGGCCTGCGCAACCTGCCCCTGCACGGCGCCGCCGCCAACCAGATCTGGCTGGAGATCGTCGCGCTGGCCTCGGAACTGACCGCCTGGACCCAGACGCTCGCCCTGACCGGCCACCCGGCCCGCACCTGGGAACCCAAACGACTGCGGCTGCGGATCTTCTCCGCCGCCGGACGTCTGGTCCGCGGAGGCAGGCGGCTCCGGCTCCGGCTGAGCAACCGCTGGCCCTGGACCGACCTGATCACCACCGCGATCACCCGGCTGCAAACGCTGCCCGCACCCTGACCAGGAACAAGCCGCCCCACCAACCCCGGAAAGGAGACCCCAGGGCCCGTGGAACCC
>NZ_SMKM01000133.1 GCF_004348665.1 Actinomadura sp. GC306 | reverse complement strand
GGGTCGGGCGGGGCGTCAGCGGGTGTCGACCCACACCGCCTTGACGTTCAGGTACTCGTCGAGCGACCGCTCGCCCATCTCGCGGCCGTACCCGCTCATCCGGTAGCCGCCGAACGGGACCGCGGGGTCCATGAGCAGCATCGAGTTGACCCACACCGTCCCGGCCCGCAGCGCGCCCGCCAGCCGGTGGGCCTTGCCGACGTCCCGCGTCCAGACGCCGCCGGCCAGGCCGAAGGGGGTGTCGTTCGCGCGGGCGGCGACCTCCTCCGGGGAGTCGAACGGCAGCACGCACGCGACCGGGCCGAAGATCTCCTCCCGGACCACGCGCATGTCGTCCCGCACGTCCGTGAGGACGGTCGGCGCCACGAAGAAGCCCCTGGCGAGGTCTCCGTCCTCGACGCGCCCGCCCCCGGCGGCGGTGCGCGCCCCCTCCTGCGCGGCCAGGTCCAGGTACGCCGTGACGCGCGCCAGGTGCTCCGCCGACACCAGGGGCCCGATCCTCGTCTCCGGGTCGAGGCCGTCGCCGACCTTCAGCCCGTCCGCGAACGCGCACACGCCTTCGACGAACTCGTCGTAGACGGGACGTTCCACGTAGATGCGGGTGCCCGCGCAGCACACCTGGCCGGAGAACATGAACACCCCCATGGCCGCGCCGGGGATCGCGCGCGAGAGGTCGGCGTCGGCGAACACGATGTCGGGGGACTTCCCGCCGAGCTCCAGCGAGAGCCGCTTGAGGTTGCCGGCGGACGCGCGGACGATCTCCTGCCCGACCTCGGTGGACCCGGTGAAGGCGACCTTGTCGACGCCGTCGTGCGCCGCGAGCGCCGCCCCGGCGCCGCCGGAGCCGGTGACGATGTTCAGCACGCCGTCGGGCAGGCCGATCCCGGTCGCCAGCTCGCCGATGCGCAATGCGGCGAGGCCCGCCTCCTCGGCGGGCTTGAGCACCAGCGTGCAGCCGGTGGCGAGCGCCGGGGCGATCTTCCAGACGGCGTTGTTGACCGGCCGGTTCCACGGGACGATCGCGGCGACGACCCCCACCGGCTCCCTGAGGGTGTAGCTCAGCACCGGCCCCGGGACCGAGTTCGGGATGGTCTCGCCGTGGATCTTGGTGGCCCAGCCGGCGAAGTAGCGCAGCACCTCCGCCTCCCACGGGGGCGTCCGGCCCGAGCGCGGGCGGCCGACAGGGAGGCCCATGTCGAGCACCTCCAGCAGGTGGAGCTCGTCGTAGTGCTCCTCCACCGCGTCCGCCAGCGCCCAGAGCAGCGACTGGCGCTCCCGCGGCGTCATGCGGCCCCACGGCCCCTCCAGCGCCGCGCGGGCCGCGCGCACCGCCCGGTCGGCGTCCGCCGCGCCGCCCTCGGCGAGCTCGGCGATCACCTCCCCGGTCGACGGGTTGACGCTCGGGAAGGTCCGGCCGGACGCCGCCGCGGTCCACCGGCCGCCGATCAGCAGCCTCCCGGGCCGGCCGCCGAGGAACGCCGGCGCCGCCCCGGCGCGGGGGAGTGTCGCCATGCCCGCCACTGTAACGACGCCGGAACCTACATAAAAGAGCGTTCACTCACTACAGTAAAAAAGTAAGTACTCACCTTGCAGTGGGAGTAGCGATGGAGAAGAGCACCCCGGAGACCGGTGCCCTGCCCGACGACTGGTGCCTGCGCCACTTCGACCACCTCTCTCCCGACCTGGCCGCGACCATGCCGGCGACGATGGCCCGGATGCGCGAGCTGTGCCCCGTCGGACGCAGCGACCGGCACGGCGGGTTCTGGGTGGTCTCGACGTACGAGGAGGCCCTCCGGGTCGCCCAGGACTGGGAGGTCTACAGCTCCGCGCACGGCCTGGCGATCACCGGGCGCAAGGGCGTCGTCCGCAACCTCCCGGTCGAGGCCGACCCGCCCGAGCAGCGCGTCTTCAAGCGCCTGGTCAACCCGCACTTCACCCCGGACGCGGTCGCGCGCTGGGAGCAGGCCACCCGGGACCTGGTGAACCGGCTCGTCGACGCGTTCGTGGAAGCCGGCGAATGCGAGTTCATGGACGCCTTCGCCCGGCCGCTGCCCAGTCTGGCGTTCTTCGAGCTGGCGCTGAACGCCCCCGCCGGGGACCTGGAGAAGGTCGCCTACCTGGCCTCGAAGTCGTCGGTCCCCGACGACCCCGAGCAGCGCGAGTGCTGGCTCGGCCTCTACGCGTGGATCAAGGAGTTCACCGCCCGGCGGCGTGCGGAGCCGCCGCGCGGCGACGTGGTCGACGCCGTCCTGGCCGCCGAGATCGACGGCCGGCCCATCACCGAGGACGAGGTGATCGGCACCGTCCAGCTGCTGATCCTGGGCGGGCTGGAGACCACCGCGGGCGCGCTCGGGCTGATGGTCGAGCGGTTCTGCCGGCAGCCGGAGCTGCCCGCCCGGCTGCGCGAGCGGCCGGAGCTGATCCCCGGCGCCGTCCCGGAGCTGCTGCGGATCGACCCGCCGTTCGTGTCCGTCGGCCGGACCGCGGTGCGCGACGCCGAGCTCGCCGGCCGCGCGATCCGGAAGGGCGACAAGGTGCTGATCCACTGGGCGTCGGCGAACCGGGACGCCGGCGAGTTCACCGACCCCGACACCGTCGTCCTCGGCCGCGAGCGCAACCGGCACCTCAGCTTCGGCGCCGGGCCGCACCGCTGCGCGGGCTCCAACCTCGCCCGCCTCAACCTGCGCGTCGCGCTGGAGGAGCTGCTGCCGCGGCTGCAGGACCTCCGGTTCCGGGAGGGCGCGGAGATCGAGTACCACCGCGGGCTGACCCGCTCGCCGCTCACTCTCCCGATCACCTTCACGCCCGGCCCGCGCCTCGGCCGGTGAGCGGGCCGGCGGACCGGACAGCGGACTGGAGAGGAGGCCGTCCATGGCCCAGCGGACGCTTCTGACGAACGCGCGCGTGCTCACCTGCTCCGGCGACCCCGCCGAGCGGCCCTTCGACGGTGACGTCCTCATCGAGGGCGACCGGATCGCCCGCGTCGCCCCGGGGCGCATGGCGGCCGACCCCGCCTCGGTGCGGGTGGCCGACCTGCGCGGCGCGACCGTGCTGCCCGGCCTCGGCGACGCCCACACCCACATCAGCTGGCCGCTGGACTTCGTGTTCGACCACGCCGGCGTCGCGGCGGCGCCGCCCGGCGCGCACATGCTCGATGTCGCCGCCGTGGTCCGGACGTTCCTGGAGAGCGGCTACACCCTCATCATCGGCGCGGGCACCACCCAGCCGCTCGACGACCTGCTCGCCAGGGACGCGATCGACCGGGGCCTGATCCCCGGCCCGCGCATCGTGCCGGGCGGCCCGATGATCGCCGAGGCGGGCGGGCTCGGGTCCGAGGGGGAGCTGATGGAGGTCGCCGCGGACGCGCGGCAGCTCCGGGACATCGTCGCCCGCCAGTGCGACCTCGGCGTCCGGTCGCTGAAGCTGTTCATCTCCGGCGACGGCGTCGTGCCGGAGCACCCGTCCGAGGACGTCTACATGAACGACGAGATGCTCCTTGCCGCCGTCGAGGAGGCCGCGCGGCACGGCGCGTTCGTCACCGTCCACGCCCGCGGGGCGGCGAGCGTCGCCATGGCCGCCCGCACCGGGGTCCGCATCATCCACCACGCCTGCTTCCTGGACGACGAGGCGCTCGGCGCGCTGGAGGCCCGGCGCGACGACGTCTGGGTCTGCCCGGGGCTGCACTACCTCTACGCGATGGTCAGCGGCCACGCCGCGCCGTGGGGCATGACCGCCGAGCGGATCGAGGCGGCCGGCTACCACGAGGAGTTCCGCTCCCAGGTGGACGGGCTCCACAAGCTGCGGGCGGCCGGGGTCCGGCTGCTGTCGGGCGGCGACTTCGGCCACCAGTGGACGCGGCACGGCACCTACGCGGCCGAGCTGCAGCGGTACGTCGAGCTGGCGGGCATGTCGCCCATCGAGGCGGTCCACACGGCCACCCGCAACATGGGGCACGCCGCGGGGCTGGAGACCGGGGAGGTGCGGGAGGGCTTCCTCGCCGACCTCCTCGTCGTGGACGGCGACCCGTCCGCGGACGTGACCGTCCTGCAGCGGCCCGACCTGCGCCGGGCCGTGATCAAGGACGGGGCGTTCGCCTACGTCAACCCCGGGGCCTACCCGTGACCGGTGCTCCCGGTCCCGGGCCGGGGGAGCTCCTCTCCGGGGTCGAGACGCTCGCGCGGCTGCTGCTCCTGCGGCAGCGGCTGGACGAGCGCGACGGCCTGGCCACCGCGACCATGGTCTCCGGCTACCCCGGCTCGCCCCTCGGCGCCTTCGACCTCGCCCTGGACGGGCTGGGCGCCGGCGTCCTCGCCGCGCACCGGATCGTCCACCGCCCCGGGCTCAACGAGGAGCTCGCCGCCGTGACCGTCTGGGGCAGCCAGATGGGAGCGGCCGTCGAGTACGACGGCGTCGACGGCGTGGCCGGCGCCTGGTACGGCAAGGCGCCGGGCCTCGACCGCAGCGGCGACGCGCTCCGGCACGCCAACGCCATGGGCGCCGGCCCGAACGGCGGCGCGGTCGTGTTCTGCGGCGACGACCCCGCGTCCAAGTCGTCCACACTGGCCTCCGACAGCCAGTACGCCTTCGAGGACGCCTGCGTCCCCGTGCTGTTCCCCGGCGACCAGCAGGACGCGCTCGACCTCGGCGTGCACGCCTTCCGGCTCTCCCGGTACTGCGGGGCCTGGGCCGGACTGAAGATCGTCACCGCGGTGGCCGACGGCGTCGGCGCCGTCGACCTCGATCCCGCCCGGCACGCCCCGGCGGAGCCGGACGGCGTCGTGATCGACGGCCGGCCGTGGCGGCACCGGCCGCTCGCGACGATCGGGCCGCACGCCGTGCCCGGCCAGGAGGCGCTGGTGGTCGAGCACCGGCTCCGCGCCGCCCGCGCCTACGCCCGCCGCAACGCGCTCGACCGCGTGGCGGGCGCCGGCCCGGGGGCGCGGCTGGGCGTGGTGTGCGCGGGCAAGACGTACTTCGACGTCGTCCAGGCCCTCGCCGACCTCGGTGTCCGCCTCGCCGAACCGGGCGGAGCGGGCGTGCGGGTGCTGAAGCTCGGCATGACCTTCCCGCTGGTGGAGGAGACGGTCCTGGAGTTCGCCGGTTCGGTGGACGAGCTGGTCGTCATCGAGGAGAAGCGGCCCTTCATCGAGCGGCAGTTGCGCGGCGTCCTGCACGAGGCGGGGAGCCGGGTGCCCGTGGCGGGCAAGCGCGACCGCGCCGGGCGGACCCTCGCGCCGTCGGACGGCGAGCTCGACCCCGATGCCGTGGCCGCGATCCTCTCCCGGGTCATGCCCTCGCTCACCCCGCGCAAGGACCGCGCCGCGCCGCGGACCCGGCTGCCGCTGCTCGGGCTTCCGGCACGGGCGCCCGGCTACTGCAGCGGGTGCCCGCACAACCGCTCCACGCTCGTCCCGGACGGTGCGCTGGCCGGCGGCGGCGTCGGCTGCCACGGGATCATGTACTTCGAGGCGCGCAACGCCGGCCTGCGGAGCCTCCCGCCGACCCCGATGGGCGCCGAGGGCGTCCCGTGGCTCGGCCTGGCGCCGTTCGTCGCGGAGCCGCACCTCGTCCAGAACCTCGGCGACGGCACGCTCAGCCACTCCGGGACGCTCGCGATCCGGGCGAGCGTGGCCGCCGGCGCCGACATCACCTTCAAGATCCTCTACAACGCGGCCGTGGCGATGACCGGCGGCCAGGACGTCACCGGGCTGCCGGACGTCCCCGCGCTGACCCGCGCGCTGGAGGCCGAGGGCGTCCGCCGGATCGCCGTCTGCGCCGAGGACCCGCGCCGGTACGGCCGCCGGGCCCGCTGGGCGCGGGGCGTCGAGGTGCACGGCCGCGACCGGCTGCCGGACGTCCAGGAGGAGCTGCGGCGCGTCCCCGGCGTCACGGTGATCGTCTACGACCAGCGGTGCGCGGCCGAGGCCCGGCGGCTGCGCCGGCGCGGCCTGCTGGCCGAGCCGCCGCGCCGGGTCGTCATCAACGAGGCCGTCTGCGAGGGCTGCGGCGACTGCGGCGCCAAGAGCAACTGCCTGTCGGTACTGCCGCACGCCACCGAGTTCGGCGAGAAGCGGCGCATCCACGACCCGTCCTGCAACCGCGACTACACCTGCCTCGACGGCGACTGCCCCTCGTTCGTCACCCTCGCCCCGAAGCGCCGGGGCCGGCGCCGGAGGCGGGCGCGGGCCCGGGAGCGGCCGCCCCTGCCGCCGGGCTCGCCGCCCGACCCCGCGCCGGCGCCGGTCGGCGAGCGGTACGGGATCTACCTCACCGGGATCGGCGGCACGGGCGTCGTCACCGCCGCCCGCATCATCGCGTCCGCCGCCGAGGCCGCCGGGCTGGCGGTCGGGGGCATCGACCAGACCGGCCTGTCGCAGAAGGCGGGCGCCGTGACGTCCCACCTTCAGCTCGCGCGGACGCGGGACGGCCTCGGCGCGGCGGGCGTCCACGCCGGCGGCGCCGACCTCTACCTGTCCGGCGACATCCTGCAGGCCGCCGCCGCGCACCACCTCGCCAAGGTCCGGCCCGGCCGCACCGTCGCCGTCGTGGACCGGGCCGTCACGCCCACCGCCGCCATGCTGCAGAGCGGCCTCGCCGCACCCGGGCTCCCGGACCTCGAACGGGCCGTCACCGAGGCCGCCGGCGCGGAGCGGACCGCCTTCCTGGACGCCAAGCGCATCGCGGAGGCCGTCTTCGCCGACCACCTGCCCGCCAACGTGGTCCTGCTCGGCGCGGCGTTCCAGCTCGGCGGCCTGCCCCTCGCCGCGGCCGACCTCGACAAGGCGATGGGCCGGCGGGGCGAAGCGGCCGCCGCCGACCGCGCGGCGTTCGCGTGGGGCCGGTGGGCGGTGCACGACCCCGCGGCGGTCGAGGCGGCCGTCCGCGCCGCCGAACGCGCCGGCCGCGCGGCCCAGGGGGACCCCTACGAGCCGTCCCCGGCGGCCCTCGCGACGGCGGCCGGGCTGGTCGGGCGCCGCGACCTGCCGGGGGAGCTGCACGACCTGCTCACCCGGCGGGCGGCGCAGGTGATCGAGTACCAGGACGCCCGGCGGGCCGGGCGGTTCCTCGGGCTGGCCGAGCGGGCGGCGGCGGCCGACGACGCGGAGCATTGCTGGGAGTTCACCCGCGCGGTCGCCGAGTCGTGGTTCAAGCTCCTCACCTACAAGGACGAGTACGAGGTCGCCCGCCTGCACCGCGCGGCGGACTACGGCCGCATCGCCCGCGACCTCGGCATCGCGGGCCCGGTCTCGGTGACCTACCACCTGCATCCGCCGGTCCTGCGGTGGCTGGGCCTGAAGCGGAAACTGCCGCTGACCTGGCCGTACGGGCTCGCCTTCGCGGTGCTCGCCCGGATGCGGCGGCTGCGCGGGACGCCGCTCGACGTCTTCGGGCTGCACCCCGACCGGCGCACCGAGCGGGCCGTCGCCCGGGAGTACGAGCGGCTGGTCCAGCGGGTCGCCGCGGCGCCGTCCGGCGTCCCCTACGCGGCGCGGGTGCGCGCCGCCGCCTCCGCGATGTCGATCAAGGGCTACGGCCCGGTCAAGGAGGACGCGGTGGCCGCCTGGCGCAGGGCCGTCGAGGAGGCCGGGACATGATCAAGCGCATCACGTTCGTCACCCGGAGCGGGGACGTGCCCGCCGGGCGGTTCCCGGCGGCGTGGCGGGACGCGGCCGCCGGCGCCCTGGACGCGCCGGACGGCGTCCGTCCGGTGCGGGCGGCGGTGTGCACGACGCTGCCCGGTCTCACCGGCCCCGGCCCCGGGCACGACGGGATCGGCATCGAGTGGTTCGCCGACGTCCGCCACCTGGAGCGGTTCGAGACCTGGCTCGGCACCCCGGGCGGGCCCGCCGATCCCGCCGCGAGCGCGGTCGTGGCCGCCGAGGAGTCCGTCATGCGCGGTGCCGGCTGGCTCGACCGGCGGTGGCGGGCGGGCGGTGAGCGGCTCAAGCACATGGCGGTCGCGGTGCGCGCCGAAGGGCTGGCCCCCGCCGAGTTCTCCGAGCGGTGGCGCGGCCACGCCGGCCGGACCCGGGCCGCCATCCCCGACCGGGTCCGGGGTCTCGCCTACGTGCAGAACCACCCGCTCCCGCGCGCCGCCGGCGACTGGGCCTACGACGCGGTGAACGAGGTCTACTTCGACGACGAGGCGGGCCTGCGCGCGAGGATCGCGTGGTTCCGCGAGAACCTCCCCGGCCCGGTCCGGGACGACCTGTTCCGCGCGTCGTGGTTCCTCGCCGTCCGGGAGGAGGTCCTGGCCGGGTAGCGGAGCCGCCGCGTCAGCGTGCGGAGACCAGCTCGCGCGCCACCCGGACCTCCACGCCCGCCAGGATCATCGGCAGCGCCGCGGAACTCGGCAGCGCGGCCCCGGGGGCGCCGTCGCGCAGCTCGTGGGCCTGCACGCCGTAGCGTCCGAGGACCAGCGCGAGCGGGCCGCCGGGCTCGGCCGCGCACTCCGGCGGCTCGGGGAAGCACCAGTTGAACGGGCCCTCGGGCGTTGTGAAGCACACCTCGATGTAGTCCGGACGCGCCGGGCACGGATGGACGCGTTCGAGCGTCGCCGGCACGAACGCCCCGTCCGGCGGCGGATCGGCCCGGAGCGGGAGCGGGAGGCCGATGCTGCGCGGTTCGAGGTAGCCGCGCAGCCCCTCGGGACCGAGTTCGCGGCCCAGCCCGGACTCCTTGAAGCCGCCGAACGGCACCAGCGGGAACGGCGGGTAGCTGCCGTTGATCGCGATGCTTCCCGTCCGGACGCGCCGGGCGACCCGCAGGCCCCGCGCCGGGTCGCCGGTCCACACGCCGCCCGACAGCCCGTACGGGGAGTCGTTGGCGATGCGGACGGCGTCGTCCTCGCCGTCATAGGGGATCAGGCAGAGGACGGGGCCGAAGATCTCCTCGCGGGCGATCCGCATCGAGTTGTCCACGTCCGCGAGGACGGTCGGCTCGACGTACCAGCCCCTCGGCAGGTTGGGCGGGCGGCGCCCGCCCGCGGCGACCCGCGCGCCCGCGGCGGCGGCATCGGCGATGTAGCCGAGGACCCGGTCGCGCTGGCGTTCGGCGACGAGCGGCCCGACGACCGTGGCGGGATCGTGCGGATCGCCCACCGGCACGGCCGCCGCGGCCGCGGCGGCGGCCTCGACCGCCGCCGCGTAGCGCGGCCGGGGGACCAGCACGCGGGTGTGGGCGCCGCAGACCTGTCCGGACAGGTGCATGGCGCCCGCCACGAGCCGCGGCATGACGCCGGGGACGTCGGCGTCGTCGAGCACGATCGCCGCCGACTTGCCGCCGAGTTCGAGGGAGACCCGCTTCACCGCCGCGCCGCACAGGCTCATGATCCGCTTGCCGGCGGCGGTGGACCCGGTGAACGCGACCTTGTCGGTGCCGGCGTGCGTCACCAGGTGCTCGCCGGCCTCGCGGCCCCCGGGGACGACGTTGACCGCGCCCGGCGGCACCCCCGCCTCGGCGAGGGCCTCCGCCAGGACGAAGTTGCTCAGCGGGGCCTCCGGCGGGGGCTTGAGCACCACGGTGCACCCGGCGGCGAGCGCCGGGGCGACCTTCCAGGCGGCGAGGGTGACCGGGGCGTTCCACGGGACGATCGCCGCCACGACCCCCACGGGCTCGCTGGTGACCAGGCCGGCCCGGTCGCCGTCGGCGACCTCGCGCTCGAACTCGAAGCCGGTGATCAGCCGGGCGTAGTAGTCGAACAGCGCGGCGACCATCCCGGTCTGCGCCCGCGGCGCCTGGCTGATCGCGCAGCCCGTCTCCTCGACCGTGATCCCGGCGATGTCGCCTTCGCGTTTGCGCAGGTGGGCGGCGGCGCGCGTGAGCACCTCGGCCCGCTCGGCCGGCGCCATGCGCGGCCACGGGCCGTCGTCGAACGCCGCGCGGGCCGCACCGACCGCGCGGTCGATGTCGGCCGCCGCGGCGGCCGGGGCCGCGCCGACGGCCTCCTCGGTCGCGGGGGAGACGACGGCGAACCGGCCGCCGCCGGCCGGGGCCGTCCACGCGCCGCCGATGAAGAACTCGCGCCGGTGCATCAGCCGACCGTCCACGCTTCCTCCCGCCGTGCGGCCCGGGGAGGCCACACGATAGCAAAGTAAGTGAACGCCCGCTACGCTAACGCAAGTATGTGAAGGCTCACTCTCACACGCTCGGCGGCGGCCGCGGCGCCGCCGCGAGCCGACCGATCGGAGTGCCGATGGACCTGCTCCTGCGCCGGGCCTCGCTGATCGACGGCACCGGCGGCCCGGCCCGGCCCGCCGACGTCGCGGTGGAGGACGGCCGCGTCTCCGCCGTCCGCCCGCCCGGCGAGCTGGCGCCCGGCGAGGCCACCGAGGTCGTCGACCTGGACGGGCTGGTCCTGGCCCCCGGCTTCATCGACGTCCACACCCACTACGACGCCCAGATCCTCTGGGACGGCGACCTCACTCCCTCCAGCTGGCACGGCGTGACGAGCGTGGTCATGGGCAACTGCGGGTTCGGCGTCGCGCCGACGCCCCCGGCCCACCGTGAGACCGTCGTGCGCACGCTGGAGAACGTCGAGGGCATGTCGATGGAGGCCCTGGAGGCCGGCATCGACTGGTGCTTCGAGACCTTCCCCGAGTACCTGGCCGCCATCGGCAGGCGGCGCAAGCGGCTCAACGCCGGGGCCCTCATCGGACACTCGCCGCTGCGCCTGTCGGTGGTCGGCGCCGAGGAGCGCCCGGCCACCGACGAGGAGATCGCGACGATGCGCCGCGTCGTGGGCGAGGCCGTCGCGGCCGGCGCCATGGGCTTCTCCACCTCGCGGCAGCCCGCCCACCAGGGCGCCTACGGGCGGCCGGTGCCGAGCCGCTTCGCCGAGACCGGCGAGGTCTACGAGATCGCCTCGGTGCTGGGCGAGCTGGGCCGGGGCATCGTGCAGGTGTCGATCGGGCCCGGCATGTTCATCGGCCAGTTCTCCGAGCTGGCGCAGCGCCACGGCGTCGCGGTCACCTGGACGGCGCTGGTCGCGCGGGCCGACAAGCCCGGTGCCGCGCTGCGCACCGTCGAGCGCGCCGCGGCGCTGCCCGGCGAGGTCTACCCGCAGATCGCCTGCCGCCCGATCGTCATGCAGATCGGCATGGCCGACCCCGGGCCGCTCGCCGAGATCGACGCCTGGAAGGACGTGCTCGCCCGGCCCCGTGCCGAGCGCGCGGACCTGTACCGCGACCGCGCATGGCGGGACCGCGCGCGCGAGGCGACCCTGGCGGCGTGGAGCCACCGCTGGCCGAAGACCAGCGTGGAGGAGACCGGGGTCCACGGGGACGCGGTCGGGATCCCGCTCGACCGGCTGGCGCGCGAGCGGGGCACCACGCCGTTCGACCTCATGCTCGACCTGGCGCTGAGCGACGGGATGGGCACCCGGTTCCGGGTCGTGCTGGACAACGACGGCGACGACGAGGTCGGCGAACTGCTGGCCGGCGACCGCACGCTGCTCGGCCTCTCCGACGCCGGCGCCCACGCCAGCCAGCTCTGCGACGCCTGCTTCTCCACGCACCTGCTCGGGCACTGGGTGCGCGAACGCGGGGCGCTCACGCTGGAGCACGCCGTCTGGCGGCTGACCGGCCACCCGCACCGGGCGTTCCGGATCGCCGGGCGCGGCCTCGTGCGGGAGGGCTTCCACGCCGACCTGGTCGCCTTCGACCCGGAGACGGTCGGCACCACGCCGATCGAGCGGGTGCACGACCAGCCCGGCGGCGCCGACCGGCTGGTCGTGCGCAGCACGGGCGTCGAGCACACGTGGGTGAACGGGGTGGCGATCCGGTCCGGCGGCGAGGACATCGCCGGCGCCGCCCCCGGCGCGCTCATCTAGGCGGCGACCCGCACTTGCAACAAACGGTGTTCTTCGTCTCTAATATGAGAACGCTACTCTCAGAATCGGATACATCGATGCCCGAACGGGAGCATGGCTTTACGGAGCCGTGCCGACGCGGGAGCGGGAGGACGCTCGTGACCACCGACACCGCGGTCTACTGGGACCCCTACGACCCCGCGCTCGTCGCCGACCCCTATCCGACCTACCACCGCCTCCTGGAGGAGGCGCCGCTCTACTACAACGACCGGCACGACTTCTACGCGGTGACCCGCTTCGCCGACCTGGAGCGGGGCCTGCCGGACTGGCGGACGTTCTCCTCCGCCCGCGGCAACATCCTGGAGATCATCAAGTCGGGCATGGAGATCCCGCCGGGGACCCTGATCATGGAGGACCCGCGCATCCACGACATCCACCGCCGCCTGCTGGCCCGGGTCTTCACGCCCCGCCGGATCGCGGCGCTGGAGCCGCAGGTCCGGCGGTTCTGCGCGGGCGTGCTGGACCCGCTCACCGGCAAGGACGGCTTCGACCTCGTCGCGGCCGTCGGCGCGGAGATGCCGATGCGCGTCATCGGCATGCTGCTCGGCATCCCCGAGTCCGACCAGGCGTCCATCCGCGACACGGTCGACGACTTCCTCCGCACCGAGGAGGGCGAGCAGATGGACCTCAGCGAGGGCGCGGTCCTCAGCAACGAGCTGCTCGCCGACTACGTCGACTGGCGCGCGAAGAACCCGTCCGACGACCTGATGACCGAGCTGCTGAACGCGGAGTTCGAGGACGAGGACGGCGTGACGCGCAAGCTCACCAGGGACGAGGTGGTCCTGTACGTCACCGTCGTCGCGGGCGCCGGGAACGAGACGACCGGACGGCTCATCGGGTGGACCGGCTCCGTGCTGGCCCAGCACCCCGACCAGCGCCAGGAGCTCGTGGACGACCCGTCGCTCATCCCGAACGCGGTCGAGGAGCTGCTGCGCTACGAGCCGACCGGCCATGCCATCGCCCGGTACGTCAACCGGGACGTGGAGTTCCACGGCCGGACGGTGCCCGCGGGCAGCGCCATGATCTTCATCGTCGCCGCGGCGAACCGCGACCGGCGGTGCTACGCCGACCCCGACCGGTTCGACATCCACCGCCCGATCCGGCACCAGATGACCTTCGGCCACGGGGTGCACTTCTGCCTGGGCGCCGCACTGGCCCGGCTGGAGGGGCGGGTCGCGCTGGAGGAGCTGCTCAAGCGCTTCCCGCGGTGGGAGGTCGACTGGGCCGGCGCCAGGCTGGCGTCGACCTCGACCGTCCGCGGCTGGGAGACCCTGCCGATCACCATCGGCTGACCGGGGCCGCCGTGCCCACAGTGAACGTCCATGGCCGGGAGAGCGGATGGCCGGATCGAGCGAGGCGACGCGGGCCGGCGGAGTCGTGGCCGCCGGCCGCGACCTCGTCCTGCGCCGGGCGGACGCCGCGGTCCACCAGACCGGCGTCCTGTTCATCACCGCGATCGAGGGCTTCCGCAAGACCTGGGACGTGCGGCAGTGGTGGGCCGAGTACGTGGAGCAGTGCTACTTCATCGCCCGGGTGACCGCGCTGCCCGTGATGCTCATCGCGCTGCCCCTCGGCGGCACGATCTCGCTGCAGGTCGGGCAGATCGTCCGGCAGATCGGCGCCCAGTCGGGCACCGGGGCGGCGGTCGTCCAGGCGCTGGTGACCCAGGTGGCGCCGATGGCCGCCGCGCTGCTCATCTCGGGGGCGGGCGGCTCGGCGATGACCTCCGACATGGGGGCGCGCCGGATCCGCGACGAGCTGGACGCCATGGAGGTCATGGCGATCAACCCGATCCACCGGCTGGTCACCCCGCGGCTGTGGGCGGCCAGCACGGTCGGCGCGATGCTGTGCTCGGTGGTGATCCTCGCGGGCGTCGCCGGCGGGTACTACTTCAACGTCGTGCAGCAGGGCGTCACCCCGGGCTCGTACTTCGACAGCGCGACCTCGCTGCTGCGGCTCTCCGACCTGACGACCACGCTGTTCAAGGCGTGGATCTTCGGCTTCATCGCCGCCGCGGTCGCCTGCTGGAAGGGGATGAACTGCGCCTACGGGCCGAGCGGGGTCGGCCGGGCGGTCAACCAGGCGGTCGTCATCGCGGCGCTGCTCGTCTTCGCCGCCAACTACGTGATCTCCACGCTCGCCTACGTCCTGTTCCCGCCCCGGACCTGAGGGTGTGACCGCATGCTGCCCATCTCGCCCCGCACCCGGCGGCTCGCCGCCGCGATCCAGGTGCGGCCCACCGCGCAGGGCGTCGGCGACTTCCTCGTCTTCGTGGGCCGGCTGCTGCACATCACGGCGGTGGACATCCTGCGCGGGCGGCACCTCAAGACGGTGTTCCGCCAGGTCTCGGACATCGTGGCCGGCGTCGGCGCGATCATCATGGGCCTCGGCATGATGTTCGTCGTCTTCTTCATGTCGTTCTTCACCGGCACGACGGTCGGGCTGCAGGCGGTGCCGGGGCTGGAGCGGGTCGGCGCGGAGTCGCTGGTGGGCCTGGTCGCCAGCTACGCCAACGTCCGCGAGGTCACGCCGATCATCGCGGGGATCGCGCTGATCTTCCAGCTCGGCGCGGCCTGCACCGCCGAGCTCGGCGCGATGCGGATCTCCGACGAGATCGACGCGCTGGAGGCGATGGCGGTCAACTCGCTGTCGTTCCTGGTGGCGACCCGGGTCGTGGCGGCGCTGATCGCGCTGATCCCGCTGTACCTGATCGCGCTGTTCGCGGCGTTCTTCGCCACCAAGCTGATCTCGGTCGGCTTCTTCGGGGTCTCCCCGGGGATCTACGACTACTACTTCCACCTGTACTTACCGCCGATCGACGTGTTCTACAGCGTCGTCAAGGTGGCGGTGTTCGCCTTCATCATCATGGTCATCCACTGCTACCGGGGCTACACCGCGGCCGGCGGCCCGGTCGGCGTGGGCATCGCCACCGGGCGCGCCATCCGCGAGTCGATGGTGGCGATCGTGATGGTGAACCTGCTGCTCTCCTACATCTTCTGGGGCCAGGGCGGGACGGTGAGCCTGACCGGATGAACAACGACGACCTGACCGCGCGGTCGCGGCGCCTGTACGCCCTCCTCGGCGCCGGCGCCATCGCGGCCGCGGCCCTGGCCGGCTGCCTCGGCGTCCGCCAGAGCCACCCCGACGCGACCTACTACCAGGCCGTGTTCCCGCGGGTGGGCCCCGGGCTGGACGACCAGTCGGACGTGAAGATCCGCGGCATCGACGTCGGGAACGTCGAGGAGATCACGCTGGACCCGGACGGCGCCGCCCGGGTCCGGATCCGGCTCGACGACGGCGTCCGGATGCCCGCGAGCGGCGCGCTGGCGATCCAGCCGCTGTCGGTCTTCGGGCCGAAGTTCATCGACCTGGAGCCCGGCGCGGGCGAGGAGTCCGGCCCGTACCTGCCGCCGGGCGCGACGGTCACCCGGACGCGGGTGCCGCCGGAGCTCAGCGACATGGCCGCCCCCGCCCACGAACTGCTCGACGCGATCGACCCGGAGGACGTCACGACCCTGCTGCGGACGTTCGCGCAGGGACTCGACGGCCGCGGCCCCCAGCTCGCGCGGACCATCGACGACGGCGCCACACTGCTGACGGCGTCGACCAGGCGCATCCGGGACCTGCGGACGCTGATCGGCGACACCGCGGCGCTCGGCGCCACGCTCGACGAGAGCGGCGCCGACATCGTCCGGCTCGCCGGGGCGCTCAACGTCATCGACCCGATCCTGGTGAGCGACCCGGCGGCGTTCGAGGCGACGCTGACGCGCACGAGCCGGCTGTCCGCCGAGATCACCGCGCTGCTGCGCGCCAACCCGGGGGCGCCGG
Organism: Actinomadura sp. GC306; assembly: GCF_004348665.1. GTDB lineage: Bacteria > Actinomycetota > Actinomycetes > Streptosporangiales > Streptosporangiaceae > Spirillospora. The sequence continues at coordinate 1,300 of NZ_SMKM01000133.1, read as the reverse complement.
GCGCGATCATCTCCAGCGTCGTCCCGGCCGTGGACGTCGGCTACCGCCACCGCGCGACGACCCCGGAGTTCATCACCGCCTCGGGCGCCTTCTTCGACCAGGTCGCCGGGTTGCTGAAGGTGAAGGGCCCGCACGGGACCGTGCTCACCACCGAGTCGGTGCAGCTCTACGTCGACGACCTGCTCTGCACCTCCGTGCTCGGGCTGTGCGGGCCCGCGCCGGAGCCGCTGCCGGGCCGCCCGGACGGAGCGGGCCCGTGACGCGGCCGCGCGGGCCCGCGCGCCGCGGGCGCGGCGGCCGGATCCGCCGCCCGAGCCGCCGGGCGGCGATCAGGTTCGCGCTGTTCGCGGCGCTCACGGCCGCGCTCACCGCCTACCTGGCCGTCCGGATCGCCGGCGCGGACTTCCACTCGTCCTACCGCCTGGTCGCCGCCTTCGACGACGTCTCCGGGCTGAAGGAGGGCGACCTGGTCAAGGTGCGCGGCGCCGACGTCGGCCGGGTGCGGAGCATCGAGGTCGCGCGCGGCCGGGCCCGGGTCACGATGACGGTGCGCGAGGACGTCCGGCTGCCGGTCGACTCGGTCGCGGAGGTCCGCTGGCGCGACCTGGTCGGCGCGCGGGAGCTCTACCTGAACCCGGGCGCGAGCGGCCGGATGCTGGCGCCCGGCGCGACGGTGAAGCACACCAAGGGGACGGTGGACCTCGGCGCGGTGATCAACAGCCTCGGGCCGCTCACCGGGAGCCTGGATCCCGACCAGCTCAACAAGGTCCTGCACTCCTTCTCGGTCGCGCTCGACGGGAACCAGGGCGACATCAACCGGATCATCCGGAATCTCGGGCTGCTGCTGGACACCTTCGGCTCGCGCGGCGCCACCATCGACCAGATGCTCAAGGACTACCGGACCGTGACCAACGCCGTCGCCACCCGGGACCGGCAGATCGCGGAGGTGGTCGACAACCTGCGCTCGCTCACCCGCGCGTTCGCCTCCAGCGGCACCACCCTCGACACTGCGCTGGTGCGGATGGACCGCTTCACCGGTCACCTCGACCGGGCCGTCGGCGGCAGCGCGGCCGAGCTCGGGAGGATCGTCACCTCCACCCGGGACCTGCTGGAGATCGCCCGCACGAACATGAAGGTGCTGAACGGCATCGTCAACGGGCTCCCGGCCTCGCTGCAGGCGCTGCTGTCGGTGATGGACGGCGGCCACTTCGTCCGCTCCGCGATGGTGTGCCTGAGCATCGAGAAGCTCCAGGACCCGTGCCCGTTCACCCCCGTCCTGCCGTTCCCACCCGCGCAGGTC
>NZ_SMKM01000132.1 GCF_004348665.1 Actinomadura sp. GC306 | reverse complement strand
CCCCCGGGGAGCGCGCGTCGTCGGAGAGGTTGGGGTAGGCGGTCCACCCGAAGCTGGGGCCGCCGTCCGGGGTGAGGAAGCCGGAGATGGCGATCAGGGCGCCGAAGAAGAACAGCCAGAAGCTCAGCGCGTTCAGCCGCGGGAACGCCACGTCGGGCGCGCCGATCTGCAGCGGCATGATGACGTTGGCGAAGCCCGCGAACAGCGGCGTCGCGAAGAAGAACATCATGATCGTGCCGTGCATGGTGAACAACTGGTTGTACTGCTCGTTGCTCACGACCTGCAGGCCGGGCTGCGCCAGCTCCCCCCTGACGACCATGGCCATCAGCCCGGAGAGCGCGAAGAACCCGAACGAGGCGATCAGGTACAGGTACCCGATCTTCTTGTGGTCGGTGGTGGTCAGCCACTCGACCACCACCTTGCCCTTCTCGCCGCGTACCGGCGCGGTCAGTGATGTCGTCGGCTCACCGGCCGGCCGTTGGACGTCGGTCACGAGAACACTCCTTGGGTCGGGCGATCGGCCGGGGTACGGGGCCGCGCACGTGTCAGCACGTCGGCGGAGCGGACGGCGCCACGGGTTCGGCGGTGGCCTGGGAACCGGTGGCGGTGGCGGGAGGACGGCACGGCTGCCGCATGACCAGCGGGATCACCACCATCATGAAGGTGACCGCGGCCAGCATCACCGCCGCGAGGGCCACCGCGGCCCGGGGCGGCCGCCAGGAGACGTCCTCGGACGCGTTCTCGGGCGGCGCGGTGAACTCGGTCAGCCGCCGCCGCAGCCCCGGGTCCTGCCGGCCGAGGTCGGCGTCGAGCCGCCGCAGCACCGTCCGCTCGTACTCGGACAGACCCACCGGCATCACTCCCCCGCCCCTCATGGCACCCATTCGTGCGGCCGCGAGAACTGCTTTTACCCCCGCCATCACCGCGAAACGCGAGGGGTCAAGAAATACGATCGGCGGGAATAGCCGCTGCTGTCGCCCCCTGAATATCCGGACATCGGCCTCGAAACTCGCAATCCGATTGCCCGCATTCTGGAATGATCTTTGCGGGTGGGCTATGGACTGTGCGGCGCGCCCATGAGTGTGCGCGGCGTCCGCCGCCGGCGCCCGGCGGCGGCGTACCACTGGACGGCGACGACGACCGCCAGCGCGACCTCGACCAGGTCGCCGCCGTAGTACATCAACTGCGCGGCGGCGTGCAGGTCGCCCGCCGCGAAGTCCGTCCCCGGCGGGGGCACGGCGTACAGGGTCTTGGCGAGGACGGCGTGCGCCGCTCCGGCCGCCAGCAGCGTCCCCCCGCGGAGCAGCAGCCCCCAGCGCCGCCGCACCGGGTCCAACTGACAGATCGCGGCGGTGAACAGCAGCCCGGCCGCCACCACGTGCACGTGGACTAGCGCGTGCAGGACGGGCCGGTCATGCGCGGCTGCCAGCAGCGGCGTCCGGTACAGCACCCACAGCCCGCCCATGTCCAGGACGGCCGCGACCGGCGGGAACAGCAGCCAGCCCGACACGCGCCAGTGCGCCACCGCCAGCAGCGCACGCCGCGGACGGCCAGGGCGCAGGGCCCGCAGCGCCAGCGTGAGCGGCCGCGCGAGCACCAGCAGCAGCGGCGCGACCATCCCGGCCAGCAGATGCTGCGTCATGTGGACGGTGAACGCCCCGCCCGGCCACGGCGCGATGGCGGCGGCGGCCAGCGCGGCGCCCCCAGCGGTGAAGCACGCGTCCCGCCGCCACGGCCAGGCATCGCCGCGGCGGCGGAGCCTCCGCGCGGCGGCAAGGTAGCCGGCCACCACCAGCAACGCGCACACCACGGCCACCGGCGGCCCGACGTCGAAGGCCGGACCGTGGTCGTGGTGGTGCATCACCGCTCCCGGCCGGCCGACCGCCGCGCCCGCACCGCCAAGACCGCGCCGATGGCCAGCAGGATCAGCGCGGCACCGTTCCAGACCAGGTCATAGGGCAGGAGGTCGGGCACGTCATAGCGCACCTGGTGGATGCGGAGCACCTTGTGGTCGATCAGTCCGTCGAACAATTGGAAGCCGCCCAGCCCGAGGAACAGTCCGGCCCAGGCGTGCGCCGCCGACAATGCCCGGTCGCGCCGCAGATCGGCCCACCACACGAAACCGATCACGAGCCCCAGCAGTTCGGCCGTGTGCAGCAACCCGTCGGTGAGCAGGCCGATCGCCGGGGTGGAGCGGTCGTAGAAGTGGTGCCAGCCGAGCAGCTGGTGGAAGACGATCTCGTCCACCGCCGCCATCAGCGCCACCCCGATCAGCGCGGCGGACGCCATCGACCGCCCCGGCCGCACCTCGGACCGCCCGCCCGCGGGCACCGAAGAACCACTCATAGTCGCCCAACTCCACGGCAAAGGCTGCTGATCGCCCCCACCGACTACCCCGCCCGGCGGCGATCACTCGCCCGCCGGACGAGCGGCCGCGTCACCCCTGGCTGCGGCGGGTCGGGGTGAAGCGGACCGGCATCGACTCGTAGCCGGAGACGAAGTTGGCCGGACGGTGAGCCGGTTCCTCGGTGCTCACCGGTTCCAGGTCGGGGAGGCGGGTCAGGAGCTTGCCGAACATCACCTGGAGTTCCAGGCGGGCCAGGCTGTTGCCCAGGCAGAAGTGCGGGCCGTTGCCGAAGGCCAGGTGGTCGTTCGGGTGGCGGGTGATGTCGAAGGTGTCGGGGTCGGTGAACACCGCGTCGTCCCGGTTGGCGGACGGGTACAGCAGCAGGAGCGTGTCCCCTGCGGCGACGTCCCGCCCGTCGAGGACGGTGTCGCGGGTGGCGGTGCGGGCCATGTTCTTGATCGGGGACACCCAGCGCAGCATCTCCTCGACCGCGCCGGGGATCAGCGACGGGTCGGCCAGCAGTGCGTCGCGCTGCTCGGGGTGCCGGAACAGCTGCCACATGCCGCCGGAGATGACGTGCCGCGTCGTCTCGTCGCCGCCGATGAGGATGAGGAGCGACTCCTGCAGCAGCGAGTCGTGGTCGAGCCGGTGGCCGTCCACGGTCGCGTGGGTGAGGGCGCTGATGAGGTCGTCGCGGGGGCACTGGCGGCGGTCGGCCACGACGGCGGCGGCGTAGTCGTTGAACCCCTCGAACGCCTCGGTGGCGCGGACGAGGAGGGCGGGGTCGTCGCCGCCGGTCAGCGCCCGGAGCATGTCGTCGGACCAGGCCAGCAGCTTCTGCCGGTCCGCGGGCGCGAAGCCGAGGGCGTCGCCGATGACGATCAGCGGGAGCTGCGCGGCGAGGTCGGCGACGAAGTCGCACTCGCCGCGCTCGCAGACCGCGTCGATGATCTCGTCGCAGACCCGTTCGAGGTAGGCCCGGCGGCCGGCGACCCGCCGCGGGGTGAAGCCCGCGCTGACCAGCTTGCGGCGCAGCTTGTGCTCGGGGTCGTCCATGTCGATCATCATCGGCAGCGGGTCGGCGTCGGGCCGGATGCCGCGGTTGTTGCAGAACAGTTCGGGGTGCCGGGAGACGTACTTCACCGCCGCGTAGGTCGAGACTCCCCAGACCTCGCCGTGCGGGTCCCAGTAGAGGGGCGCGTTCTCCCGGATCCAGCGGAGCTCGGGGTGCGGGTCGCGGCCCCAGAACGCGCCGCTGACCAGGTTGATCGTGTCGTTGACCGGCTGCTCGCCGCGGGTGGTGGCGGGTGCGTCCACGAACAGGCTCCTGTCCCCGCCGGGCGTCACCAGCCCGGCGGCAGCGATGTGAAGTCGGGCTCGCGGCCCTCCGCGAACGCCGTCAGCGCCTCGATGTTGGCGGGCCCGCCCATGAGGCGGACGAAACCGTCGTTCTCCCGCTCCCGCGCCCGCCGGATCTCCTCGCGCAGCGGAGCGGTCATGTCGCGTTTGACCTCGCGGAGGCTGGAGACCGGGCGCTTCGCCAGCGTGCCGGCGACCCGGCCGGCCTCCGCCATCAGGTCGCCGGGCTCGCAGACCCGCCAGACGAGGCCCATCTCCTTGGCCTCGTCCGCGGAGATCCACTCGGAGGACAGCAGGACCCAGGCGGCGTTCTGCCGGCCGATCAGCAGCGGGAGCAGGTAGCTCGACGCGGCCTCCGGCGCGACGCCCAGGCTGGTGAAGGGCGTCTTCAGCCGCGCGTCGCGGGCCATCAGGACCAGGTCGGCGAAGCCGATGATGGTCAGCCCGATGCCGAGGCCGAGCCCGTTGATCGCGAGGATGAGCGGCTTGTCGAAGTCCTGCAGCGTGTCGACCAGGCCGAGGAAGCCGTGCCGGCCGGGCTTGAAGTCCGGGTTCGCGATGCGCTCGCCCATCTCCCGCAGGTCGGTGCCGGAGCTGAACGCGCGGCCGGTGCCGGTCAGCAGCACCACGGCGACCGAGGGGTCGTCGGCGGCCTCGCGGAGCGCGTCGGTGAGCGCGTCGTACAGGGCCTCGTTGAACGCGTTGAGGGCCTCCGGACGGTCGAGCGTCAGCGTCCGGACGCGGTCGGCGTCCTCGATCAGGAGCATCGGCGCGGGCACTCCTTCCGGACACCTGTCCAGTCAGCGTTCCGGCAATAATAGAACAGGTTCTACCAACGCGGTAGGTGCGCCGTCAGCCCTTGTGCGGGATCTGGTTCACGACCCCGCCGTCCATGACGAACTCGGTGCCCGTGGCGTACGACGACTCGTCGCTGGCCAGGAAGACCACGAACGCGGCGACCTCCTCCGGCTGCCCGGGACGGCCCAGCGGGATCGGGATCATGTCGTCGGGGATGCCCTCGGTGATCGGTGTCCGGATGAGGCCGGGGTGCAACGAGTTCACCCGGACGCCGTGCGGGGCGAGCTCGACGGCGACCGACTTGGTGAGCCCGCGCAGCCCCCATTTCGAGGCGACGTAGCCGTGCACCCCGGAGGTGCCGCGCAGCCCCTCGATGGACGAGTTGTTGATGATCGACCCGCCGCCGGCCGCGATCAGCGCGTCGGTGGCCGCGCGGATGCCGAGGAAGGGACCGGTGAGGTTGACGTCGATGATCTCCCGCCACTTCGCCTCCTTGAACCGGCCGATGGCGCCGCCGTTGACGATCCCGGCGTTGTTGAAGAGCACGTTGAGGCGGCCGAACTCGCCGACGGCGGTCTCGACGGCGGCCGTCCAGTCCTCGGCGCGGGTCACGTCCAGGTGGACGTAGCGGGCGGCGGCGCCCAGCTCGTCCGCGACGGCCCGGCCCTCCTCGTCGAGGACGTCGCCGATCACGACCTCGGCGCCCTCGGCGGCGAGCGCGCGGGCGGCGGCGGCTCCGATCCCGCGTGCGCCGCCGCTGACCAGGGCGACCTTTCCGGCCACACGTCCCATCGTCGATGTCCTCTCGGGTGCGGATCTCAGCGGGCAGGCGGGGCAGGCGGGGTTCAGCGGGGCAGGGTCGTCGCGAAGACGCCGCGGGCGGTGGTGAACGGCAGGTCGAGCGGGGTCCGCAGGCCCGGCGGCGCCGCGACCACGTCGGGGATCGCATTGACGATCCGCCCGGCGCCGGAGGCGATCGCGGAGTAGTTGTGGTCGCCCCGCGCGCTGGACGGGCAGACGTCCACGCGGTACGACGGCTCGCCGTCGATCTCGACCCGGTAGGAGCCGCCGTCCTGCGCGGGCTGCGGCCAGTCGGGGCGCAGGTCGCCGCGCAGGCGGTTGGTGTGGTCGATGACGAGGACCTCCCTGCCGCCGACGACGCCGCGGATCTGGAACCGCACGGCCGCCACCCCGCCCGCGGGGATGTGCCCGGCGGCGACGTCGAACGCCTCCGGTGCCGGCTCCTGCTCGAACCACTCGGTGATCTCGTCGAGCTCGAAACCGAAGCCCCGGGCCAGCATCCGGAGGCTGACGCCCCAGGACGCCGCGAGCATTCCCGGCCGGAACATCTTCGGCAGGTCGCCCACCGGCCGGCCGAAACCCATGAAGTCGAGGATGACGGGGCTGCCGTCGTAGCTCGCGTAGTCGGCGATCTCGAAGCAGCGCACCTGCTCCACCCGCTGGCAGGTGCTCGCGATCGCGAAGGGCAGCAGGTCGTTGGCCCACCCTGGGTCGACCCCGGTGACGAACAGGCTCGTCCCGCCCGTCCGGCAGGCGTCCTCGATCGGCTCGATCATGCCGTCCGGCAGCACGCCCCACGGGTACATCAGCGGCACCGGGGACGAGGCGACGACGTCGCTGCCCGATGCGAGGATCGTGCGGATGTCGGCGAGGGCCGCCGTCAGCCGGGTCTCGGCGAGCGCGCAGTACACCGTGCAGTCGGGCCGCGCGGCGGCCAGGGCCGCCGCGAGGTCGCCGGTGGCGGGCACGCCGGTGACCACGTCGAGGCCCGCGAGCTCGCCGGCGTCCCGCCCGACCTTCTCGGGGTTCGACACGACGAGCCCGGCCAGGTCGAAGCGGGGGTCCTCGATGAGCTGGGACAGCGCGATGCGGCCGACGTTGCCGGTCGCCACATGCAGGACGCGGAGGGGGGTGTTCACCTGACTGGACACCTGTCCACCTTAGAGTCGGCCGGGTGCCGCGACAAGTGCGCAGCCGCCGGTATCCGCCCGCGCGCGGGAACGGGCCGCCGCCCGAAGGGCGACGGCCCGTCCGCCGTTCCAGGTCAGGCCGGGATCACCCGGCCGTGTCCGCGGCCAGGCTCGCACCGAACCGGCTGCCCGCCGGGACGCCGTCCTTGCCGGCGAACCAGTTCTCGGCCACCACGGGCGTGCCGAACAGCGCCCGCCAGGGCATCGCGTGCGCGGCGCCCTTGCCGTCGTGCCCGGGGGCGCCGGCCACGATGCCCGCGGCCCCCGGCCCGAACGCCACCGCGGCACCGAACCGCGCTCCGGCCAGCGGCACGCCGCCGAACCCGTCGGTCGCCTGGCTGACGGCGCCGTCCACCCGCGGGGCGGCCCCGACCTGCACGCCGTGCACGCGGCCCGCGTCGGAGAGGCCGTTCACGTCCTCGCCGGGCGAGCCGATCGCCACCGCGACCTCCGGCGGTGCCGAGGCCGAGCGGACGACACCGGCCGCCACACTGCTGCCGAACCCGTCGCCGGCCTCGTTGGCGCCCGGAACCCCGGCCACCCCCTGGTGCACGGCCAGCACCTCGCCGACCTGCATTCCGTCGTAGCCGAGGACGGTCACCATCCCCGCGTCCGGCGCGTCGCCGATGTCCTCGCCGGGCACCCCGGCCGCCACGCGCAGCGGCAGCGCCGGGTCCCAGGCGGCGGCGACGCTCGCGCCGAACCGGTCGCCGGCCTCGGACGCGCCGCTGACGCCGGCGGAGTCCTGGCCGACGCCCACCTCTTCGATGGCGACGATCGGGTCCTCCACGATGTGGATCATCCCGGCGTCCTTCTTCGTCGAGACGTCCTCGCCGGGCACCCCGATCACCGCGGTCGGCTTGTCGAACGAGCCGGCCGCCAGCGCCGCGCCGAACCGGTCGCCGGCCTCCACGGTGCCGTCGAAGTCCTGGACGTCCTGGTGCAGCAGCTTGACGCCGTCGAGCCGGCCGGCGTGGACCGACATGACATGGACCATGCCCGCGTCGGTCTTGCTCTCGCCGTCGCCGAGGTCCTCGCCCGGCACGCCGGCGAGCACCAGGCCGCCCATCGCGGCCACGGCCGTGCCGAAGCCGTCGCCGGCCTCGGACCTGTCGCCCGCCCCGCCGGCGCCCTGGCCGAGGAGGAGCGGCTCGGGCTGCCCGTCCCGGCCCGGTCCGAAGACCACGTGCACCGCGCCGGCGCCCGAGTTCTCCCCGGGCACGCCGACGACCACGTCCTGCACGCCGTTCCGGTCGACGTCGGCCACCGCGACCGACGCGCCGAACCCGTCGCCCGCCTCCGGCGAGTCGGCGACGCCGCCGTCCCCCTGCCGGAGGGTCAGCCACCGGTCGCCGCACCGGACGTGGACGGCACCCGCGCCAGCCTTCCCGTCCACGGTCGCGGCGGGGTCGCCCACCGCCGCCGCGAGGTCGCACTCCTCGGCCGCGCTGCCCGTGCCGGCCTGCACGGGCACGAGCAGCGCGGCCACCGCCACCACTCCCACGATCTTTCGCGATCTGGTCATGAACGCCTTCCCTGCGGGGCTTTGCGGTGAAGTTCGTTTCGCAGATGTGACGCCCGATGACCAAGAACGGGTTACCGCGCGTTCATGAAATGATCTCCACCCGTTCACCGCCGGTGAGGAAGGACGCCACCCGCTCCCCCTCCTCGCCGACCGCGTTACGGTCGGCCTCGGCGAGGTGCTTGAGCGGGCTGACGACGACGGTGCCGGCCTTGACGGTCCAGGTGGCGGCGACCCGGCCGTCGACCAGGACGGCGCGTTCCCCGGCGACCGAGATCCCGCGATGGGCGTCGTCGATGATCCGGCTGCGGTCGTCGTAGCCGAGGATCGCGTTGTCGAACGCCGGGAGGAACCGCACCGGCGCGGGCGTGTCCGGATCGGGCCGCGGGGCGTCCGGCAGGTCGAGCAGCTCGCGGCCCCGCCCGTCCCGGAAGGCGACGAGTTCCCCGCGCAGCGCGGTGACCGCGGCCGGCAGCCCGGCGAGCCCGCACCAGGCGCGCAGGTCCGCCGACGCGGCGGGCCCGTACGCGGCGAGGTAGCGCCGCAGCATCGCCTGGCCGACCGGGTCGGCGGCGTCCGCCGGCAGCGGGTCGGGCTCCCGGCCGAGCCAGGACGACAGCAGGACGTGGCGGACCCCCGCCTTCGCGCGCCACACCCCGCGCGGCGGCGCCTGCGCCACGGCGAGCGCGGAGACGAGCATCTCGCCCAGGGCCCGCCGCGGCACGTCCGGCCAGCGGGCCGAGACCGCCTCGACCAGCTCGGCCATCGTGCGGGGCCGCCCGTCGCCCAGCACCGCGAGGCCCGCCTCGGCGAGTTCGTCCACGTCCACGCCTTCGAGTTCGCGGCGGTAGATCCCGGCCACCCGCTGCCGCAGCATGGCGGTGTGCCGGGACCGCCAGGCGAGGAGATCGGCGGCGGTGAGGAGGTGGACGGTGCGGCGCATGAGGTGCGTGCGGACGACGTGCCGCCCGGTCAGCAGCTCGGACAGCTCCGCCGGGTCGAAGGCGCGCAGCCGCGACCAGAGTCCGATGAACGGTTCCTGCGGCTCCTGCGCCTGCAGCCCGCAGAGGTGCGCGACGGCGTCGAGCACCGGCAGGTCCGATCGGTCCAGCAGCAGTTGCCGGGCGAGCGTGGCGCGGTTGAGCGCCCGGTCGTCCAGGACGGGCATGGTCGGCTCCCTGGGTGCGCGGTGGTCGGGTGAAGACCACGATGCCCCGAGAAGCGGTCACTTTCCGACCGCTTCTCGGGGCGCCCCGGGGAGGAGCCGTCACCTGCCGCCGCGGCGCACCTCGCGAACCGCGTCCTTGGCCTTCTCGCCGACCTGCTTCGCGGTTCCGGCGGCGCGGTCCTTGCGGCCCTCGGCCTCCAGGTTCGGGTCGCGGGACTCGCGCCCGGCGGCCTCCTTGGCGCGCCCCTTGCCCTGCTGCGTCTTGTTCTTGAGCTTGTCGAACAGCCCCATGGCCTCTTTCCCCTCGGTTCTCGGGCGGTGTCGTGTCCCCGGCGTCAGCCGGTGCGGCGCAGTTCCCTGCGGGCCCGCTCCGCCTCCTGGTGGATGCGCGCCTCGGTCGCCATCAGGTCCGCCTCGGCTCGCTCGGTCCGCATCCGGGCGTGCATCTCCCGGAAGGTCGGCACGCGGCGTCCCGTCCGCGCCTGCTTGGGGGCGTGCCGCGTTCCGCGCCGTCGAAAACGTTCCAGGACCCTCATGTCGTGCTCCTCTCCGCACCGGACGGCCAGCGATGTGCCCTGTACGCGGCGATTCATGCAGGGACGCGGGCTGACGTGGGATTTCTCCGCGACAGGCGAGGCTCAGCCGCTCGGCAAACCTTCGCAAATCCTTCGCCGCAGCCCGTTCGGCGGCGGTGCGGCGGGAAGCACGCGGTCGTGAGCGAACAAGCGCCCGCCGGGCCGGTCGTGCTGCGCGACGTCCGCGTCTTCGACGGGATGGACGACCGCGTCCGGACCGGCCACGTGGTGACCGAGGGAACGAAGATCAAGGCGGTGGGCGACGGGGAGCCGCCCGCGGCCGGCGGTTCCGGCACGGTCATCGACGGGCGCGGGATGACGCTGATCCCCGGGCTGAGCGACGCCCACGTCCACCTCATCCTGGCCGGCGCCACCCAGAGCGAGCTGCTGCTCGGCGGCGCCGGGCTCGGGCAGCTGAAGGGCGCGGCCGAGGCGCGGGCGATGCTGCTGCGCGGGTTCACCACCGTCCGCGACATGGCGGGCGACACCGGCGACCTCAAGCGGATGATCGACGCGGGCGCGCTGCCGGGCCCGCGCATCTACCCCAGCCAGGCGGGGCTGTCGCAGACCGCCGGGCACGGCGACTTCGGCATGGTCTACGACGTGCCGACCGCGCTGGGCGGGACGGCCACGCGCGCCGAGCAGCTCGGGCTCATGCGGGTCGCGGACGGCACGGCGCAGGTGCTGGCGGGCGTCCGGGAGCAGCTGCGGAAGGGCGCCTCCCAGATCAAGATGATGGCCGGCGGCGGCGTCGCCTCGGCCTACGACCACCTGGACGTCCTGCAGTACACCGCCGAGGAGCTGCGGGCGGGGGTGCAGGCGGCGGCCGACTGGGGCACCTACGTGGCGGTGCACGTCTACACCGGCGCCGGTGTCCGGCGGGCGGTCGAGGCCGGGGTGCGGGTGATCGAGCACGGGCAGCTGGCCGAGGAGGACGACGTCCGGTTCATGGCCGACCACGGTGTGGTGCTGTGCCTCCAGCCGTTCGCCGAGAGCGACCACCACTACCCGGACCCCGCGTCGGCGGAGAAGAACCGGCGGGTGTGCGCGGGGGTGGAGCGCGTCTTCGGCTGGGCGCTGGAGCACGGGGTGGAGCTCGCGTTCGGCACCGACCTGATGCTGGACCCGGCCGCGAGCGCCCGGCAGAGCGAGATGCTGACCCGCACGGCCCGGCTCGCGGGCGGGCCCCTGGCGGCGCTGCGGATCGCCACGTCCGGCAACGCCGCCCTGTTCCGCAGGTCAGGGGCCCGCGACCCGTACCAGATCCCGACCGCCGCCGACGCGGCCGCCTTCGGGGACGTGCCGCACCTGGCCCGGCTGGGGGTCGTCGCCGAGGGAGCCTGGGCCGACCTGCTCCTCGTCGACGGCGACCCCACGACCGACTTGGGTGTGCTCGCCGACCCCGCCGCCAACCTGAAAGTGATCATCAAGGACGGGCGCGTCCACAAGAACACCCTGCCGTAGCGGACGCCCTCAGGCCGGCGGGTCCGCCCGGCGCAGCACGGTCAGCGCGATGAGGGCGGCGGCGGCCAGCAGCGCCGCGCTGAGCGTCAGGCCGAGCGCGTAGCCGTCGTTGAGGGTCTCGGGGGTGACGGTCCCGCCGGTGCGGTGGTGGGCCGCGGTGCCGAGGGCCGCGAGGCCGAGCGACGCGCCGATCTGCCGCGAGCTGTTCAGCAGGCCCGAGGCGGTGCCGGTCTCGCGGGGCGCGACGCCGGCGGTGGCGATCGACACGAGCGGCCCGAGGCAGAGCCCGAACCCGGTACCCGCGATGACCGACGGGCCGAGGACGTCGGTGGCGAAGCCGCCGTCCGGGCTGATCAGGCCGAACCACCCGAACCCGGCCGCGGTGACCAGCCCGCCGGCCACCAGCAGGGTCCGCGCCGGGAGGCGGTAGCCGAGCTTCACGGCGAGCACGGACCCGGCGATCACCGCGAGGGCGAACGGCAGGAACATGAGCCCGGCCGGCGCCGGCCCGATCTCCAGGACCCGCTGCAGATACAGGGACATGAAGTAGAACGCCGAGGCCATCGCCGCGCCGATCAGCAGGTTGCAGGCGTTCGCGCCGCTGACGGACCGGTTGGCGAACAGCCCGAGCCGGACCAGCGGCTCGCGGGTGGTGGTCCGCTCGACCTGGACGAACGCGGCCAGCAGCGCCACGGCCGCAGCCAGAGTTCCCAGGGTGACCGGGGACGTCCACGCGTACTGGTCGGTGCGGACGACGCCGAACACCAGCAGTGTCATGCCCGCCGTCGCCAGGACGGCGCCGAGCACGTCCGGGCGCCCGCCGCGCGAGGCGGGCCGGTCGGCGGTGACGCCCCGCCAGGCGAGCGCCAGCGCGCCGGCGGCCATCGGCACGTTGACGAACATGACCCAGCGCCACCCGGCGTACTCGGTGAGCAGGCCGCCGATCAGGACGCCGAGCGCCCCGCCGGCCGCGTTCATCGCGCTCCAGACCCCGAACGCCTTGACGCGGGCCCTGCCCTCGGGGAACGTCGCCGCCAGCAGCGCCAGCGCGGCCGGGGCCAGCGCGGCGGCACCGATGCCCTGCGCGGCCCGTGCGGCGACCAGGTGCCCGGGTTCCTGGGCGAAGCCGCCGAGGAGGGAGGCGAGGCCGAACAGGCCGAGCCCGAGCAGCAGGACCTGCCGGCGGCCGTACCGGTCGGCCGCCTTGCCGCCGAGGAGCAGCAGCCCGCCGAACGTCAGCGCGTAGGCGTGGATCACCCAGGTCAGGCCGACCGCGCCGAAGCCGAGCCCGGCCGCGATCTCCGGGAGGCCGACGTTCACGACGGACAGGTCGAGCGAGACCATGAACTGCACGACGGCCACCGTGGCCAGCGTCAGCCCCGGCCGGCCGCCCGGGACGGCCCGCGCGTCCGGCGGCCTGTTTTTCGAACGTGTTCCGAAATTAGACATGGGAATCCCCTGGGTCATGTGGATCGGGTGGGGTCAGTGGCGGGCGGCGGGGGCGGTGAGGCGCCAGCCCTGGGCGCGTTCGCGTTCGCGCCAGTAGCGGGCGTAGCGGCCGCCGACCGCCAGGAGGTTCTGGTGCGCGCCCTCCTCCACGGTGCGTCCGCCGGCCAGGACGACGATGTGGTCGGCCTCGCGCAGCGTGTGCAGCCGGTGCGCGACCACCAGGACGGTGCGGTCCCGCGCCAGGGCCGCCATCGCCTGCTGCAGGGCGTGCTCGTTCTCGGCGTCCAGCGCGGCGGTCGCCTCGTCGAACAGGACGATCGGGGTGTCCTTGAGCAGCGCCCGCGCGATCGAGACCCGCTGCCGCTCGCCGCCGGACAGCCGGCCGCCGCCCTCCCCGACCCGCGCGTCCCAGCCGCCCGGCAGGCGCTCGGCGATGTCGTCCACCCGCGCCGTCCGGGCCGCGGCGCGGACCTCCGCGTCGGTGGCGTCGGGGCGGCCGACGCGCACGTTGTCCAGGATCGTCCCGTCGAACAGGTACACGTCCTGGAAGACCACCGAGATGAGGGACGTCAGGTCCTCGGTGCGCATCTCGCGGACGTCCACGCCGCCCACCCGCACCGCGCCGGCGGCGGGGTCGGCGAACCGCGCGATCAGCTTGATCACGGTCGTCTTGCCGGCACCGGACGGGCCCACCAGCGCGGTCATCCGGCCCTGCGGCACCCGCATCGACAGCCCGTCCAGCACGGGGGTGCCCGCGTAGCCGAACCGCACGCCGTCGAGTTCGACGTCCGCGCCGCGGGCCCGCCGCGACACCGCCGGCTCGGGCAGCGTCTCGGTGCCGAGCAGCGCGTCGATCTCGGTGACCGCGTTCCGCGCGACCCGGATCGCGCCGCCCAGCTCGGCGACGACCGTCACCGGCTCGACGAACCGGGCCGCCAGCACCAGCAGGGCGATCAGCTCGGCGGCGCCCAGCGAGCCGCCGAGCGCCAGATAGGTGCCGAGGGCCAGCAGGACGACGAACAGCGCCTGCGCGATGAAGCCGAGCGCGACGATGCCGGGCATCCCGGCGCGCAGCATCCGGCGGCCGGCGCGGTGCTGCGCGGCGAGGGCGCCGTCGAGCGCGGCGTGCCCCTCGACGGTCCGGCCGAAGGCCCGCAGCACCGGCTGGGCGCGGGCGAACTCCACGATCCGCGCGGCGGCCTCGGCGTGCACGGCGTCCGCCCGGCGGTCCGCGGCCTGCATACCGCGGCCCGCCAGCCGGTACGCCACCGCCATCCCCGCCGCGGCGACGGCCATCGCGGCGGCCAGCCGGGGGTCGAAGGCGACCATGGCCAGCAGCACCACCAGCGGCGTGACGACCCCGTCGATCAGCGGCCGGAGCAGGTGCGCCGGCACCGACATGATGTCCACGACGCGCTGCGAGGCGAGCCGGCCGAGCTCGCCGACGCGGTCGCCGGTGAACCAGGCGGGCGGCAGCTGCGCGACCTTGTCCCCGATGCGGTGGTGCAGGTCGCGGCTCAGCCGCGTGCCGGCCCGGTACCCGGCCACCGTCGCGGCGTGGCCGGCCACCGCGTACCCGGCCCACAGGACGGCGAGTGCGAGCACCCACGGCCAGGCCCCGTCCGGCTCGTCGCCGAGCACTTCCCGCAGGATCGGGACGAGCAGCACGAACGCCGCCCCCTGCAGCAGGGCCGCGGCGGTGAACAGGGCCAGCACGCGGCGCAGCGCACCGTCGTGCTCCGGCCCGAGCGCGGCGAACAGTCGGCGGATCATCCTCGTCCCTCCTCGGCCGCGCCGATCCCGGCGGGCGCGTCGTTCTGGAGCCGCCACATCCGCGCGTAGCGGCCGCCGGCGGCGAGCAGTTCCGCGTGCGTGCCCCGCTCGGCGATCCGGCCCCGGTCGAGCACGACGATCAGGTCGGCGCCGGCCACCGACGCCAGCCGGTGCGCGACGACGAGGACGGTCCGGCCGGCCGCCAGCTCCGACAGCGCGTCCTGGATGGACGCCTCCGCCTCCGGGTCGGCGTGGGCGGTCGCCTCGTCCAGCACCACGATCGGGGTCTCGGCGAGGATCGCCCGCGCGATGGAGAGCCGCTGCGCCTCCCCGCCGGAGAAGCGGACGTCCCGGCCGGCGACCGAGTCGTAGCCGCGCGGCAGCGCGGTGACGCGGTCGTCGATGGCCGCGGCCCGCGCCGCGCGGCGCACGGTCTCGTCGTCGGCGTCGGGACGGGCTAGGCGGATGTTGTCGCGCACACTGGCGTCCAGGAGCTGGACGTCCTGCAGGACGAACGACACCAGCCGGTAGAGCTGGTCCGGCGCGATGTCGCGCACGTCCACCCCGCCGATCGCGACGCTCCCGGCGGTCGGGTCGAAGAACCGCGGCAGCAGCTTCGCCAGCGTCGTCTTGCCCGACCCCGACGCCCCGACGAGCGCGGTCACGGTGCCCGGTTCGAGCACCAGGTCGATCCCGCTCAGCACCGGCCGGTCCGCGTCGTAGCCGAACCCGACCCCGGAGAACTCGACACGCGGCCCGCCGCGCAGGTCCGGGGTCCGCGGCTCGGCGGGCACGGCCAGCTCCGGCGCCGCGAGCAGGGCGCCCACCCGTTTCGCCGCCGCGTTCGCCGCGTCCATGTCCTCGCCGTGGAAGTCGAGCGCCTGCAGCGGGACGGAGAGCCCCAGCCCGAGGATCACGAACGGCAGCAGGTCGACCGGGGCCAGGTGCCCGGCGGAGACCAGGACCATGCCCCCGGTCAGCACCGTGAGCAGGAGCGTGACGGGGCTCAGCACCAGGGCCGAGGCGGCGCCCGCCCGGTAGCTCTTCGAGAGCCACGCGTCGAGGAAGTCCGCGAAGTCGTCGGCCGCCTGCGCGTACCGCCGGTGCGCGCGCTTGGCCTGCCCGAACATCTTCACCACGGCGATGCCCTCGACGAACTCGACGACGCTGCCGATGATGCGCTGCAGGGCCCGGTCGTAGGCGGCCATCTCCGCGGTCATGCTGGTGATCCGGAGGGCGAAGAGCCCGATGCCGATGACGATCGGGATCAGCAGGATCAGCGCCATCCGCCAGTCGACCCAGAACAGGTAGGCCAGCGAGACCAGCGACGTCACGACGACCGCGGTCAGGTCCAGCAGGGAGTGCGCGACGAGGTGGTGCATCGCGTCCACGTCGTGCTGGACCGCCTTGCCGATGCCGCCCGCGCCCCGGTCGGTGAACCAGCCGAGCGGGACGCGTCCCAGCCGGTCGACCAGGCGGCGGCGCACCGAGAGCTGGAAGTCCAGGTCCGCGCGGTGGGCGAGCAGCCCCGCCACCGCGGTCAGCAGCAGCCAGGCGAGCAGCGCGCCCGCCGCGACCGCGACGACCGCCCACGCCCGGCCGCGGTCGGCCGGGCCGTCCGCGAGCAGCACCCGGGCCAGCTCGGCCACCGCCGCGAACGGCACCACGGCCACCGCCGCCGCGACGGCCCGCAGCGCGACCGCCGTGCCGAGCGGCCGCCGGACGGGCCGCAGCAGCTCCCCGAGTCCCACGGTGCCCGCGGGTTCCTTCTCCGCCGTTGTCATCGTCCTCCGTGCCCTCCCTCGCGCCGGACCGACTTTCCGAACACGTTCCGAAAGTAACACCGGGGCGCCCGGCTGTCGACTGCCGAGGCCCTCGCCCCGGCCCCGCACCGTTTGGTGGCGGCGGACCGCGGGGCGGCATGATGGGGGGATGTCCCGACCGCCCGCACCGCACGGCCGCACCGGCCGCCCGCCCGTGACGTCCCGCACGCAGATCGTCACGGCGGCCCGCCGGATCATCGAGCGGGACGGCTGGGAGAAGCTGACGGTCCGGGGGCTCGCGGCCGAGCTCGGCATCGGCGCGACGACCCTGTACCACCACGTGCGGAGCAAGGAGGACCTGCTGGTCCTGGTGCTCAACCACTACCTCGGGCAGATCGAGCGCCCGGCGCTGCCCGGCGATCCGCGCGAGCGCATCATCGCGGCGGCCACCGCGGTGCACGACGCCGCCGCGGCCTGGCCGTGGGCGGTGGAGATCGTCACGACCGACGGCTTCGTGGGCCTCCTCGACGAGTCGGCGCTGTGGATGGTCGAGGAGATCCTGGCCGGTGCCGAGGACTACGGCTGCACGCCCGCGGACGCCGTCTACATCTTCCGGAGCATCTGGTACTACACGGCCGGCGAGGTCCTCGTCCGCGCCAACACCGCGCGGCGGCGGGCCGGCGTCCTCGGCCCGTTCTCGCTGGACCACATCGACGCGTCCCGGCTGCCGCGCCTCGCCGCCGTCGGCGGCGAGGAGTGGGCGGCGGTAGCCCAGCGAGACACCTACGAGACGGGCCTCCGGGCCCTGGTCGACGGCCTGCTGACCCAAACCACACCAAAGCCTGACTGAGCTTCGTTGACTTGCGGCGTGTTGCCCTTATGGAACGTTCCATAAGGGCAACAC
>NZ_SMKM01000131.1 GCF_004348665.1 Actinomadura sp. GC306 | reverse complement strand
ACCCCGGCTCCCTGCTGCACTGGACCCGCAAAATGATCGAGATCCGGCAGCGCCACCCCGTCTTCGGCGTCGGCTCCTACGTCGAACTGTCCGCCTCCAACCCCTCCGTCCTCGCCTTCACCCGCGAGATCACCGAGGACGAGAGCCCGTACGGCGAGATGGACACGATCCTGTGCGTCAGCAACCTGTCGCGCTTTCCCCAGCCGGTCGAGCTGGACCTGCGGCGCTTCGAGGGGTACTCCCCCGTCGAGTGCCTGGGCGGCGTCCAGTTCCCCGCCATCGGGGAGCTGCCCTACCTGATGACGCTTCCCGCGCACGGCTTCTTCTGGTTCCAGCTGATCCCGCCGGACGAGGGCGACGGCCTCCCGGACACCGTCCCGGGCGGGACGGCCGGGACGGTCCCCGGCCCGGACGCCGGACCGGGCACCGAGCCGGGCAGCGAGCCGGGCAGCGAGCCGGGCACGGGCGCCGGAAAGGCCGGCTGAACGTGCTGTTCACCGAGACGGCCCTCGTGCGCGACCTCGCGGAGTGGCTGCCCAGGCAGCGGTGGTTCGGCGGCAAGGACGGCCCCATCGACGAGCTGTCCATCGGCACCGCCACCGAGCTGCGCACCGGCGACCCCGCACTGCACCACCTCGTCCTGGACGTCCGGCAGAACGGCGCCACCGACCACTACCAGCTCCTCCTCGGCGTCCGCCGCGACCTGCCCGACCGGCTGCGGCACGTCGAGATCGGCGGCGGGTCCGGCCTCCCGGACCCGCCGGGCGGGCACCCGTACGGCATGCGCCTCTACGACGCCGCCCACGACCCGGACCTCACCCGGGTCCTGCTCGACGACCTGGCCGTGGAGGCGCGCATCGGCCCGCTGCGGTTCCGCCACGTGCCCGGCGCCCGCATCCGGACGGACCTGACGAGCCTGCCCATCACCGCCGAGCAGAGCAACACCTCGCTGCTGTTCGGGGACACCTATATCTGCAAGCTGTTCCGGCGGCTCAGCAACGGCGTCAACCTCGATCTGGAGGTGAACCTCGCGCTGACCGAGGGCGGGTGCACGCACGTGCCCGCCGTGCACGGGTGGATCGAGCTGGAGCCGGAGGGCGGCACGTCCGGCAACGGCGAGCCGGTCACGCTCGGCCTGCTGTCGGACTACCTCTACACCGGCGCGGACGGGTGGAGCCTGGCGATCGCCAGCGTCCGCGACTGGTTCGCGCACACGCCGCCCCCGGGCGGCCCGCACACCCCGCCCGACGAGGACGAGTGGGCGGAGCTGGACGCGAGCGCGGCGGGCGGCGACTTCGCCGCCGAGGCCGAGCGCCTGGGCGCGGCGACCGCGGCGGTGCACCGGGCGCTCGCCACCGCGTTCGGCGTGCGGACACTCTCCCCGGCGGAGGTGCGGGCGATGGCCGCGCGGATGAACGCCGAGCTGACCGCCACCTGCCGCTCCGTGCCCCGCCTCGCCCCGCACGCCAAGGCGCTGACGGCCGCCTACCTCGACCTCGCCGCGCTGCAGGAGCCGCTGCGCGTCCAGCGCGTCCACGGCGACTACCACCTCGGGCAGGTCCTGCGCACCGAGAGCGGCTGGACGCTGCTGGACTTCGAGGGCGAGCCCGCGCGGACGCAGCACGAGCGCCGGGCCCTCGCGCACCCGCTCCGGGACGTCGCGGGGATGCTGCGCTCGTTCGAGTACGCGGCCCGGTTCCTCATCGCCAAGTCCGGGACGGTCCCGCCCGAGCCGGGCGGCCGGCTGGAGACGCGGGCGCACGCGTGGGCGGCGCGGAACAGGGCCGCGTTCTGCCGCGGCTACGCCGCCGCGGGCGGCGCGGACCCCGCGGCGCATTCGGCGCTCCTGCGGGCCTTCGAATTCGAGAAGGCGGTCTACGAGGTGCGGTACGAGGCGCAGAACCGGCCGGCCTGGTTGCCCGTCCCACTCAGTTCCCTTGCACATCTGGCCACTTGATCAAAGACACTGAACGGGGCCATTAATTCCGCGCCATGATCATGCAAAATCGCGCTGTTTCCCCAATTCCGTAGCGATCTGCCGGGTACCCGGTCTCTCGGCGAGGTGATGATCACTCGCCCCGCGAAATTCGCGGTAATTCCGACATCACGGAACTGGGAGTACAGAATGGCCAGCGCACGCCAGTCGTCCGGGGACGACGCCGGGAGCGGCATATCCGCCCGTCATGACCGTCGAAATCGGACGGGCGCCCGAAAACAGAGACTGCTCTGTACCGCCGTCACCGCGACGGCGACCGGGATCGCCCTGATCGTCCCGCTGGGTTCCCCGGCGTCGGCGGACCTCAACACCACCGTGCTGAAGAGCCTGCACCTCGACAGGGCCACGCTGAAGCAGGTCAAGGCGTACGACAGGTACCGCACCCGGGTGGCGGAGCAGCGCAAGAGCGCCAAGAAGGCGCTCAAGTTCGCCCGCAAGCAGATCGGCAAGCCCTACCGGTGGGGCGCCACGGGGCCGGGCGGCTACGACTGCTCCGGGCTCGCCATGGCCGCGTGGCGCGAGGCGGGCGTGCAGATCCCGCGCGTCACCCACGCGCAGTACCGCGGGGTGAAGCGCAAGGTGAAGCTGAAGGACCTGAAGCCCGGCGACCTCGTCTTCTTCCGGAACCGCAACCACGTGGGCCTTTACGTGGAGGGCGGACGGTACCTGCACGCGCCGCGCACCGGGCAGCAGATCCGGATCGACAAGCTCACCAAGAGCCGCAAGCGGCAGTTCGCCGGCGCGGTCCGGCCCGGCGCGCCGGAGCAGCGGACGTGGTCGCCGTCGGTGGTGGAGCTCGTCGAGAAGATCGACCGGATGAGCGCCGAGCAGCGGACGGACGAGAAGCCGCCTGATAAGGAGCGGACCCCCGAGACTCCGCCAGCCACTGAACCGACGTCCACCGAGACGACGCCCGCGAACGACCACTCCCCCAAGAAGCCCCCTCAGCCCGATACCGCGGAACAGGCCGCGCCGCCAGGCGGCACTGCCTCGGCGAAGCCGGCCCGGTCCCCGCGGGAGACGCGGCCGGAGCCGCGCCCGAGGCCCGCGATGCCGGAGGCCCGGGACTTCCGTCCCTGGGCCATGTACACGGACACCGCCTTCGAGGTGCTCTCGGCACCGGGCCATCAGCCGATCTGACGCGGCGGCCGGCGAGCGCGCCGGGCCGCACCGGGGGGCGCTCCGGGAACGGGCACGCCGTTCCCGGAGTGCTCAGCAGGCCGGTGGGCGCCCGTCATGGCGACGGGCGGAGATGTCCGTCCAGGAGCCCGTCGAAACTCATCCGGACCAGGGACTCGCCGAGCGACGACATCTCGCGCAGCGTCTCGGTCATCCGGGCCATCTCCTGGAAGGCGCGGCCGTAGGCGCGCTGGCTCTCCAGGGAGAGCCGCGGGACGCGGATCCGGCGCGGGTCCGCGCGGCCCGATCCGCCGCCGTTGCCGTCCCGGCCGCCGGCGAAGCCGAGGTACCCGGCGAGGAAGCCCGCGTCGAGCCGCCCGGCGTCCGGGCGGTAGCGGGTGAGGCCGGGGCCGAGCGCCGCGCCGGGCTCGGTGACCACCCGGGCCGCGCTCGCGGCGATCGCGACGACGTCGCCCGGTTCGAGCATGACGAGGCCGGGCGCGGCGGCGCACATCCCCGAGGGGCCCGTGCCGGCGGTCACGTCGTCCGCGGTGAGGACCGGGACGTCGCCGCCGGACGGGAGCCGGGCGGGCGCGTGGCCGATCGTGACGACGCCGGCCTTCGCGAGCTCGGCCAGTGTGGTGAACGACGGGGGCCGCCGCTCGGGCAGCAGTTCCAGGCGGGGCGGGGCGGGGTCGGCCGCGCGCAGCCGGTCCAGCGTCTCGGTGAAGCGGCGGTCGAACGCGTCGCCGCTCTGCCGGGGCCGGTGCCGGGACGGGCTGAGGTCGACCTCGTCGTCGAGCAGGTCGATGACCGGGACGCAGAACTCGCCGTCCGGGTAGGTCTCCCATTCCCGCTCGGCCCGCCCGAGGTCGCCCTCGGTGTCGAGCAGGAGGACGGCGGGCGGCGGCCGCTCACCGGGCTTCGGGCGCCGCAGGAGCCACACGTCTGGGCCGCCGGACGCGAGCGTCACCACGGCCCGCAGCGCGCCCGCGCGCAGCAGCCTGGCGCGGATGCGGCGGCCGGGGCGGCGGCTCGCCACCGCCGACGGCATCAGCACGGCGGCGCGGCCCCCGGGCCGCAGGTGCGCGAGGCAGTGCTGCGCCCAGGCCAGCTCGGGTTCGCCGCGCGGCGGCAGCCCGTACTCCCAGCGCGGGTCGCCGGCCAGGTCGTCGTGGCCCCACGAGCGGTCGCCGGACGGCGGGTTGCACACGATCGAGTCGGCGACCTCGCCGGGGAACGCGTCGCGGCGCAGCGAGTCGCCGGAGACGACCTCGGCGGGCGTCCCGGCCAGCAGCAGCCGGACCGCGGTGATCCGGGCGGCGGAGTCGTCGCCGTCCTGGCCGAGCGCGAGCCGCGCGCCGGGCGCCGCCAGCAGCAGGGTGCCGAGGCCGCAGGCCGGGTCGAGGACGACGTCGCCCTCCCGGCACACGAGCCGCGTCATGAGCCGCGCGACGTCCGGGCGGGTGACGACGAGCCGCCGCGAGTGCGCCCGGACGTAGCGCTGGAAGAGCATGTCGAACGCCGCGGCGTGGCCGTGCTCGGCGGCGAGCCCGGCGAGCAGCCCGGGCAGGCCGGGGTCGTCGGGCTCGACGGCGGGCACCGGCGGCCGCACGGGCACCTTGACGGCGTCACCGCGCAGTTCGAGCAGGCGCAGCCCGGCCCAGCCGACGAGGTCGGCGAGCCGGAGGTCGTCGCCGGACGCGCGGAGCCGCTGCCAGAGCCGGTCGGCGGGCGACACCTCGTACGGCTTGCCGTTGCGGCGCAGCCAGTCCTCGATGGCGGCGAGCGAGAACAGCGGGCTCGTCGCGGTGCCGCCGACGGGTCGCGGGAAGTCGCCGTGGCGGCGGCGCCAGTTGCTGACCGTGGCCCGCCCCACGCCCGCCAGCCGGGCGATGTCGCCGGCGGTCACCCCGGGGTCACCGCTCATGCGGTCACCATACTTGATCTTCGTGGCATCGATCGGCTCGGGAGACGACGGTGAACTGCGGCGACTCTATCGGGC
This sequence comes from Actinomadura sp. GC306, assembly GCF_004348665.1. Lineage (GTDB taxonomy): Bacteria > Actinomycetota > Actinomycetes > Streptosporangiales > Streptosporangiaceae > Spirillospora. The sequence goes on along the minus strand of NZ_SMKM01000131.1, from coordinate 12,022 downwards.
GGCGGCGTCGGCGGTGCGGGCCGGGCGGCGGGCGAGGCGGCCGAATCCGGTGAGGCGGGCGAGCAGCCCCGGCTCCCGGGCGGACCCGAGCAGCAGCGGTTCGCGCGGCACCTCCCTGGAGGGGGCGACGACGTCCGCGACGACGCAGGTGGCGTTGTCATGGCCGCCGGCGAGGGTGGACAGGTCGACGAGGCGCGTGACGGCCTCCGCCGGGCTCGCGGCGCGGACCAGCGTCTCGCGGATCTCCTCCGGCTCGACGAACATGAAGACGCCGTCGGAGCACAGCAGGTAGCGGTCGCCGGGCTGCGCGTCGTGCCGGAACAGGTCGGCGTCGGCGCCCGCGCCGCTCTGCAGCGCCCGGACGAGCTTGGAGCGCCGGGGGTGCCCGGCGGACTCGCCCTCGGCGGGCCGCTCGTCCCCGGCGAGCGACCGGACCATCGTGTGGTCGCGGGTGAGCAGGTTCAGTTCCCCCGCGCGCAGGAGGTAGGCGCGGGTGTCCCCGATGTGGGCGACCGTGAAGCCGTAGCCGTCCCAGGCCATCGCGGTCAGGGTCGTCCCCATCCGGGCCATCGCGGGGTCCTCGCGGCCGAGGTCGTCGAGGCGGGTGGAGATCTCGGCGACGCCGGAGGTGAGGTCGGCGGCCGGATCCGCGGTGAACGGGATGTCGGCCAGGGTCGTGATCGCGGTCCGGCTGGCGATGTCGCCGTGCGGCTGATCGCCCACGCCGTCGGCGACGGCGAGCAGCCCCGGACCCGCGTAGGCGGCGTCCTCGTTCACCTTCCTCCGCATGCCGACATCCGTCCCGGCGGCGAAACGAAGTACATGGTGAGTCATGCAACCATTAAACCATACTAAAACACAATTCACAAGCGTTGGTCGCGCCAGCAGGTTTTTCCAGGTGTGATGCGGCACACGAAATCGCGGCGGGTCGCAGACCGTCGCCACAGGATCCCTTGGTGCCCGCCCGGTGTTCCCGGCCGGACGGTCACCGCGCGCCCGGCGGCGTTCCGGACATGCCGGACCCGAGGGCGTGATGACCTTGCCATTCGCTTACTCGCGCATGGGCATCCCTCCCCGGACGCGAGGGCATCAACCGGGTCCTTGCGACTTTCGGGGCGATTGGGGGACGCGATGTGGGACTTCGCTGGTCGTGACACCGCTATCGACATGGGCAGCGCCACGGTCCGGATGCATCTCAAGGACCGCGGCGTCGTCTGCCGGGAGCCGTCACTCCTCGCGCGGTGCCGCCGGACCGGGCGGATCCTCGCGCTGGGCGTCCCGGCGCAGAAGATGGCCGGGCGCAACCCCGACGTGACGCTCGTGCGGCCCGTCCGCGAGGGCGCGCCGACCGAGACCGACGCGGCCGAGTACATGATGCGGGCGCTCGTCCGCCGGCACCAGAAGCGCCACTACACGGCCCGCCCGCGGCTGGTCGTGACGGTCCCGAGCGGGCTGACGCCCGTCCACTACCGGGCGCTGCGGTTCTCCGCCTACCAGGCCGGCGCGCGGCGGCTCACGCTGCTGCCGACGCCGATCGCCGCCGCGATCGGGATGGGCATGACCTCGGCCCTGCGGTCGGACGTCACGGTCATCGCCAACATCGGCGCCGAGGTCACCGACGTCGGCGTGATCGCGTTCGGCGGGCTCGTCACCTCGCACACCGCGCTCATCGGCGGCGCGGCGCTGGACCGCGCGATCATCGACCTCGTCCGCCGCGAGCACCACGTGGCGCTGTCGCGGTCGGCCGCCGAGGCGGCGAAGCTCGCGGTCGGCGCGGTGCCGCCGCTCGGGCGGCGGCCGGTGCGGCAGATTGAGGTGGAGGGGCGCGACATCGCCAGCGGCATGCCGCGGTCGCTGGTGCTCACCACCGTGGACGTCGGCCGTGCCATCGCCGGGCCCGTCGGCGAGATCGTCGACGCGATCGGCCGGGGCGTCACCGGCTGCTCCCCCGAGATCTCCGGGGACCTGCTCAGCGTCGGCGTCACCCTGACCGGCGGGTGCGCCCGGCTGCCCGGCCTGGAGCGGCTCGTCCACGACCGGACGGGCCTGCCCGCGCGGCTCGGGGACGACACCGGCGACGCGGCCGTGCTCGGCGCCGCCGAGGTGCTGCGCTCGGCGCGCTCGCAGGAACCGCCCGCCCGCGACACCTCCCCGAACCCGCTGCTGATGACGACGCTGCCCGACCTCGAATACTGAGGCGTGCTCCGTTTCCACGGCGCCGGGCGCGGCGGCGCGCCACGATGGACGCATGTCCTTCGAAGGGATGCCGGGCCACGACGTGATCAACGTCGGCAGGGACCTGGAGCCCGTCGCCGCCGTCCGCGACCAGGAGGCCGCCGAGCGGCGCCGGGCCTACCCGGGTCTCGTGCCCGCGGGGCCGCCGGAGTTCGGCTGCGCCGGGCAGGCGGGCGGCGCCTGGCGGATCCTGGCGCTCGGCGCGGCGACGCCCGCCGCCGCCCGCGCCGGCCTGGCCGCGCACCTGCGCGGCCTCGCCACCGGGCACGACGCGGCCGCGGGCAAGGAGCTGCTGCTCCTCGCGGACGCGCTGGAGACCGCCGGGGAGGCGGGCGGGCCGCTGCGCACCGAGTGCGCGGCGGGGCCGCTGCGGTTCCGGGTGGTCCGCGTGCCGGGCTTCGCCAGGTTCGGGGCGGACGGCCCGGAACCCGCACGCGTCACCGACGCCGAGGACGGGCGGCCGGACCCGCGCATCGACCCCGCGGCCCCGGTCGGCCCGGCCGACGCGGCGCTGCGGCTGGAGCTGCTCGGCCTGCCGCCCGAGGCCGGGCCCGTCCCGGAGGCGCGGCGCCGCGAGGCCGCCGCGGCGGCCGGCGCCCACCTGGGGGTCGTGCTGCTGCCCCCGTACTTCGCCGTCATGGAGGACCGCGACGGCCAGTGGCGGCCGGTCCTGCGCGCGGCCGGCCCGCAGGGCGCCCGCGACGCGCTCGCGCGCCACTTCCGGCTATGCATGCGGCGGGAGGCGCCGGAGGGCGGCGCGCCGCCGAGCCCGGGCGAGCTGGCCGAGTACGCGCGGGCCGCCGACCGCATCGACGCGGCCGGGACCGGCGCGCACGGGATCGGCGCGCACGGCGGCGTCGAGTTCGCGGCGTGCGGGCGGCTGTTCCGGATCGTGCGCGTCGTCCGGGCGCTGCGCGTCGGCCCCGACGGCCCCGAACCGGCCCGCCCCTCCGACGAGGGCGCGTGACCCCGGCGCCGCGGCGGGCCCGCAATAGGATTCCGGCATGAGCGACGCACCCGGCCGCGAAGGCCCCGGCACACCGCGCCTGGAGGAGGTCTCGGACGGGGTGTTCGCCTACGTCCAGCCCGACGGCACCTGGTGGATCAACAACACCGGCCTCCTCGTCGGCAGCCGCGGCGCGACCAGCGTGGACTCCTGCTCCACCGAGCGCAGGACCCGCGCCTACCTGGACGCGATCCGCTCGGTCACCGACCGTCCCGTCCGGACGCTGGTCAACACCCACCACCACGGCGACCACACGTTCGGCAACTACCTGTTCCCCGGCGCGACCATCGTCGGCCACGAGCAGACCCGCGCGAACGCGCTCGCCTGGGGCAAGCCGTTCGACGAGCCGTTCTGGACGAAGGTCGACTGGGGCGGCGTCGAGATCGAGCCGCCGTTCCTCACCTACACCGACGCGGTGACGCTGTGGGTGGACGAGCTGCGCTGCGAGGTCCGGCACGTCGGGACGCCCGCGCACACCACCAACGACTCCATCGTGTGGATCCCGGAGCGGCGGGTCCTGTTCTGCGGCGACCTGCTGTTCAACGGCGGCACCCCGTTCCTGCTGCAGGGCTCGGTCTCCGGCGCGTTCAAGGTGCTGGAGGAGGTCGTCGCGCCGCTCGGCGCGGAGGTGATCGTCCCCGGCCACGGCCCGGTCGGCGGGCCGGAGCTGATCGACCGCGTGGTCGCCTACGCCCGGTTCGTGCAGACCACGGCCGCCGCCGGGAGGGACGCGGGCCTGACGCCGCTGGAGGCGGCGCGCGAGGCCGACCTCGGGCCGTTCGCGGAGCTCACCGACGCCGAGCGGCTCGTCGGCAACCTGCACCGCTGCTACGCCGAGCTGGACGGCCTGGAGCCCGGCGGGCAGATCGACGTGGTGTCCGCCATCGGCGACATGATCACCTTCAACGGCGGCCGTCCGCTGACCTGCCGCGCCTGAGCGTTCCCCCGGTCAGTCCGCGGCCTGCTCCGCCATGTCCGCCTCGACCGCCTCGGCCGCCTTGCGCGCCGCGATCAGGACCGGGTCCCAGGTGGGCGCGAACGGCGGCGCGTAGCCGAGGTCCAGGCCCGTCATGTCCTCGGCCGTCATCCGGTTCCACAGCGCGATGGCGAGGCCGTCGACGCGCTTGGCGGCGTTCTCCTCGCCGACGATCTGCGCGCCGAGCAGCCGGCCCGAGCGGCGCTCCACGATCAGCTTGGTCCACATCTCGGTGGCGCCCGGGTGGTAGCCGGCGCGCGTGGTGGACTTCACCACCGCGCTCAGCGTCGCGAACCCGGCGGCGGCCGCCTCGCGCTCGGACAGCCCGGTGCGGGCGACCTCCACCCGGCAGATCTTGCAGACGGCGGTGCCGGCGACGCCGGGGAACGTGGCGTACCCGCCGCCGATGTTGATGCCCGCGACGCGTCCCTGCTTGTTGGCGTGCGTGCCGAGCGGGATCGCGACGGGCCCGCCGGAGACGAGGTGCCGGGACTCGACGCAGTCCCCCGCGGCCCACACCCCCTCGGTGGGGGTGCGCATCCGGCGGTCGGTGACGATGCCGCCGGTCGGGCCGACCTCGATCCCGGCGTCGCGGGCGAGGCCGGAGGCCGGCTTCACGCCCAGGCCGAGGACGACGATGTCGGCGGGCAGGGTCCGGCTCCCGGTCCGGACGGCGGTGACGTGCCCGTCCGGGGAGGTGTCGAAGCCCTCGACCGGCTCGCCGAGGTGCAGGTGCACACCGACGTCGCGGATCGCGTCCGCGATGAGGCCGCCCATGTCCGGGTCGAGGGTCTGCATCGGGTGGTCCGCCTGGTCCACGAGGGACACCTCAAGGCCCCGCATCACCATCGCCTCGGCCATCTCCAGGCCGATGTAGCCGCCGCCCACGACGACCGCGCGGCGCGCCCCGCCGTCGACGACGGCGCGGCGGATCGCGACCCCGTCGCCGAGGATCTGGACGCCGTGCACGCCCTTCGCGTCCGCGCCGGGCAGCGGCGGCCGCACCGGGACGGCACCGGTCGCGATCATCAGCTGGTCGTAGGGCTCCCAGCTCTCGCCGCCGCCGTCCACGTCGCGGACGCGGACGCGCGCGCGGCCGGGGTCGATCTCGACGGCCTCGGTGCGCATCCGCACCTCGATGCCGCGCTCGCGGAACTGCTCGGGCGTCCGGGCGATCAGCCTGTCGAGGTCGTCGACCACGCCGCCGACGTAGTACGGGATGCCGCAGGCCGAGTACGACACGTGGTGCCCGCGCTCGACCACGACGATCTCCAGCTCGCCGGGCCCGCGCCGCTTGCGGGCCTGGGACGCGGCGCTCATCCCGGCGGCGTCCCCGCCGATCACCAGCAGCCGCTCGCGCGCGGGCGCGCCCGTCCCCCGGGCCGTGTCGCCGTCCGTGGTGTTCCGCAAGGCGGTCGCCTCCATGTCGTCGATGCGCGGATCGGGCCGATCGCGTCGCGCCGCGCCAGGTGTACGGCCCCGGCGAGTGCGAACGCGTCCGATGAGTACAGCACTTTCCCGAACGGCGCGTGCTCCAGCACCTCCCCTGCAACCGCCGCCCGGTCTTCCTACGATGCCCCTACGGGCCGTACCCGCGGTCCGCCCACTCCGACCGGGAGCCAGCAACGTGCGACAATTCCCCGAATCCCTCGTCCCAGGCCAGGCGCTCGACGCGCGCGCACGCGCGCGGCTCGGTGCACGCGGCTCCTCGGAGGCGCGCCGCCTGGCCGGTCTGGACATCGTCGCCGTCGCGCTGACGTGGGTGGACATCAGCGGGATCACGCGGACCAAGACCGTCCCGGTGGAGCGGCTGGAGCACGCCTCCGCGTGGGGCGTCGGGATGTCGCCGGTGTTCGACGCGTACCTGCTGGACGACTCGGTCGTGCCCGGCCCCCACGTCGGCGGGCCGGTCGGCGACCTGCGTCTCCACCCGGACCTGGACCGCCTCGTCCCGCTGGCCGCGCTGCCGGGCTGGGCGCACGCGCCGGCGTTCCGGTACGACCAGGACGGCGAGACCCACCCGCTGGACACGCGGGCCCTGCTGCGCCGCCTGACGGACCGGCTCGCCGGCGACGGCTGGACGGTGAAGGCCGCGTTCGAGATCGAATGGGCCGTGTCGAAGGGCGACGGGGAGGAGTTCGTCCCCGCCGTCCGCGGCCCCGCGTACGGGATGACGCGGATCACCGAGCTCGCCGGCTACCTGCGGGAGGTCCTCACGGCGCTGAAGGAGAGCGGCGTCACGGTCATGCAGCTGCACCCGGAGTACGCCGCCGGGCAGTACGAGGTGTCGGTGGCCGCCGAGGACCCGCTCGGCGCGGCCGACACCGCCGTCCTGGTCAGGGAGACGATCCGGGCGGTGTCGATGGCGCACGGCCTGGCCGCCACGTTCTCCCCGAAGGTCGAGCCGGACACGATCGGCAACGGCGCGCACGTCCACCTCAGCCTGTGGCGGGAGGGCGGCGAGGGCCCGGTGAACGCGATGGCGGGCGGCGACGGGCCGTGCGAGATGTCGTCCCCCGGGGAGGCGTTCGCCGCCGGGATCCTGCACCGGCTCCCGGCGCTGCTCGCGATCGGCGCGCCGTCGGCGGCCAGCTACCTGCGGCTCGTCCCGTCCCACTGGGCGGGCGCGTTCGCCTGCTGGGGGCCGGAGAACCGGGAGGCGGCGCTGCGGGTGGTGACCGGCGCGGAGGGCGAGCGGCCGACGGCGGCGAACCTGGAGGTCAAGTGCCTGGACGCCGCCGCCAACCCGTACCTGGTCCTCGCGGCGCTGCTCGCCGCGGGGCACGAGGGGCTCGACAGCGGCCGCAAGCTCCCCGACCCCGTGCACGTGGACCCGGCCACGCTGCCGGAGGAGGAGCGCGTCGCCCGCGGGGCCGTCCGGCTGCCGGCGTCGCTGGGCGAGGCGGTCGCCGCGTTCGAGGCCGACGACGTCCTGCGGGACGCGCTCGGCGACGCCGTGGCCGACACGGTCTCCACCGTCCGGCGCGGCGAGATCGACCTGCTGGCCGGCGCCACCCCCGAGCAGATCACCGCGGCCACCCGCTGGCGGCACTAGATCACACCGCTTGACCGGGATATTGCCGCCGGCGGGGAAGGAACCCGGGCATGGCACCCGCGTTCTTCCGCCGCCGCGACCGGGGGGACCGCCCCGGCCGCTCGCCGCTGAAGGTGGCGACCGAGGTGCAGTCCGCGGTGTTCCGCATCGCGCGGCTGACGATCACCGCGACGCTGTCGTTCGTGCTGGCGCTGGCGATCCTGCCGCCGGGCGGGCCGAAACCGCTGCTGTCGCCGCTGACCGCGCTGCTGGTCGTCCAGTTCTCCGTCTACCAGACGATCCGGGCGAGCATCCTGCGGGTCGGCGCGGTCACCTCGGGCGTGCTCGTCGCCGTCATGGCCGCGAGCACCATCGGGTTCTCCTGGTGGACGCTCGGGCTCACCATCCTCGCCGCGCTCGTCATCGGGCACGTCCTGCGGCTGCGCGAGCACGTGCTGGAGGCCCCGATCAGCGCCATGCTGATCTTCGCGCTGGGCGCGGCCAGCGAGACCGGCGCGACCACGCGGGTGCTGGAGACGCTGATCGGCGCCGCCACCGGCCTGGCGGCGACGCTGCTGGTCCCGTCGGTGCGGGTGCGGCCCGCCGAGGAGGCCGTCGAGGACATCACCGAGCGGCTGCGGGCGCTGATCGAGGAGATCGCCGACGGGCTGCGCGGCGAGCCCGCCGACGGCCAGGCCGCGCGCTGGCAGGACGACGCCGAGCGGCTCGCCCACGAGATCGGCCGCATCGACCGGGAGCTCAACGCGGCGGAGGAGAGCGTCCGGCTCAACCCGCGGACCCGCGCGCGGCGGCTCATCGACGCCGGCGTCGCGCTGCGCAACGCCCTGGAGACCATCGAGCACTTCACGCTGTCGCTGCGCGGCCTGACCCGGTCGCTGGCCGACGACGAGCGGTTCGGCGAGCGGGGCCACTTGATGACCGACCCCGACCTGCGCCGCGAACTCGGCGACGCGCTGTCCGGGGTCGCCGCGAGCATCGCCGCCTACGGCCGGCTGGCCCGCTCCGACCTGGCCCGCGACGCGCGGCCGTTCCGCGCCGAGCACGACCTGGAGACGCGGGTCGACATCGCCCGCGAGCGGCGCGCCCGGCTCACCCGCAAGCTGCACGAGCGGGCCGCGGCCGGGGACCTGTGGCCGCTGTACGGCGAGGTGTCGATGGACATCGACAGGCTCATCGAGAACCTGCGGGTCGAGCACCGGGCCCGTGCCCGCGAGCACTGGCGGCGGCACCGCGGCGCGTCCCGGCACCTGCCCGCGCGGCCCGTCCGCGTCGTCCAGCAGGCCGGCCACCAGCTGCGCAAGGCCGCCGAGTCGGCCGCGGAGACCGCCGCCGCGGCGGCCGAGCGCAACGCCGGGGAGAGCGGCGTCCCGCAGCGCCGCCGTCCGCGCCGCCGCCGGTAAGCGGAGGTCAACTTTCGGAGCGGCCCGCGCGATCCATATGCTTCGGGCATGCAGCAGGACGAGGAAACAGGCCGGGTCACCCTGGCCACCGTGGCCGACCAGGCCGGTGTCTCCATTTCGACCGTTTCGAAAGTCCTGAACGGGCGCGAGGACGTCGCCCACAAGACACGGCTGCGGGTGGAGCGCCTGCTCGAGCACCACGGCTACCAGCGCGGCGTCCGGTCGGCCCCCGACGCCGCGCTCATCGAGATCGTCCTGCACGAGATCGAGAGCCTGTGGACCATGGAGCTGATCCGCGGGGTTGAGGCGGTCGCCAAGGCCAACGACGCGAGCGTGGTGCTGACCGAGAGCGGCACCCGGCACTCCCCCGGCCCCGAATGGATCGGCGGGGTGCTGCGCCGCCGCCCCCTCGGCGTCGTGCTGCTGTTCTCCAGCCTCGCGCCCGAGTACAAGAAGCGGCTGCGGGCCCGCTCGATCCCGTTCGTCATCATCGACCCCGCCGGCGACCCCGAACCCGACGTCCCCTCGGTCGGGTCGGCCAACTGGTCGGGCGGGCTCGCCGCGACCCGCCACCTCATCGACCTCGGCCACCGGCGCATCGCCATCATCACCGGTCCCGCCGACATGCTGTGCTCCGTCGCCCGCCTGGACGGGTTCCGCTCCGCGATGGGCATGGCCGGGCTGGAGGTCGACCCGTCCCTCGTGGCCTACGGCGACTTCCACGTGCAGGGCGGCTTCGACCGGGCGATGGAGCAGCTCGGGCGGCCTGACCGTCCCACCGCGATCTTCGCGGGCAGCGACCTGCAGGCGCTCGGCGTACTGAAGGCCGCCCGCGTCCACGGGCTGCGGGTCCCCGACGACCTGTCCGTGGTCGGCTACGACGACGTCGCGGTCGCCCCGTGGGCCAGCCCGGCCCTGACGACCGTCCACCAGCCGCTCCGGAAGATGGCGGAGTCGGCCACCCAGATCCTCCTCGGCATCCGAGCCGGCGAAGCGGTGGCGACGCGCCTGGAACTGTCCACCAGCCTGGTAGTCCGCAAGAGCACCGCGCCCCCGCCGCCCGGCGCCTGACGGGCTCGGAACGGACGGCCGGGACGAAAGTTTCGGTGACCGGACGCGCCCCCGCGTCCGTCCCGTCCGGGACGGTCAGCCCTGGGTGAGGCGGTGGGATAGGGCGGTGTGACGGCGGCCGGCGCCGGCGGTTCGGACGGCGGCTGCCAGGGCGCGACGCGACCCCACCAGCACGACGAGCTTCTTCGCGCGGGTTATGCCTGTGTAGAGGAGGTTGCGGCGGAGCATCATCCATGCGCCTGTCGTCAGGGGGATGACGACCGCCGGGTACTCGCTGCCTTGGGAGCGGTGGATGGTGATCGAGTACGCGTGGGTGAGCTCGTCCAGCTCGTCGAAGGCGTAGTCGATGCTCTCGTCTTCGTCGGTCAGGACGGTGAGGGACTGGTCTTCCAGGGAGACCGAGGTGACTACGCCCACGGTGCCGTTGAAGACGCCTGCCTCGCCCTTGTCGTAGTTGTTGCGGAGCTGGGTGACCTTGTCGCCGACGCGGAAGACGCGACCGCCGTAGCGGCGTTCGGGGCGCTTGTCGTCGTGCGGGGTGAGGGCCTCCTGAAGCAGGTTGTTCAGCGTGCCCGAACCGGCGGCGCCCCGGTGCATGGGGGTGAGGACCTGGACGTCGCGGCGGGGGTCGAGGCCGAACTTGCGGGGGACGCGGTTGGCGACGACGTCCACGGTGAGTTCGGCGGCCTCGTCCTGCTCCTCGCAGGGGAACAGGAAGAAGTCGGGGTAGCCGCGGGTGTGGGGGTGTTCGCCGTTGTTGACGCGGTGCGCGTTGATGACGATCCCCGACTGCTGGGCCTGCCGGAAGATCTTCGTCAGGCGGACGCGGGGGATCACCTCCGCGGCGAGCAGGTCGGCCAGTACCTCGCCGGCGCCGACGGACGGGAGCTGGTCGACGTCCCCTACCAGGAGCAGGTGCGCGCCGCGGGGAATCGCCTTCACCAGTTTGTTCGCCAGGATCAGGTCGACCATCGAGCTCTCGTCGACGACGACGAGGTCGGCGTCCAGGGGGTTGTCCTGGTCGTACTTGGGGTCGCCACCCGGTTGGAGTTGCAGGAGGCGGTGGACGGTCGCGGCCTCGTGGCCGGTCAGCTCGGCGAGGCGTTTGGCGGCCCGGCCGGTCGGCGCGACCAGGACGATCTTCGCCTTCTTCGCGGCGGCGAGCTCCACGACCGAGCGGACGGTGAAGCTCTTGCCGCAGCCGGGGCCGCCGGTCAGCACCGAGACCTTCGAGGTCAGGGCCAGTTTGACCGCCTCTTCTTGCTCGGGGGCGAGCGCTTGGCCGGTGCGCTGCCTCAGCCACGGGAGGGCCTTGTCCCAGTCGACGTCGGCGAACGCCTTCAGCCGGTCCGTCGGGGCGTCCAGGAGCTCCAGGAGGCCGCGGGCGAGGGATCTTTCCGCGCGGTGGAACGGGACGAGGTAGACCGCCGGGATCGTCGCCGCGTCATCGCCCGCTCCCGGGATCGGCTCGCGGACGACGCCCTCGTCGCGGGCCAGCTCGTCCAGGGCCGGGACGATCAGCTCCCGCGGCACGCCGAGGATCTTCTCCGCGGCCGTGACGAGGTTCGGCTCGGGCAGGAAGCAGTGGCCGTCGTCGGCGGCCTCCGAGAGCGTGTACTGGAGGCCGGCCTTGATCCGCTCGGGGCTGTCGTGCGGGATGCCGACGGCCTGCGCGATCGTGTCGGCCGTCTTGAAACCGATGCCCCACACGTCGGAGGCGAGCCGGTACGGCTCCTTGCGGACGGTGTCCACGGACCTGTCGCCGTACTGCTTGTAGATGCGCACCGCCAGGGACGTCGAGACCCCGACGCCCTGCAGGAAGACCATCACCTCCTTGATGGCCTTCTGCTCCTCCCACGCCTCGCCGATGCGCTTGGTGCGCTTGGGGCCGAGACCCTGCACCTCGACGAGGCGCCCGGGCTCCTCCTCGATGACGCGGAGGATGTCGGTGCCGAAGTGCTCCACCATCCGGTCCGCCATCACCGGCCCGATCCCCTTGATCATGCCGGAGCCCAGGTAGCGGCGGATGCCCTGCACGGTCGCCGGCAGGACGGTCGTGTACGACTCGACCTCGAACTGCTTGCCGTACTTCGGGTGGGACCGCCATCTGCCGACGATCCGCAGGCTCTCGCCGACCTGCGCGCCGAGCAGCGCGCCCACGACGGTGAGCAGGTCGCTCCCGGTCTTGGCCGTCGCCACCCGCGCGACGGTGTAGCCGGTGTCCTCGTTGGCGTAGGTGATCCGTTCCAGGACGCATTCGAGTTCGGCCGGGCGGGGCG
>NZ_SMKM01000130.1 GCF_004348665.1 Actinomadura sp. GC306 | reverse complement strand
CACCTGGTCGTGGGGCAGGGTGGGCTGCTGCCGCAGCTTTCCGCGGAGGCGGACATCGACCTTGGGATCAGCCGCGCCCGGGCGAACGAGCTGATACAGGGCGCGGCGCAGGGATACGACCTCAGGGCGGGCGCCTCGTGACGGCGGACACCTCGCCGGACCTGTTCCCCCCGATCCCGCCCGAGTCCGGCGGGACGCCGGAGAGGGGGTTGCGTCCGTTGGAGCGGCGGGTTCTGCAGGCGGTCGCACTGCTGTGCGCCGTCTCCGCGCTGCTCTCCGTGCGCTGGGTGGACGAGAGGAACAACGTCGAGAAGAACCTGAAGCCGCCGGAGAAGGTCGTCGCCGTGCAGCCGGAGAAGCCCGGCGCGTTCCTCGGGACGCGGTGGATGGTGCTCAAGCACGAGACGGCGCAGCTCGGAGACGGTGATGCGGTCGAGTTGCGGGTCACGGTCGGTGTGCGTCCGGACAGTGCCGCGGCCGTGGAGCTGGCCGGGGCCTACGACCTCGGCTACCGGTTCGTCGACGGTGAGGGGCGCGAGTGGTCCGCCGCGGGGACGGTCGCCGGGCCGCCGCTGCGGGCGGGCGCATCGACGCTGATCCTCGTCAAGGGGACGGTGCCCCGGACGAAGGCGGAGGCGTTGGAGCTGGAGATACGGGCACCGAAGGCGGCTCGGAAGGCGGGCGGCCCACTGCTTTCGCTGCGTTTCGAGCGGTGACCCTCGCCATCACCAGGTTGAACGCCGCCGCCAGCAGGCAGACCCGCAGGATCTCGAACAGCAGTCCTGTCGCGAACCCGACGAACGGCAGCGCCTGGATCCACCAGGTGACCTCGTGCGGGCCGATCACCTCGTAGGTGAGGCGGCGGGCGGCCTCCTCGCCCGCGTCCAGGGCGGCGAACAGCAGGCAGAACGTGGCGAACGGCATCATCCCGGACCGGCGGACGAGCCGCAGCCCGAACCAGGCGGGCAGCCACATCTCGCGAAAACCGCGGGTGAGGATCTCCCGGAGACTGTTCACCTCCTCGATCCCCCCGGCCCGCGCCAGCCGCCGCGCCGCGCGGCCGCGGCCGAGCACGACCCGCTCGTCGCCGGCGTCCAGGCCGAGGATCACGCCCGCGATCACCAGCATGATCAGCGCGCCCAGCACCGCGTCCTTGAACGGCGGCCAGAGGGCGAGGACGGGGCCGGCGGCGTCGGTGACCCAGCCCCATGCCTCCCGCGCGGTGGCCCACTCGGTGACCTTGCGGCGCAGGTGGTCGATGGTGAAGACGCCGAACAGCGCGAACTGGACCTCCAGGAAGGCGACGAGCGCGCCGATCGAGCGTGGGAGCCGGTCCTCCAGGCGCCACTCCGCCGCCACCTTCAGCACGAAGAGCCCGGCGGTCAGGCCGATCGCGAGGCCGACGTGCTTCTCCAGCGACAGGAGCAGCTCCATCGCCTCGATCTGCCCCTGCAGGCCGCCCTCGCTGAAGCCGCGGCTCGCGGCCATGCCGGCGAACTCGCGGGCGTCCTCGGACTGCCTTCCCCAGGCGAGATAGAAGATCACGAACGGGAGGGCGGCGCGGCCCATCGCGCCCGCGACCGACTCCTCGTTGCCGACCGCCCACGGCGTCAGCTCGCCGTCGGACGCGCGGGCGTGCACGACGTCCAGGCCCTCGCGGACGCTGTGCACCATCAGGACCGTGACCGCCAGCGTGATCACCACGAGCAGGCCGACGGTGGCGATCGGCGCGATCGTCGCGGCGGTGCCCTTCATCGAGCCGAGCCGGTAGCCGCCGTACATCACGCCGTGGCGGAGCAGCTCGCCGACCGTGAACCACAGGGCGAGCGGGACGGCGAAGCGGCCCGCGAGCTTCAGCGCGGCCCAGGGGAGCAGCAGCGGCGACCGCCGGGAAAGTCCTAACATCGCGCTGATCGTACCGACCCGCCGGTCCCGGCCGTGCCCGGATGGACGACGGACCCCGCCGTCCGCGTGCTGCGAACGGCGGGGTCCGGAAGCGGCCCGCAGGCCGGAGTCAGATCGCGACCTCCAGGCCGGCGACCTCGCCGGTCTTGGCCGTGACGGTGTTGTCGACGCTCACGCCGCCGGCCGCCAGGACGCGCACGGTCCAGTCGCCGTCGGCGGCGAAGAACCGGAACACGCCCTCGTCGCCGGTGACCACCTCGGCGGTGAACTCGCCGGTCGAGTCGAGCAGGCGGGCGTAGGCACTGCACACGGGGGCGCCGTCACGGGTGACGGTGCCCTGGATGACGGCCTCGTTGCTGAGGTCGACGGTCGCCGGAAGATGCGCCGTCTGCTCGGGCGCTGCGCAGCCCTGGGTCATTGCTCCTCCATCTCCGCTGGCACGGAAGTTCGTCCGCCGGACGTGGCGGGACCGGTGGTTGCTGGGCCGGTGGTTACTTGGGGGCGCCGAGCTCGATCGGGACGCCGATCAGCGAGCCGTACTCGGTCCAGGAACCGTCGTAGTTCTTCACGTTCTCCAGGCCGAGCAGCTCACGCAGCGCGAACCAGGTGTGCGAGGAGCGCTCGCCGATGCGGCAGTAGGCGATGGTGTCCTTGCTCAGGTCGACGCCGGCCTCGGTGTAGAGCTCGCGAAGCTCCTCGTCGGACTTGAACGTGCCGTCGTCGTTGGCCGCCTTCGACCACGGGATGCTGCGCGCGGTCGGGACGTGCCCGGCCCGCTGCGACTGCTCCTGCGGCAGGTGCGCCGGGGCGAGCAGCTTGCCGCTGAACTCGTCCGGGGACCGGACGTCGATCAGGTTCTTCTTGCCGATCGCGTCGACGACCTCGTCGCGGTAGGCGCGGATGGACAGGTCCTGGTCCTTGGCCTTGTAGTCCGTGGCCGGACGGGACGGCACGTCGGTGACCAGCTCGCGGGACTCCAGCTCCCACTTCTTGCGGCCGCCGTCGAGCAGCTTGACGTTCTCGTGGCCGTACAGCTTGAAGTACCAGTACGCGTAGGCGGCGAACCAGTTGTTGTTGCCGCCGTACAGGATCACCGTGTCGTCGTTGGCGATGCCCTTGGCGGACAGCAGCTGCTCGAACCCGGTCTTGTCGATGAAGTCGCGGCGGACCGGGTCCTGCAGCTCGGTCTTCCAGTCGATCTTCACGGCGCCACGGATGTGGCCCTTGTCGTAGGCGGAAACGTCCTCGTCGACCTCGACGAGAACCAGACCGGGGGCGTCCAGGTTGGACTCAACCCAGTCGGTGTCCACCAGGACGTCGGAGCGGCTCATGCCGGAACCTCCCTTTCGGAACGGAATTTCGCAGTGATACGTCGCAGTAGCGGGTGAAGCTCGCAGCCGAGGCAGAACCCGAACGCCGCGTTGAGGAACGCGGCCGCCAGCGCGAGGGCGGTGGCACCGATGCCGAGCCAGGCGGTGCCCGTCGCGTAGCCGACCGTTCCCACCAGGGCGAACGCCATGCCGACCCCCTGCGCGAAGCGGGGTGCGGCGGCGTCCTCCAGCTCCCTGGGCGGGGCGATCCGGGGCCGGATCAGCACCTTGAACGCCAGTCCGTACGGGGCGTACCGGAGACCGAGGAAGGTCGCGGCGGCGAACACGGCGGCCTGAGCGGCGAGCAGTACCCAGCTCCCCGTCGCCAGGACCACGACCAGGACGATCGTCGTGACGGCCGCGCCGAAGCGCGGCCCACGCGGATCAACCTGCATCGGGGTGCTCCTGGCGGAGTGGTTTCGATTCCCGCTCGCAGCCGGGGCGAGCGTCATCGAACGGACGGAACGTCCAAGGGGGATGGTCTGGGCTGCCGGGTTCGGGCTCGATGCCTCTCAGACCGTGCAACAGAGCGAGGCGGCCACGCGGCAGAAGTCGACCGCGCGGCGCTTCGTGAGCATCTGCTCTGTCAAGTCACGCACACCCCAGATAGTAATCCGACAATCCACGTACTGTCACTTCCGTCTCGCGTACCGAGATAGTGATGTTCGTCTATCCGCAGGTCATCCCTCAGTCCGGGGGCCGACGGCCGCGCCCAGGGCCGCGATGACGTCGGGCTTGCGGGGTGCTCCGGTGGCGCGGCGGACGATGCGGCCCGCGTCGTCGAGGACGAAGACCGTCGGGGTCCGGACCACGTTCAGGCGCCGGACGAGGTCCAGGTTCGACTCGGCGTCGAGTTCGACATGGGCGACCCCGTCCACCATCCCGGCGACCTCCCCCAGGACGCGGCGGGTCGCGCGGCAGGGGGCGCAGAAGGCGCTGGAGAACTGCAGCAGGGTGGCCTTCTCGCCGAGCTCGGTGCCCACGTCGTCCGGCCGGATGATGCCGTCCACCTCGTCTCCGCTCCCCCGGTGGGCGCGCAGCACGCCGGAACGCCGCCGCCACAGCAGCCCGAACGCCGTGGCGGCGGCCAGTACCGTCGCCGCAGCCCATAGACCCGTCATCGTCCACGACAACCGTTTCGGGCTCCCGGTTCTTCCCCGGGCCCCGGCCACGCGGGGCTCAGGTGGGGATCGTGAGGAGCGGCTGCCCGTCCAGCCCGACGATCTCGAACGAGAACAGCTGCCCGCGCGGGAACATCGTGGAGCCGCGGTACTCGCCGTAGCCCTCGTCGTACGGGACGTACCAGCTGCCGAGCGCGTCCCGCCGGCCGTCCCGCGCGATGACGAGCATCCGGCAGTGCGACCCCTTCGGGACGCCCGACAGGTGCAGCTCCACCTCCGTGCCCCACTGCTTCTTCCGCAGCAGCACGTACCCCTTGATGTCGGTCGCGGGGTTCGCGGCGGCGATCCGCTCGACGTCGCCCCCGGGAGCGGCGGGCGGGGCGGCGGGCGGCGCGGACGACGCGGGCGGCGCCGCGGTCTCCTCCGTGCCCAGCGGAAGCAGGAAGCCGCCGAACAGGGCGCCGATCGCCAGCAGCAGGCACGCCGCGGCGGCGAGCGGGGCCCACCGGGTGAAGCGGCGGCCCGGGGCCCAGGGCCGGCGGCGCCGTTCGGCCGCGCGGGCCAGCAGCCCGTCCAGCAGCTCGGGCGGCGGGCCCGCGAGCTGCTCCAGCTGCGACTCGTCGACCCGGCCGAGCATCGCGGGCAGGCCGGCCAGCCCGGCGAGCTCGTCGCGGCAGGCGGGGCAGTCGGCCAGGTGGGCCTCCGCCCGGGACCGCTCGGCCGCGTCGAGCGAGCCGAGCACGTAGGACCCGAGCGCGTTGCGCACGTCCGTGCAGCCGTTCACGGCGCCATCCCCCGCTCCTCCAATGCGAGTTTCAGCGCCCGCAGTGCGTAATAGGTGCGGGACTTCACCGTGCCGGGCGGGATGCCCAGCGTCTTCGCGGTCTCGGCCACCGACCGGCCACGGTAGTAGGTCTCCACCAGCACCGCCCGGTGCGGCGCGCTCAGCCCGGCCAGCGCCTCGGCGACCGTCCAGGACTCCAGCGCCCGGTCGATGTCGTCGGAGCCGGACGCGGTCATCACGAGCTGCTCGTCGATCCACGTCTCCGGCGGCCGGGCCTGCCTTGCGCGGTGCGCGTCCACCACGAGGTTCCGCGCGACCGTGAACAGCCACGGCCGGACGGGACGCCCCGCCAGCGCCTCCGGATGCTTCCAGGCGCGCAGCAGCGTCTCCTGCACGACGTCCTCGGCCTGGGCGCGGTCCCCGCCGGTCAGCCGCAGGACGTACCCGAAGAGGGGACCTCCGTGCTCGCTGTACAGGGCGCGCAGCAGCGCCTCATCCGCGGTGGGACCCACACCACTGACACGTGCGCGTGGCCGGTCCGGTTCAGACGTGGCGGATCATTTCTGCACCTGCTGGAGGTCGTTGAGCTTGACGTTCTGCGCCGTCGCGCCGACCCGGACCCCGCCCTCCGTCGCCCGGACCTCGCTGATCTTGGCGCCGAGCGGCAGCGCGGGGACCTGCACGGTCCAGGTGAGCTGGCGCTTCAGCGCGGCCAGCGGGATCTGCGGGCCGCCGTCCGACTTGACCGACACCGGGCTGACCGCGATGCCGCCGTCGGTGGGCTTAAGCTCGACGACGCCGCTGCCTGCCAGCCGGAAGCCCAGCAGGCTGCCCTCAAGGTCGACCGCGAGGTTGGGCCCCTGCGGCGAGAGCTTCTTGACCTCGCGCGGCGCGTTCTTCTGGATCACCGAGTACGGGACGACCGCGGACACGGTCGCCGTCCGCGCGGTGACGTTGGCGGTGTTGCCGCCGGCGACCTCCGACAGCGGCGCGGCCACGCCGCGCATGTCGACCCGGACGTCGGTGACGGTCACGCCCTGCTCGGTCCAGTCGCCGATGGCGATCTCGATGTGGTCGTACTCGCCGCCGACGACCTGGGTGAGGAAGGGGATGCCGTGGATCGTGACGTCCGGCTGCCGCGTCAGCTCGGTCTGCGCCGCGACCTCCTGGGCGATCCGGTCCTCCGCGATCCGCACGCCGATCCGGTCCGCGGCCACGACGCCCACGACCGCCAGGAGCAGCAGCACCACGAGTACTTTCCGCATGTATCTCCTTCGACCGGCGACATGCGATCGTCACACCCTAATGCGCGGTCGGCACGGCCCGCGTCACACCGCCGGATGACCTGAAAGTTCGGGAGATCATTCCATTGTGATATCAACCACCGGCAAAAGGCGGCAGAACCTCCACGACGCCGCCCTCCGGCAGCCGCACGGAGTCGTGCGGCCGGCTCCCGACCGGGTCCCCGTCGATGAGGAACGAGCTGCGCGCGACGACCCGCCGGAACTCGTCCTCCCGCCCGTCCCGCGAGGTGGCGGCGGTGAGCGCGGCGGCCAGCGTGTCCGCGTCGTACGGCTCCTCGTGCGTGCCCGCGGCGGCCTTCGCGGCCGCCCAATAGCGCATCGTCCCCTTGGCCATGTCCCCAATCTCTCATTTCCGGCGAACGGCGTCCCGACCCGGCCACTCCCTTGGCGCCCGGACGCACTCCGTTATGCTCGGGGGGAGGGATCCGGGCGACGAGGCCATGGAGTTCAGCCGAAAACCTCGCATGGCCGCCTCGTCCTTGAGCCGTCGGCCATGCCGGGGCTTGAGGGTGAGCCGCCTGGATCCTACGTGTTTGTGGACGGGAGGCGGCAATGTGAGCGGCTTGCTCTTGCTGACCAACGCGCTGGAGCCCTCCGACGAGGTGCTGCCCGCGCTCGGGCTTCTGCTGCACTCCGTGCGGGTCGCCCCCGCGGAGGCGTCGGCCCTCATCGACGCGCCACCCGCGGACATCGTCCTGGTGGACGCGCGCCGCGAGCTCGTCCAGGCCAAGAGCCTGTGCCGGCTGCTGCGCACCACCGGGCTCGACTGCCCGCTCCTCGCGATCGTCACCGAGGGCGGCCTCGCCGCGCTCAGCCCGGAGTGGGGCCTGGACGACGTGCTGCTGCAGAGCGCCGGCCCCGCCGAGGTCGAGGCCCGCCTACGCCTCGCCGTCGGGCGCGCCGCCGCCGGCGACACCGAGGAGGTCCCCGGCGAGATCCGCAGCGGCGACCTCACGATCGACGAGGCCACCTACACCGCCCGCCTCCGCGGCCGCATCCTCGACCTGACCTTCAAAGAGTTCGAGCTGCTGAAGTACCTCGCCCAGCACCCCGGCCGCGTCTTCACCCGCGCCCAGCTCCTCCAGGAGGTCTGGGGCTACGACTACTTCGGCGGCACCCGCACGGTGGACGTCCACGTCCGGCGGCTGCGCGCCAAGCTCGGCGCCGAGTACGAGTCCCTCATCGGAACGGTCCGGAACGTCGGCTACCGCTTCGTCCCGGACCACCGCCCGGGCGGCGACACCGAGGAGAAGACCCCCGTCCGCACCTGAGCGGGGCGGCCCTCAGCCGAACCGTCCGGTGATGTAGTCCTCGGTGGCCTTCTGCTCGGGGTTCGTGAAGATCTTACTGGTGTCGTCGATCTCGATGAGCTTGCCCGGCTTGCCGGTGCCGGCGATGTTGAAGAAGGCGGTGCGGTCGCTGACCCGGGCGGCCTGCTGCATGTTGTGCGTGACGATGACGATCGTGTACTGCGCCTTCAGCTTGTCGATGAGGTCCTCGATGGCGAGGGTGGAGATCGGGTCGAGCGCGGAGCACGGCTCGTCCATCAGCAGGACCTGGGGCTGGACGGCGATGGCGCGGGCGATGCAGAGGCGCTGCTGCTGTCCGCCGGACAGGCCGGCGCCCGGCTTGCTCAGGCGGTCCTTGACCTCGTTCCAGAGGTTGGCGCCCTGGAGCGACTCCTCGACGATGTCGTCCAGCCGGCTCTTGCGGCGCACCCCGTTCAGCTTCAGGCCCGCGGCGACGTTGTCGTAGATGGACATCGTGGGGAACGGGTTGGGGCGCTGGAACACCATGCCGACGAGGCGGCGGACGGCGACGGGGTCGACGGACGGGTCGTAGAGGTCCTCGTCGTCCAGCATGACCTTGCCCTCCACGCGGGCGCCCGGGATGACCTCGTGCATCCGGTTGAGCGTGCGCAGGAAGGTGGACTTGCCGCAGCCGGACGGCCCGATGAACGCCGTCACCGAGCGCGGCTCGATCGTCATCGAGATGTCCTCGATGGCGTGGACCGCGCCGTAGTGGGCGTGCAGCCCGGAGATGTCGATCCGCTTGGCCATGGGGTCGGTGGTCCTCTCTCTTCGGGTCTGGGCCGTCAGCGGCTCTTGGCCGCGGTGCGCCGGGCGACGAGCCGGGCGGCCAGGTTGAGCAGCATGATGATCCCGATCAGGACGAGCGCGCCGGTCCAGGCGCGGTCGATCGAGTTCTGGCTGGGGTCGGCGGCCTGCTCCCAGATGAAGGTGGGCAGCGACGCCTGCGGGCCGTTGAACGGGTCGTTGTTGATCGCCTTGGTGAAGAAGATCGTCAGCAGCAGCGGCGCGGTCTCCCCCATCACGCGGGCGACGGCCAGCATCACGCCGGTGATCATTCCGGTGAGCGCGGTCGGCAGCACGACGAAGCAGACCGTCCGCCAGCGCGGCACGCCGAGCGCGTAGGACGCCTCGCGCAGGTCGTTGGGGACGAGCTTGAGCATCTCCTCGGCGGACCGCGTCACGGTCGGGATCATCAGGATCGTCAGGGACAGCGCCCCGGCGAAGCCGGAGAACTCGAACCCGAGCGTCAGCAGCCACAGCGCGAGGACGAACAGGCCCGCCACGATCGACGGGATGCCCATCATGACGTCCACGGTGAAGCTGATGATCTTGCCGAGCCGCCCGTTCCCGGCGTACTCCACCAGGTAGATGGCGGTCAGGATGGACAGCGGGACGGCGATCGCGCTGCAGATCGCGACCTGCTGCAGGGTGCCGATGACGGCGTGGTAGGCGCCGCCGCCCGGGTCGCTGCCGCTGACCGCGTTCATCGAGAACTGGAAGAACGTGGGGTCGAGCCGTTCGAGGCCGTTGACGAGGACCGTCCACAGCACCGACACCAGCGGGACGACCGCCAGCGCGAACGCCAGGTACACCAGGCCCTGGACGGACCGGTCCTTGACCTTCCGGCCGAGCGAGACCGACGTGAGGCTCGTGCCCTTGCCGGGGGGCGGGCCGGTGGAGGGGCCGGTGGTGGAGAGGGTGGTCACACGAACTCCTTCCGCCGTGCGACGACGGCGCGGGCCGCCATGTTGACGAGCAGGGTGATGACGAAGAGGACGAGGCCCGAGGCGATGAGGGCGCCGCGGCCGGTCTCGGTGGCCTCGGCGAAGCTGTTGGCGATGTTCGCCGCGAAGGTCGAGCCGCCGTTCTCCAGGATGTGCCAGTTGATCCCCGGCACGAAGGTCAGCACCATCGCGACCGCGATCGTCTCGCCCATCGCGCGGCCGAGGCCGAGCATCGAGGCGCCGATCATGCCGGACCGCCCGTACGGCAGCACCGACATCCGGATCATCTCCCAGCGGGTGGCGCCGAGCGCCAGCGCGGCCTCGATGTTGGCCCGCGGGACCTGCAGGAACACCTCGCGCGAGATGGACGAGATGATCGGCAGGATCATGATGGCCAGCACCACCGCGGCCGTGAAGATCGAGTTCTTGCCAGGGCTGTCGCCGCCGAACAGCGGGAACCAGCCGAACGCCGCGTTGAGGAACCCGCTGACCTTGTCCATGTGCTGCGCCAGGAAGATCAGGCCCCAGAGCCCGTACACGATGCTGGGGACGGCCGCGAGCAGGTCCACGATGTAGCCGAGCCCGGACGCCAGCCGGCGCGGCGAGTAGAACGAGATGAACAGCGCGATGCCGATCGCGACGGGCGTCGCCATGAGCATCGCCAGCAGCGAGGACATCGCCGTCCCGAACGCCAGCTGCGCGATGCCGAACCGCGGCGGCTGCGCGTTCGGGTTCCACTCCTCGCTGGTGAGGAAGCCCGCCTCGTTCGCCTGCAGCGCGGGGATCGCCTTCCAGACGAGGAACGCCGCGATCGCGGCGACGATCGCCAGCACGGTGATGCCCGAGCCGCGGGCCGCGCCCGCGAAGATCCGGTCGCCGGCGCGGCCGGTGCTCATGGCGGTGCCGGCCGCGCCGGCCCGGGTTCCGGCGCGGGCCTGGACGCCGGTCTCGGTGGTCATGGGGGTGCCTCCTTCGATCACGTCCGCCGAACCCAGGGCGGCCCCGCCGCGGCGCCCCCTGCTGGGGCCGCCGGCGGCGGGGCTGCGGGTGGAGTCGTCCGGTGTCAGGACAGGGCCTTCACGGACGCCTGGACCTTCGTCAGCACGCTCTGCGGGATGGGCGCGTAGCCGTGCTCGGTGAGGATCTTCTGGCCGTCGGCGCTGGCGGTGTAGGTCAGGAAGGACTTGACGAACTCGGCCTGCTCGGCCGGCAGTCCCTTCTCACACGCGATCTCGTACGTGACCAGGACGATCGGGTAGGCGCCCGGCTCCTTGGTGGTGTAGTCGATCTCCAGCGAGACGTCGTTGCCGGTGCCGGTGACCTTCGCACCGGCGACGGCCTTGGACGCGCTGTCGGGCGACAGCTCCGTGTACTCGCCGGCGCCGTTCTTCACGTGCGCGGTCTGCAGCTTGTTGTTCGTCGCGTACGACATCTCCACGTAGGAGATCGCACCCTCGGTGCTCTTCACCTGGCTGGTGACACCGTCGGACTTCGCGGCGCCCTGGCCGGTGGAGTTCGGCCACTTCTTGGCGGACTCCCACGTCCAGACGTCCGGGACGGTGCTGTTCAGGTACTCGGTGAAGTTGTCGGTGGTGCCCGACTCGTCGGACCGGTAGACCGGCTTGATCTCCGCGGACGGGAGCTCGGTGCCCTCGTTCTCCTCGGCGATCGCGGGATCGTTCCAGGCCGTGACCTTGCCGGAGAAGATCTTCGCGATCGTCTCGGGGGACAGCTTCAGCCCGTCCGCGCCCGGGAGGTTGTAGACGACGGCGACCGGGCCGACGACCATCGGCAGGTTCAGCGCCGGACCGCCCTGGCAGCGCTCGCGCGCCTTGCCCGCCTCCTCCTCGTCCAGCGCCGAGTCGGAGCCGGCGAAGGCCACCTGGCCGCTGGTGAACGCCTGGATGCCCGCACCCGAGCCGGTCGGGTTGTAGTTGATGTTGGCGCCGGCGCATTCGGCCGCGTAGAGCTTCGTCCACTCCTCGATGGCGTTCTTCTGGGCGCTCGAACCGGCGGCGTTGATGCTGCCCTTCGCGCAGTCGATGGTGCCGGAGGGGGCGCTTCCCGGGCTCGTGGCGGGGTTGGCGTCGCTTCCGCAGGCGGTGAGGGCCAGCGCCCCCGCGACGACCACGCCGCCCAGAGCGGCAAGTCGGGAACGGTTCTTCACCGGAGGGTCTCCTAGATCGATGTCGTCTAGATCGATGTCGTCGGCCGGGTCCCCCGCTTCGGCCGCTCGCCGGCGCCGGGGTTCGCCGTCGGATGGGACGCTAGGCAGACGAGGTGACCAGCCGCCCTGATCCAGGTGAACGGAAGATGAACGAGGATGACCGGACCCGCGAAGAATGCCCCGATTCGCCGTGTACGCCGGGTTAACAGCGCTGCTCAGCCCGTTAAAGTCCCGGTCGGAGCAAGGTCATGAGGTGACGGGGGCTTGACGCGGGGACGGAGGTTCGATCAAGCCGTCTCGGTGCTGTACATGACGTCCACGGCGTACCGGGTGAAGCCCAGCGACTCGTAGAGCCGGACGGCCGCGGTGTTCGACTCGTCCACGTAGAGCATGATCTGCTCGACCCCGGAGTCACGCAGGTGGTGCAGCCCGACCAGCGTGAGGGCTCGGCCCAGGCCGAGGCCCTGCGCGTCCGGGTCGACGCCGACGACGTAGACCTCGCCGATGCCGCCCGGGTGGGTCTTGGTCCAGTGGAAGCCGGCGAGGCGGCCGTCCCGCTCGGCGAGGAAGAAGCCCGCGGGGTCGAACCAGCTCTCGCCCTCCCGCTCCCGGACGTCCTCGATCGTCCACGCGCCCTGCTCGGGATGATCGGCGAACGCGCGGGAGTTCACGCCGAGCCACGCCTCCTCGTCCCCGCCGGGCTCGAACGCGCGGACGGTGACGCCCTCCGCGACCCGGGCCTCCGGCAGCGGATCGGCCGCCGGCCGGCGCATCTGGAGCAGCACCCGGACGCGCGTCATGCCCTCGGCGGCGGCCAGCGCGGCGGCGGCGGGCAGATCACCATGCGCCCACACGCGCAGCGGGCCGCCCGCCTCGGCGCGCAGGGCCCGCAGCAGGGCCCGGCCGTGGCCGCGGCGCCGGTGCCTCGGATGGACGACGAGTTCCCCCGCCGCGGGTTCTCCATCGGCCGCCGGATCGAGATGCGCGTACCCGACGATCCCGCCGTCGGACACCGCCATCCCGGCGCGGCCGCCGCGCAGCGCGAGCAGCGAGTGCTCCGACAGCGGCCCGACGCCGTCGGCGTCCGCCGCCGCCTCGGCCAGCGCCAGCGCCTCACCGATCTCGGCGTCCCCCAGCGTCCCGCGCGCCCGCAGCTCACTCACGGTCATCACCCTAACCGCGGGCCTGATCAAGTTGTCACAGAAACGTCACCGCGCCGCCGGAAACCGTATGCCGGACGCGCTTACCGTCCGCTGCATGACTCGACGACGCACATTCCTGGCCTGCGCCGCGGCGGGACTGACGGTCATCGCGCTGACCGCGCAACCCGCCGCCGCACGGCCCGCACCGACGGCGTCCGTGAAGATCCTCGCCCTCAACGACTTCCACGGCCACCTGGAACCCCCGTCCGGCAGCTCAGGGCGCGCCGTCAACGAGGACGGCGAGCCCGTGGACGCCGGCGGCGCCGCCTATGTCGCCGCCCACCTGAAGCGGCTGCGGGACCGCAACACCCTCACCGTCGCCCAGGGCGACCTCATCGGCGCCACGCCGCTGATCTCCGCCGCCTACCACGACGAGCCCTCCGTGCAGTTCCTCGGCGACATCGGCGTGACCGCCTCCGCCGTCGGGAACCACGAGTTCGACGAGGGCTACCGGGAACTGCTGCGCATCCAGCACGGCGGATGCCACCCCGAGGACGGCTGCTCGCCCGAAGGCAAGTGGCGCGGCGCGAAGTTCGACTACCTCTCCGCCAACGTCCTGAAGCAGCACCGCCACTGGAAGAAGCCCCTCCTGAAGCCGTGGACGATCCGCCGCGTCAACGGCGTCCGCGTCGGCTTCATCGGCGTCGTCACCAAGACCACCCCGAGCATCGTCACCGCGGAGGGCATCAAGGGCCTGGAGTTCCAGGACGAGGTCGAGGCCGCGAACCGGTCCGCCCGCGAGCTGAAGCGCCGCGGCGTCCGCGCGATGGTCCTGCTCGTCCACGAGGGCGACCAGGTGAACCCGGGCCAGCGCCCGGACGCCTGCGGCGTGATCCCCGGCGCGGGCTCCCGCATCGCCCAGCAGGCCGACCCGGAGATCGACGTGGTGCTGTCCGGCCACTCCCACCAGCAGTACATCTGCACGATCCAGGACCCCGAGGGGCAGCCGCGGCTGTTCTCCTCCGGCTCCTCGTTCGGCCGGGTGATCACCGAGGTCGACCTCAAGGTGAACCGGCGCACCGGCGACATCGTCCGGTCCTCCCTACGCGGCGACAACCACGTGGTGACCCGCGACGTGCCGCCGGACCCCAGGACGGAACGGTTCGTCCAGACCTGGAAGGACCGCGTCGCCAATATCGCGAACCGCCCCATCGGCACCATCACCGCCGACATCACCCGCGCGCCGTCCCCCTCCGGCGAGACCGCGCTGGGCGACCTGATAGCCGACGCCCAACTCGCCTCGATGAGCGACCTCGGCGCGCAGGTCGCGCTGATGAACCCCGGAGGCGTGCGAACCGACCTCACCTACGCCGCGAGCGGCGCTGAAGGCGACGGCGTGGTCACCTACGGCGAGGCGTTCGCCGTACAGCCGTTCAGCAACGTGATGGGCGTCGTCTCACTGACCGGCGCACAGCTGGACGCCCTCCTCGAACAGCAGTGGACGGACGCGGGCGAGAAAATTCTCCAGCCCTCGGCCAACCTGAACTTCACCATCACCCGCGCGAACCCCGCCGGCGACCGAGTCTCCGAGATCACCATCGACGGGACCCCGATCACCCCGACCACCACCTACAAGGTCGCCGCGAACAACTTCCTCCTGGGCGGCGGCGACGGCTTCACGGTCTTCACCGAAGGCACGGACCAGGTTCTGGGCCCCATAGACCTGGACGCCTTCGTCGCCTACTTCGAGGCCCAGGGAACCCTCTCCCCGCCCCCCTTGACCAGAATCTCCGGCCAGTAACCCCGAAACGGCCCGCCGTCCCAACAGACGGCGGGCCGTTCCACACCCAGAGAACCTCGGCTAGCTACGCCCCGAACAGGTGCACCACGAAGTACACGATGGCGGCGACCGCCGCGGCCATCGGCATGGTGAGGACCCAGGCGGTGATGATGTTGCCCGCCACTCCCCAGCGGACCGCGGAGAAGCGCTTGGTCGCGCCGACGCCCATGATGCAGGACGTGATCGTGTGCGTCGTCGAGATTGGAGCGTGCCAGATGTAGGCGGTGGCGTAGAGGATCAGGGAGGCCGTCGATTCGGCGGCGAATCCCTTCGGCGGGTCCAGTTCGATGACCCGGCGGCCGAGCGTCCGCATGATCCGCCAGCCGCCCGCGTAGGTGCCGAGGGCCAGGGCCAGGGCACAGGAGAGGATGACCCACAGCGGGACCGTCTCGCCCGAGGCGTGGCCGGTGGTCACGAGCGCCAGCACGATGATGCCCATCGTCTTCTGCGCGTCCTGCAGGCCGTGCCCCAGCGCCATCGACGCCGCCGACAGCGACTGGGCGATGCGGAACCGGCGGCCGACCCGGCCGGGGTTGGCGTTCCGGAAGATCCACAGGATGGCGACCATCACCATGTAGGCGAGCCCGAACCCGGCGATCGGCGAGATCACCATCGGGATGGCGACCTTCTCCACGACCGTGCTCCAGCTGACCGCGGACGCCGACGCGACCCCGGCGCCCACCACGCCGCCGATCAGGGCGTGCGAGGACGAGGAGGGCAGCCCGAAGTACCAGGTGATCATGTTCCAGGTGATCGCGCCGAGCACGCCGGCGGCGACCACGGTGAGGCCGTGCAGCCCGGTGGGCGGGGTGATGACCTCGCTGACGGTCTTGGCGACCTCGACGCCGAGCAGCGCGCCGATGAGGTTCATCACGGCCGCCATGAGCAGCGCGGCCCGCGGTGTCAGCGCCCGGGTGGACACCGAGGTCGCGATGGCGTTGGCGGCGTCGTGGAACCCGTTGGTGTAGTCGAACACCAGGGCGATGACGACGACCAGGATGAGGACGGCGGTCTGCGCGTCCTGCCGCAGGCCGAGCGCCCCGGAGAGGACCACCGCGAGGATGCCCAGCAGCAGGAACGGCCAGAACCGGACCGGGCCGCGGCGGACCTGCTCGCCGAGCGTCGGGTCGGCCCCGGGCGGCTCCTCCTTGGTGAGGACCGCCCCGACCGTGCCGCCCTCGGCGGGCTCGGCAGGACGCGAGGATCCGGGTGGTTCGTCCCGGACGCTCATGATTCCTTGACCGCGATCGTCTCGACCGTGTTGGCGACGTGCTCGAACGCGTCGGCCGCGCCCTCCAGCCGGTCGATGACCTGCTTCAGCTTCAGCACGGTCAGGGTCTCGTACTCGCCGTTGAACAGCTGCGCGAGCAGCTTGCGGTAGACCTGGTCGCCCTGGTTCTCCAGGCGGTTGATCTCGATCCAGTACTCGTTGAGCTCCTTCATCGAGCGCAGCCTCGGCATCGCCTCGGCCGTCAGCTCGGCGGCGCGCTCCAGCACCTCCACCATCGCCACGACGCCCTTGGGGAACTCGTCGATCTTGTAGAGGACGACGAGGTCGGCTGCCTCTTCCATCTCGTCCATCACGTCGTCGATCGTCGAGGCCAGCCGGTAGATGTCCTCGCGGTCGAAGGGCGTGATGAAGCTTTCGTTCAGCCGGCGCATGATCGCGTGGGTGCATTCGTCGCCCGCGTGTTCGCAGGCGCGCATCTTCTCCGCGATCGCCGGCCGGTCGGCGCCGTCGCTGATGAGCTCTACGAGCAGCCTGGCGCCGGTGACCAGGTTGTTCGCCGAGTCGGCGAACATGTCGTAGAAGCTGTCCTCACGCGGCGTGAGACGCAAGCGCACGTCGTTCTCCTGAAGTGCCGGAACAGTCCGCAGAGGATCGTAGGCGCAACCAGCCGTAAAAAGAACCTTTGCCCCAGCTTTGGCTGGTGTCCGCCATCCTCTCACCTACGAGATTGCCGTAGATCACGAGGTACCTACCCAGTGTGCAGACCCCTATCTGCAAGGGAACGCGGCATCTGCCGCCCGCGGCGGCGGCCACCGGACGGTCATGCAGAGTGTGCGTGAGATTCATAACAACGTCGCCTCGCGGACACCTCGCCGCGGCAGGGCCGGAAACACGAACCGGGGACGCCGTATCGGCGTCCCCGGTGCACTGCGCGTAGCGGCTCGGCGGCGCGGGGATGATCCCCTGGCCGCCTAGTCCTGCGGCGTCAGCTCGCGACGACCGGCTTCGTCGGACCGTACCCCGAGCACCATGTCGATCTCCGCGACGGTGAGCGGCCGTTCGGCCGACGCCACCGCACTGAGCATCTCGGCATAGAGCTCGATCTCGTCCAGCGCAACACGGTCGTGGACGCGCGAATCGAGATCTTGGCGCACGGCGTCCACCTCCGTTCGTTCCCCACACCCAAGTCGAGGCTACGCTTCCGGCTCCCGCGGGCACATGACCCAAGCGGGCCATTCGAGGGCCACCCCGACCCTGTCAATCCGGGGGACCCCCACAGCCCTCCGGACCCTCCCTAGCCTTCCCGGGCGGGGCCGTTCCGATACCTCGGCCCGGCCGCCGGACGGCACGGGCG
>NZ_SMKM01000012.1 GCF_004348665.1 Actinomadura sp. GC306 | reverse complement strand
GTGCGGCCGGGGGTGGGCGGCCGCACGGCCCGTCAGCGGTTGTTGAACTTCGGGGGGCGTTTCTCCATGGTCGCGGTCATGCCCTCCGGGAGGTCTTCGGTGAAGAAGGCCAGGGTCTGGACCGCGGTTTCGGCCTGGAGCTGGGCTCGCAGGCCCGGGGCGTCCAGCGCCATGTTGAGGAGTTCCTTCGTGCGGCGGAGGCCGTACGGGGACTTCGCCAGCAGTTCGTCGGCCAGGGCGTGCGCGGCCTCCAGGTCCGCGCCCTCGGCGCTGATCTCGGTGACCAGGCCCAGGGCCTCGGCGCGGGACACGTCCAGCCGCTGGGCGCGATAGAAGATCTCCGCGGCCCTCGCCGGGCCGACCAGGCGGGGCAGCAGCCAGGAGAGGCCGCAGTCGCCGGCCGACAGGCCGAGGTTGGTGAACGGCACGACGAACCGGGTCGTCGGGTCGGCGACCCGCATGTCGCAGGCCAGCGCCCAGGACACGCCCATGCCGGCGACCGGGCCGCGCAGCGCCGCGATCACCGGCTGCGGGATCTCCCGCAGCCGCGCGGTGACCTCGCCGCCGCGGGCGATGCCCCGGTAGAGGCGCTGGACGCGCCCCTCCGAGCTCTCCTGACCCGGGTCGCCGCCCTGGATGTCCATGCCCGAGCAGAAGCCGCGGCCCTCGCCGGTCAGCACGACCACCTGGGTGTCGGGATCGCGCGCCAGCTCGTTGAGGACGTCGAGCATCTCCTCGGTCAGTGCGCCGTCGACGGCGTTCAGACGCTCCGGGCGGGACAGGGTGATCGTGAGGACCCCGTCCCGCCGGTCGAGCTTGATGCCGCCCAAGTCAGGAGGTGAGCTGCTGGATGAGGGGGCCCATCTGCTCGCCCACGTTCTTGAAGACGGTCAGCGGCTCGCCCGCGTTGATGGCCGCCCAGTTGTCGCGGACGTCCTCCACGCTCAGCGTCTCCTTCTGGCCGTAGCCGGGGCCCTCCGCCACGAAGATCTTCGCGATGCGGCCGCCGCCGACGGTGTAGACCTCGCCGGAGTCCTCGTTGCTCTCGTGGACGAGGTAGGCGACCAGCGGCGTGACCTGCTCGACGCCGAGCTTGTCGGCGAAGTCGGCGGGCAGGAGGTCCTCGGTCATCCGGGTCCAGGCGACCGGGGCGATCGCGTTGGCCTTGATGTTGTACTTGGCGCCCTCCTGCGCGAGGGTCTTGGTGAAGCCGACCAGGCCCATCTTGGCCGTGGCGTAGTTCGCCTGCCCGAAGTTGCCGAACAGGCCCGCGGGCGAGGACGTGTTGACGATCCGGCCGTAGCCCTGCTCGCGCAGGTGCGCCCAGGCGGCGCTGGAGACGAGGAACGAGCCCCGCAGGTGGACGGCGATGACCGCGTCGAACTCCTCCGGCGCCATGTTCTTGAACGACTTGTCGCGCAGGATGCCCGCGTTGTTGACGACGATGTCGACCTTGCCGAACTCGTCCAGCGCGGTCTTGATGATCGCCTGCGCACCCTCGGGGGTCGCGACGTTGTCGGGGTTGGCGACGGCCTCGCCGCCGTTCTTCTTGATCTCGTCCACGACCTCCTGGGCGGGGCCGGCGGAGGCGCCGACACCGGACCGGTCGCCGCCGAGGTCGTTCACGACGACCTTGGCGCCGCGCGCGGCGAGCTCCAGCGCGTGCTGGCGGCCGAGGCCGTGCCCGGCCCCGGTCACGACCGCCACGCGGCCGTCGTAGCGCAGTTCCGACATCCCTGTCTCCTCACATCGCACCGACTACGGCCCCCAGGTAATCATCCGGGGGTTACCAAGTGGTACCACTAAACCGAATCCCGCTCGGCTGCGGCCCCCGGTCTTTTCTTCCCACCCTGGCGGGCGGCCAGTCCTGTGCGCCATGGGACCCAAGAGCAAGATGCGGCGAATGCCGTTTTCGCCGTACCCTTCTCGGTGTACGGGTCCCCTCATCGACGCCGCGAGGAACAACGGAGGTTCCGTCTCGATGAGCACAGCCGACGCGTTCCCGCCCGGCCCCCGCCGCTACCGCATCGTGCAGTGGGCGACGGGCGCGGTGGGCCGGAGCGTGATCAGGGGCGTCCTCGCCCGGGACGACATGGAACTGGCCGGTGCCTGGGTCCACACGCCCGCCAAGGCCGGAATCGACGCCGGAGTCCTCGCCGGACGCGACCCCGTGGGGGTCACCGCGACCGGCGACCTCGACGACATCCTCGGCATCGACGCCGACTGCGTCGTCTACGCGCCGGGCCCGACGCCCGACCGGGCCGCCGAACTCGATCTCGTGTGCGCGCTGCTGGCGTCGGGCAAGAACGTCGTCTCCCTGAGCGGCTTCCTCTACCCGCGGGCCCACGGCCCGCACTACGCCGGTGAACTGGAGCAGGCGTGCAAGCGGGGCCGCGCCTCGGTGCACGGCAGCGGGATCAGCAACGGGTTCATGGCCGACGCCATGCCGCTGATGCTGACGCGGCTGTCCCGGCGGATCACCCACGTCTACGCCCGGGAGGTCTCCGACTTCGCCCTGCACCCGTCCTGGCGGATGGTCCACCACATGCTCGGCTTCGGCAAGGACGAGGACGCCTACCGGCGTGCGCTGCGGCCCGCCCGCACTGCGATGCGGGCCTTGTTCTCCGAGAGCCTGCACCTGGTCGCGGCCGGGCTCGGGATCGACCTGGACGAGATCGACGTCGACGTGGAGCACCGGCTCGCCCGCGGCGACCTCACCACCGCCGCCGGGCCGATCCCCCGCGGGACGGTCGCCGCCGCCCGCTGGACGTTCAGCGGCCTGGCCGGCGGGCGCCCGGTGATCACCATCGAGGTCGTGCACAAGGCCGACGCCGGCGGGATGTGCGACGAGTGGGGCCGCCCCGGGTACTCGATCCGCGTGGACGGCGAGCCCTCCCTCACGCTGGCGGCCGACACGGAATGGGTGTCCGACCCGATCTCCGCCGCCGCGTCGCACGCGCTGAACGCCGTCCCGGCCGTGTGCGCCGCCGAGCCGGGCATCCGCACCCACCTCGACCTGCCGATGATCGGCGGCCGGATGCGGCTCTGAGCGCGGCGGCTATCGTGGGCGGCGGAGCCCGCCGACGGGAGGAGCACGGCATGAGCGTCCAAGAGGTCGAGGGGGGCCGGTTCGTCCGGCAGGCGAACCGCTTCACCGAGCGGATCACCGCCGACGGATCGAGCGGGTACCCCGCGGAGGCCGGCCGGTACCGGCTGTTCGTCTCGTACGCGTGCCCGTGGGCGCAGCGCACCCTGATCGTCCGGCGCCTGCTGGGCCTGGAGGACGCGATCAGCGTCGCCGTCGTGGACCCGATCCGCGACGAGCGCGGCTGGCGGCTGCCGGAGCGCGACCCGGTCACCGGGGCGGAGTTCCTGTCGGAGCTGTACCTCGGCACCGACCCCTCGTTCGAGGGCCGCTACACCGTCCCCTGCATCTGGGACACCGAGACCGGGCGGCTGGTGACGAACGACTTCCCGAACATCACCACGATGATGGAGACGGAGTTCACCGCGCAGCACCGGGCGGACGCGCCCGACCTGTACCCGGAGGCGCTGCGCGCGGAGATCGACGAGCTGAACGACCTCGTCTACCGGACCGTCAACAACGGGGCCTACAAGTGCGGATTCGCCACCGCCCAGGACGCCTACGAGGACGCGGTCGACGCGCTCTTCGGCACCCTCGACCAGTTGGAGGAGCGCCTGTCCGACCGGCGGTACCTCTTCGGCGACCGGATCACCGAGGCCGACGTCCGCCTCTACCCCACGCTCGCGCGGTTCGACGCCGTCTACTACTCGCACTTCAAGTGCAACGTGCGCCACCTGGCGGAGTACCCGAACCTGTGGGGCTACGCCCGCGACCTGTACTCGGTCCCCGCGTTCGGCGAGACCACGAACTTCGACCACATCAAGCGCCACTACTACGTGACGCAGCGGAACATCAACCCGTCCGGGGTCGTCCCGAAGGGCCCCTTCATCGACTGGACCGCTCCGCACGATCGGGCTCGCTGACCTCGGCATCTCGTTATGCTGACGAACCGCAGCAATCCATACGAGAGGCACGAACCCGACCATGCGCAGCCAGTTCTTCGGAAACATGGACCAGGGGCAGCAGCTCCCCGGTCATTTCGCCCTCCAGAACTCCAAGATGCTCCGGATCCACCTCAACGGCGACGTCCTGGCGCGCCAGGGCTCCATGGTGGCCTTCCAGGGCCAGATGGAGTTCGACTACGAGGGCTCCGGCGGCATCGGCAAGTTCATGAAGAAGGCCCTCACCGGCGAGGGCGTCCCGACGATGCGCGTCAAGGGCCAGGGCCTGCTGTTCGTCGCCAACGACGCCGACGACATCCACCTGTTCTACCTGGAGAACGAGGGCCTGACCGTCAACGGCGCCAACATCCTCGCCTACGACGCGCACCTGCAGTCGGACATCCAGCGCGTCCAGGGCGCGGGCATCGCCGCGGGCGGCCTGTTCAACACCACGCTCACCGGCACCGGCTGGGTCGCGCTGACCACCCACGGCACCCCCGTCATGCTCGACTGCGGCCGCGCCCCCACCTTCGTGGACGGCCAGTCCGCCGTCGCGTGGAGCACCGGCCTCCAGGTCGGCGTCAACCGCACCTTCAAGGCCGGCGCCCTGATCGGACGCGGCAGCGGCGAGGCCATGCAGCTCGCCTTCCAGGGCCAGGGCTTCGTCCTCGTCCAGGCCAGCGAAGGCCCGACCGTAGCCCCCCACACGCACTGAGCTCATGGCATTGCCCTTGGCGGTCAGGCGCTGGAGCGCCTTTCCTTCAACGGGCAATGCGTGCGATCGCTGCATCGCTTCGACTCGCCCTGGGGGCTCGCTGCGCGATCAGGTTTCTTGCTTCGCTCGAAACCTGCCTTCGGACGCGATCGCGACGGTTCAGGTCGTCGCGTGGTCTCGGTGGTCGCTGATCGGTCGCGCCCGCCGGCGAAGCCCGCGGAACCTGAGCGCAGGACGCACTGCACGCGCGGACAAGGTCTGGAGCGAGTAGCCTTGACGGGTCTAAGAAATTACCTGCGAGCTGCGGAAGAGGGCGATCTCCGCCGTGTCGACAGAGTCGTCGCAATCAAGTGCCGACCCAACGATGACCGACTTCGGTGCCAACGAATGGCTGGTCGACGAGCTGTACCAGAAGTACCTCGAGGACCCGACCTCGGTTGATGAGGCTTGGTGGAGCTTCTTCTCGGACTACCAGCCGGACAGCCGGCCCGGACCGAAGAAGTCCGCGTCCCCCGAGGCGCCCCAGGCCCCCGCCGCGGGCGCGGCCCCGAAGTCTCCGAACGGTGCCGCGGCCGCCCCGCCGACACCGGCGCGGCCGGTCGAGCCCCCCAAGGCCCCGGCGAAGGGCAAGGCGAAGGCCGCGCCCAAGGCAGCCAAGCCCGCCAAGCCCGCGCCCCCGCCGGTGCCCGAGGGCGCCGAAGAGGTGCGGCTGCGCGGCGCCGCCGCCCGGACCGCCTCCAACATGGAGACGAGCCTGGCGGTGCCGACCGCGACGAGCGTGCGCACCATCCCGGCCAAGTTGCTGATCGACAACCGGATCGTCATCAACAACCACCTGAAGCGCGGCCGCGGCGGCAAGGTGTCGTTCACCCACCTGATCGGGTACGCGACGGTCAAGGCGCTCGCCGCGATGCCGGAGATGAACGCCGCCTACACCGAGGTGGACGGCAAGCCGGTCATGATCCGGCCGGAGAACGTGAACTTCGGGCTGGCGATCGACCTGCAGAAGAGCGACGGGTCGCGGCAGCTGGTGGTGCCGAGCATCAAGGCCGCCGAGACGCTGGACTTCCGCCAGTTCTGGGCCGCCTACGAGGAGATCGTCCGCAAGGCGCGCAACAACAAGCTCACCATCGAGGACTTCCAGGGCACCACGATCAGCCTGACGAACCCGGGCACGATCGGGACGGTGCACTCGGTGCCGCGGCTGATGGCCGGCCAGGGGACGATCATCGGCGTGGGGTCGATGGAGTACCCGGCGGAGTTCGCGGGCGCGTCCAGCGACACGCTGTCGCGCATGGGGATCAGCAAGACGATGACGCTGACCTCCACCTACGACCACCGGATCATCCAGGGCGCGCAGTCCGGCGACTTCCTGCGCCGCATCCACGAGCTGCTGCTCGGCGCGGACGGCTTCTACGACGAGATCTTCGAGGCGCTGCGCATCCCGTACGAGCCGGTGCGCTGGGTCAAGGACATCTCCGCCTCGCACGAGGACGACGTCGCCAAGGTCGCCCGCGTCCACGAGCTGATCCACGCCTACCGGGTGCGCGGCCACCTGATGGCCGACACCGACCCGCTGGAGTACAAGCAGCGCCGCCACCCCGACCTCGACATCCTCCAGCACGGCCTGACGCTGTGGGACCTGGAGCGCGAGTTCGCGACCGGCGGGTTCGGCGGCAAGGCCACGATGAAGCTGCGCGACATCCTCGGCGTGCTCCGGATGGCGTACTGCCGCACCGTCGGCATCGAGTACATGCACATCCAGGACCCCGAGGAGCGCGCCTGGATCCAGGAGCGCGTGGAGGTCCCGCACGAGAAGCCGTCGCGCGAGGAGCAGCTGCACGTCCTGCGCAGGCTGAACAGCGCCGAGGCGTTCGAGACGTTCCTGCAGACGAAGTTCGTCGGGCAGAAGCGGTTCTCGCTGGAGGGCGGCGAGTCCGTCATCCCGCTGCTGGACTCGGTGATCTCGGCGGCGGCGAAGGCCAGCCTGGACGAGGTCGTCATCGGCATGGCGCACCGCGGCCGGCTGAACGTCCTCGCGAACATCGTCGGCAAGTCCTACGGGCAGATCTTCGGCGAGTTCGAGGGCAACCTCGACCCGCGCAGCGCGCAGGGCTCGGGCGACGTGAAGTACCACCTCGGCGCGTCCGGGGACTTCGTCGCCGACGACGGCTCCAAGATCCACTGCGAGCTGGTGGCGAACCCGTCGCACCTGGAGACGGTCGACCCGGTCCTGGAGGGCGTCGTCCGCGCCAAGCAGGACGTGCTGGACGTCGGCGAGGCCGGCTTCAGCGTGCTGCCCGTGCTGCTGCACGGCGACGCCGCGTTCGCGGGGCAGGGCGTGGTCGCCGAGACGCTGAACCTGTCGCAGCTGCGCGGCTACCGCACCGGCGGCACCGTGCACGTCGTGATCAACAACCAGGTGGGGTTCACCACCGCGCCCGAGTACTCGCGCTCCAGCGTGTACTCCACCGACGTGGCCCGGATGATCCAGGCGCCGATCTTCCACGTCAACGGCGACGACCCGGAGGCGTGCGCGCGGGTCGCGCGGCTGGCGTTCGAGTACCGGCAGACGTTCAAGAAGGACGTCGTCATCGACATGGTCTGCTACCGGCGCCGGGGCCACAACGAGGGCGAGAACCCCTCGTTCACCCAGCCGCTGATGTACGACCTGATCGACGCGAAGCGGTCGGTGCGCAAGCTGTACACCGAGGCGCTGATCGGCCGCGGCGACATCACGGTCGAGGAGGCCGAGCAGGCGCTGCGCGACTACCAGGAGCAGCTGGAGCGCGCCTTCACCGAGACCCGCGAGGCGGCGAAGCGGCCGCAGGAGCCGGGCTCGGTGGTGAAGCCGGACGTCGAGGAGCGCATCCCGATCGACCACGGCAAGGCGCCGACGGCGATCTCGCAGGAGACCGTGAAGCGGCTCATCGAGTCGCAGGTCAGCCTGCCGGAGGGCTTCACGCCGCACCCGCGGCTGCAGCCGATCCTGCAGCGCCGTGCGCAGATGATCGAGGACGACGCGATCGACTGGGCGACCGGCGAGCTGCTGGCGATGGGCTCGCTGCTGATCGACGGCCACCCGGTGCGGCTCGTCGGCCAGGACACCCGGCGCGGGACGTTCGGCCAGCGGCACGCGGTCCTCGTCGACCGCAAGACCGGCGAGGAGTACACCCCGCTCAAGCAGTTCGGGCAGGGCGTGTCGAAGTTCTACGTGCACGACTCGCTGCTCAGCGAGTACGCGGCGATGGGCTTCGAGTACGGCTACTCGATGACCCGCCCGGACGCGCTGGTCTGCTGGGAGGCCCAGTTCGGCGACTTCGCCAACGGCGCCCAGACCGTCGTGGACGAGTACATCTCGTCGGGCGAGCAGAAGTGGGGCCAGCACTCCGGCGTGGTGCTGCTGCTGCCGCACGGCTACGAGGGCCAGGGGCCGGACCACTCGTCGGGGCGCATCGAGCGCTTCCTGCAGCTGTGCGCGCAGGACAACATGACCGTGGTGTACCCGACGACCCCGGCGAACTACTTCCACCTGCTGCGCTGGCAGGTGCTGGCGGGCCGGCACAAGCCGCTGGTCGTGTTCACGCCGAAGTCGCTGCTGCGGCTGAAGGCGGCCACGTCCCCGGTCTCGGAGATCACCGGCAGCGCGTTCCAGCCGGTGATCCCGGAGAGCGACCCGGCGATCGAGCCGAAGGGCGTGCGGCGGGTGCTGCTCACCACCGGCAAGATCTACTACGACCTGGTGAAGGCGCGGCAGAGCGCGGGCGCGACCGACACCGCGATGGTCCGGGTCGAGCGGCTGTACCCGCCGCCGGTCGACGAGATCAAGGCGGAGCTGGCCAAGTACCCGGCGGACGCCGAGGTCGTGTGGGTGCAGGACGAGCCGGCGAACATGGGCGCCTGGCCGTTCATGGCGCTGAAGCTGCCGCACCACATCGAGGGCCTGCGGATGTCGCGGGTGTCGCGGCCGGCGTCGTCGTCGCCGGCGGTGGGGTCGGCGATGCTGCACCAGGCGGAGCAGGAGGCCCTCATCGCCCGGGTGTTCGGCGAGCAGAAGTAGCGGGTCCGCCGGGGGCTCCCCGGCTGGAGTGACGGGAGATCCGAGGGCTCCGGTGCGCCGCACCGGAGCCCTCGGTGTCGTGAAGCGGCGTCGTAGGAAGTGGAACAGGCCATGTACTTCACCGATCGGGGCATCGAGGAGCTGACGGACCGGCGCGGGGAGGAGGAGGTCAGTCTCACGTGGCTGGCGGAGCGGCTCCGCGAGTTCGTGGACCTCAACCCCGAGTTCGAGACGCCCGTCGAGCGGCTCGCCACGTGGCTGGCGCGGCTGGACGACGAGGACGACGACGAGTGATCCCCCCGGGGGCGGGGCGGCGCGGCGCCGACCCCCGGCCGGTGACGCGATACATCTTGACTTCCGGCGAACGAGACATATCGTGTTTACTGATCACAGGACGCTCGGACGAAGGGGCAGCACCCGATGTCGCGCTGGACGATCGACGAACCGACCACCCTCGACTTCGACGGCGTCGTCGCGCTGCGCGCCACGCTGATCACCGGAGACGTCTCCGTGCTCGCCTCGGACGAGCGCCCGTCCGTCATCGTCGGCGACGTCGAGGGCCCGCCGCTGGTGATCACCCATGAGGCGGGGATGCTGACGATCACCCACGAGAACCTGTGGGAGGGCGTGCTGCACTGGCTGCGCACCCAGAAGTGCCGCGCGTCCATCACGGTGACCGTCCCGCACGACTGCCCCGTCACCCTCAACCTGGTGTCCGCGGACGCCGTCGTGACGGGCATGACGGCCCGCACGTCCATCAAGAGCGCCTCCGGCGACGTGACACTCGACGAGGTCGCGGGCGCGATCGACGCCAACACCGTCTCCGGCGCGGTCGAGGCGCAGGGCCTGGACGGGACGGTGTCGTTCACGTCCGTGTCCGGCGACCTGTCGCTGGCCGGCGGCTCGCTCGGCCGGCTCGCGGCGCGGGCCGTCAGCGGCCGCATCGCCGCCGACGTCGACCTGGCCCGCGACGGCCGCGTGGACGTCAACACCGTCTCCGGCGCGGTCGCGCTGCGCATCCCCGAGTCCGCGGACGCGCAGGTCACGCTGAACTCGGCCGCCGGGGCGATCGACACGACCTTCGCCGAGCTCGGCCGCCAGGAGCGGCCCGTGGCCCGCAGCGTCACCGGGAAGCTCGGCGACGGCACGGGACGGCTCACCGTCAACACGGTGTCCGGCCCGGTCACCCTCCTCGGCCGCGACGACGCGCCCGGCACCACCGCCCCCCGGATGGAGAAGTGAGGACCGCGTGAGCCCCGTTTTCGGCCACGGTCGCCTGCGGCTGTACCTGCTGAAGCTGCTGGAGGAGAGCCCGCGGCACGGCTACGAGGTGATCCGGCACCTGCAGGACCGCTTCCTCGGGGTCTACTCCCCCTCCCCCGGCACGATCTACCCGCGGCTGGCCCGGCTGGAGGCGGAGGGCCTGGTCACCCACGAGGTGATCAAGGGCAAGAAGGTGTACTCGCTGACCGCCAAGGGCCGCGAGGAGCTGGAGCGCCGGATGGACGAGCTGGCGGACCTGGAGGAGGAGATCTCCGCGTCCGCGCAGGAGTTCGCGCGCGGGGTGCAGGAGGACGTCCGGCAGACCGTCCGGACGCTGCGCGAGGAGCTCACCCAGGCCGCCCGCACGATGCGCGACCAGGGCAAGGCCACGTCCAAGGAGGCGTGGAAGGAGACCACCGACCGGCAGAAGGACGAGTGGCGGCGGCAGAAGGAGTTCTGGCGCGAGCAGAAGCAGGCGTGGAAGGAGGAGTGGCGGCAGAACTGGGACGACGCCTGGAAGACCGCCACCGGCACCCGCGAGGACGTCGCCCGCCTCAAGCTGGAGCGGCTGCTCCGCACGTTCGTCGAGGACGTCCGCAAGTCGGCGACGAGGTCCCGGCTGGACGAGGACGGCCTCGCCGCCGTCCAGGCGATCCTCGACGAGACGTGCGCCCGCCTGAAGGACGAGGTCCTTCACCGCGACCCCGACGGCAAGGCCGCGGGAGGCGGGGACCCGGGCTGCGGCACGCCGTGACCGGGACGCCCCGGCCACGGCGGCACGAGGTCAGGGCGTGAAGATGATCTTCCCGAAGAGGTCGCCGGCCTCCATCGCGGCGAAGCCCTCCCGGGCCCGGCTCAGCGGCAGCGTCCGGTCGATCAGCGGCCGGGTCCCCGTCTTGACCAGGAACCGCGCGAGCCGCTCCAGCTGGTCGCGCGTCCCCATCGTCGAGCCGATCACCTGCAGCTGCAGGAAGAACACCCGGTTCAGCTCGGCGGGCGGCACCTGGCCGCTGGTGGCGCCCGACACCACGATCCGGCCGCCCGGCCGCAGCGACTTCAGCGAGTGCGACCACGTCGCCTGCCCGACCGTCTCGATGACGGCGTCGACCCGCTCGGGGAGCCGCGCGCCCGTCTCCAGGGCGGCGTCCGCCCCGAGCTCCAGCGCCCGCGCGCGCTTGTCCTCGCTGCGGCTCGTCGCGTAGACGCGGTAGCCGGCGGCCGAGGCCAGCGCGATCGCGGCGGTCGCGACGCCGCCGCCCGCGCCCTGCACCAGGACCGACGAGCCGGGCTGCAGACCGGCCTTGTCGAACAGCATCCGGTAGGCGGTGAGCCACGCCGTCGGCAGGCAGGCCGCCTCCTCGAACGACAGCTCGGCGGGCTTCGGGACGAGGTTGCGGCGCGGCACCGCGACCCGTTCGGCCAGCGTCCCCGGGTGGGTCTCCGACAGCAGCGACCGCTTCGGGTCGAGGGTCTCGTCGCCGCCGCCCCGCGCCGGGTCGCCGATCACCGAGTGGACGATGACCTCGTTGCCGTCCTCGTCCACCCCGGCCGCGTCGCAGCCGAGGATCATCGGGAGCCTGTCGGCGGACAGGCCGACGCCCTTGAGCGACCACAGGTCGTGGTGGTTGAGCGCCGCGGCCTTGACCGTGACGGTCGTCCAGCCGTCCGGTGCCTCGGGCTCGGGCGCCTCCCCCACGGCCAGCCCGTCCAGCGGATTGTCTGCGTCGATCTGCGTAGCGGTGACAGCGAACATGAACGCACACTAACGGCCCGGCCGGAACCGCGGGCGGCCCGCCCCCGGCCGGGGGCGGGCCGCTCACGCGAACCGGTCAGAGGACCTTGGACAGGAAGTCCTGGGTGCGCTGGTGCCGCGGGTTGGCGAGCACCTCGCGGGGCGTGCCCTCCTCGACCACGACGCCGTCGTCCATGAAGACCAGCGAGTCGCCGACCTCGCGGGCGAAGCCCATCTCGTGGGTGACCACGACCATGGTCATGCCGCTGAGCGCGAGCTGCTTCATGACGTCCAGGACCTCCCCGACGAGCTCGGGGTCCAGCGCGGAGGTCGGCTCGTCGAACAGCATCAGCGCGGGCTCCATGGCGAGCGCCCGCGCGATCGCCACCCGCTGCTGCTGCCCGCCGGACAGCTGCCCTGGATAGACGTTCGCCTTGCTGGCCAGCCCGACGCGCTCCAGCAGGGTGAGGGCCTGCTTCTTGACCTGGTCCTTCGGCTGCCGCTTGACCCAGACCGGCGCCCCCATGACGTTCTCCAGCGCCGTCATGTGGGGGAAGAGGTTGAACCGCTGGAACACCATGCCGATCTCGCGGCGCTGCGCGGAGACCTCCCGGTCGCGCAGCTCGTAGAGCTTGCCGCCCTGCTCCCGGTAGCCGACCAGGTGGCCGTTCACCCACAGCCGGCCGGCGTTGATCTTCTCCAGGTGGTTGATGCAGCGCAGGAACGTCGACTTCCCGGACCCGGACGGCCCGACGACGCACATCACCTCGCCCTGCCGCACCTCCAGGTCGACGCCCTTGAGCACCTCCAGTCGGCCGAACGACTTGTGCACCCGCTCGGCCTTCACCATCAGCCCGCCGCTCTCCGGCGCCGGGGTATTGGCGAGGGGGTCGGTCACGCCGTCACCTCCGCTCATTGGCCGCCGCCTCCGCCCCGGAGGCGGATCCGCGGCTCGCGCGGCGTCGTGCCCCGGCCGACCCCGCGGCTGTAGTGGCGTTCCAGGTAGTGCTGGCCGATCATCATCAGCGAGGACAGGAACAGGTACCACAGGCACGCCATGATCAGCATCGGGACGATCTGGTACGTGTTGGCGTAGATGGTCTGCGCGGTGAACGTCAGCTCGCTGAACGGGATGGCCGCGACCAGCGAGGTGTTCTTCATCGTCGAGAGCGCCTCGTTGCCGGTCGGCGGGATGATCACCCGCATCGCCTGCGGCAGCACGATGCGGCGCATGGTCTGCATCCGCGACATGCCGAGCGCGCTCGCCGCCTCCTGCTGGCCCTCGTCCACCGACAGGATCCCGGCCCGGACGATCTCCGCCATGTAGGCGGCCTCGTTGAGGATCAGCCCGAGCCCCGCGGCGATCATGGCCGTCACCAGGGCCTGGGTCTGCCAGGTGTGGAACTCCGGCCCGAACGGGATGCCGACCCCGATGGTGGGCAGCAGCGACCCGATGGCGCCCCAGATCAGCAGCTGCGTGTAGAGCGGCGTGCCGCGGAAGAACCACAGGTAGAACCAGGCCGCGCCGCTCAGCAGCGGGTTCGGGGACAGCCGCATGAGCGCGAGAACGGTGCCGAGCGCGATCCCGCCGACCATCGCGGCGATGGTCAGCAGGATGGTGTTGCGGACGCCCTTGAGCACCGCGACGGAGAAGATGTACTTGCGCTGCTCGGCCCAGTTCAGCGCGTCGCTCGTCAACAGGAAGTTGACGAACATCGCGATGAGCACCAGCACGACCGCCGCCGCGATCCAGCGGCCGGGATGCCGGACGGGGACGGCCCGGATCGCTTCGGGCCGTCCCTTCTCGACGTCGTCGTCGACCGTCATCCGATCAGCTCTCGGCGGCGTTGATCTTCGGCTCGGTGATCGCGCCGCTCTCCACGCCGTTCTCCGTCAGGATCTTCGTGTAGGTCCCGTCGGCGATCAGCGCCTTGACCGCGCCGAGCAGGGCGTCCTTGAACTGGCCGGCGTTCTTGCCGAGCGCGTAGCCGTACGGCGCGGTGTCGTAGACCTCGCCGATGAGCTCCAGCTTGCCGGTCTTCTTGATCGCGTCACCGATGATCGGCGAGTCGGCCGCCATCGCGTCGATCTTGCCCGCGACGAGGTCGTTGTTCACCTCGGTCTGCTGCTTGCGGACGACCTGCTTGATCGCCGGCTTGCCCGCGTCGGTGCACTCCTTGCTCTTGGCGGTGAGGTCCTCGACCTGCACGGTGCCCTGCTGGACGCCGATGCTCTTGCCGCAGGCGTCGTCGGGGTTCACGCCCTTCGGGTTGCCGGTGAGCGCGGCCCAGGACGTCCCGGCCGTGTAGTAGGTGACGAAGTCGACGACCTTCTCGCGCTCCTTGTTGTCGGTGAACGAG
The DNA here is from genome assembly GCF_004348665.1 of Actinomadura sp. GC306. GTDB lineage: Bacteria > Actinomycetota > Actinomycetes > Streptosporangiales > Streptosporangiaceae > Spirillospora. Next base: position 34,965 of record NZ_SMKM01000012.1, on the reverse strand, counting down.
GAGACGCCGATCTCGTACTTGCCGGACTGGACGCCCGGGATGATCGTGTCGAAGCCCGCGTTGTGGTACTCGGTCTTCAGGCCGAGCTTGGCGGCGACGGCGTCGAAGAGCTCGATGTCCCAGCCGACGATCTTCTGCGTGCCGGGGTCGACCGACTCGTTCGGCGGGTAGGACGCGTCCACCCCGACGACGATCTTGCCGTCGCTCTTGATCGCGTCCGGGACCATGGCGCTCAGCTCGGCGTCCGCGCTCGTGTTCGCGGCACCCCCCGAGGACTCGGTGTCGTCGCCGTTGTCGCCACATGCCGACAGGGCGAGGGCGCCCGTCAGCACGAGCGCGCTCGCCGCGACGGCGCGGCGGCGCAGAGACCCGATGATCATGGTCCCCCTCCAGGTGGGTTGCGGTGGACCGGTCAGGTCCACAGGTTAGGTGCATATTTTGGCGCAGAACCGTTCTGATCTGGATAAAGGGTCCGAAACAATCACGCAACGGCTCCGTTCGGGTGTAGCGGATGACTTTGTGGTGACCGTCACGTGACGGTTGCCACCACCCCGCTCCCGGAGCGCACGGAACCCGGTATGAGAGAATCGGACAACGGGTGACCCCCGTACGTCGCGAGATGACCTCCAGGTGACCGGCCACCACGCCGCACCCACCGCGGCGGCATCGCAAGAAAGCCAACTTTCACTGACAGGGGTCGCTGTGGCTGCTGAGCCCAATCCCAACGAACCGTCCTCCTACGACGACGATCCGGCGTTCCCGCTGCACCGCGGCGGCAAGCTGGAGATGCGCTCCACCATTCCGGTGCGCAACAAAGACGATCTTTCGCTGGCCTACACGCCGGGCGTCGCCCGGGTGTGCACCGCGATCGCCGACCACCCCGAACTGGCCTACGACTACACCTGGACCTCCCGGGTCGTCGCCGTCGTGACCGACGGCACCGCCGTGCTCGGGCTCGGCGACATCGGCCCGGCCGCCTCCATGCCGGTCATGGAGGGCAAGTCCCTGCTGTTCAAGGAGTTCGCCGACGTCGACTCGGTGCCCATCGCGCTGAACACCACGGACGTGGACGAGATCGTCGACACCGTGATCCGGATGGCGCCGAGCTTCGGCGGCATCAACCTGGAGGACATCAGCGCACCGCGCTGCTTCGAGATCGAGGACCGGCTCCGCGCCGCGCTCGACATCCCGGTCTTCCACGACGACCAGCACGGCACCGCCATCGTCGCGCTCGCCGCGCTCAAGAACGCGGCCCGCCTGGTCGGCAAGCCGCTGTCGGAGCTGCGCGCCGTCGTGGCCGGCGCGGGCGCGTCCGGCATCGCCGTGTCCAAGATGCTGATCGAGGGCGGCATCGGCGACATAGCGCTCTCGGACAGCAAGGGCCTCATCTACAAGGGGCGGGACGGCCTCAACCCGATCAAGACGAAGATCGCGGAGATCACCAACCGGTCGTGCCTCAAGGGCTCCACCGAGGAGGCGCTCCGCGGCGCCGACGTGTTCATCGGGCTGTCCGGCGGCACCGTCCACGAGTCGTGCGTCGCCACGATGTCGGAGAACGCGATCGTGTTCGCGCTGTCCAACCCGACCCCCGAGGTGCACCCGGACGTCGCGCTCCGGCACGCCAAGGTCGTCGCGACCGGCCGCAGCGACTACCCGAACCAGATCAACAACGTGCTGGCGTTCCCGGGCATCTTCCGCGGCGCGCTGGACGTCCGCGCGTCCGCCATCACCGAGGGCATGAAGCTCGCGGCGGCCAACGCGCTCGCCGGCATCGTCGGGGACGACCTCAAGCCCGACTACGTCATCCCCGGCCCGTTCGACGACCGCGTGGCCCCGGCCGTCACCGCGGCCGTGGCCGAGCAGGCCCGCAAGGACGGCGTCAACCGGATCTGATCCGGTCCCCCCGTGATCCCTCCGGACGGCCGCCCGCGCCCGCAGCCACGCGGCGCGCGGGCCGGGCGGCCGCCCGCCACGCGCACTTTTTCGCCACGGGCACGTATGTTCTCCGCCACGTGGGAATAACTCCTGGCCAATCCGGGCGAGCGCGTCAGGAGGGGCCCGTGAACCTCGCGTCCTACGCAGACCTGGCGGTCGATCTCGTGAACACGCGGCGCGACGAGCAGGACGACCTGCGCGACCTCGACGGGCTGCGGGCCCTGCTGTCGGACCGGCCGCACCTCGGCGGGCGGATCGCGCACCGCGAGCTCGACGCCATGCGCGCCCTGCGCGAGCAGCTCCGCGCGATCATCGTCGCGGCCGCCCGCGGCGACGCGGACGACGCCGTCGAGCGCCTCAACACCCTGCTCATCCACCATCCCGTCCACCCGCAGCTCGCGCGGCACGAGGGCCAGGGGTGGCAGCTGCACTTCAACGAGTCCGGCTCCATACCGGACCGTTATGCCGCGCGGACCGCCATGGGCCTCGCCGCGGAGATCGCCGCGCACGGCACCGGCCGGTTCGGGCTCTGCAAGGCCGAGGGCTGCGACCGGGTGTTCCTCGACACCACCGCGAACCGCTCGCGCCGCTACTGCTCCGAGCGCTGCACCGGGCGGGCCGGCGTGACCGCCGCGTGCAGCCCGGCCGAGCCGCGCGTGACCGTCCCGGCGCGCGAGAGGGGCCAGTAGCGGGCGACGACCCGGCCCACGACGAGCGCGTCCGGCACGGCGCCGAAGTCCCAGCTGTCGCGGCGGCCCGCCGCCGCCTGGTTGTCGCTCTCCAGCCACCACCCGCCGTCCTCCTCGCGGACGGCGCGTTTGACGATCAAGAGCTCCGGCCGCTCCGGGTGCCGCGCGACGACGACGTCCCCGGGCACGGGACGCGCCCCGGCGCGCACCAGCAGCCAGTCGCCCGGCCGCAGCCCCGGCAGCATCGACTCGCCGGCGACCTCGACGGCCCGCAGCCGCCGCCGTCCCGCGAGCACGAGCACGGGCACGAGCACGGGCACCGCCGCGCCGGCCAGCCCGCACAGCACCGGGCGCATCCGCATGGTCCTCCTCGTCCCGCCCGCATAGAACGCCGGTCAGGGGCATCAACACTCCCGGAAGGGTTCCGGGCCGCGCCGCGGTCCGGGTCTTAGGCCGAATTACCGAGCGCCCTGGCCGGACGTGGCCGGTGGCACAAGGGTAATGTCGGTGACCTGAGCATGATCCGCAACGAGGGAAGGGATGAGCAGGTGTTGCTCAAGCTTCTGCGCCCGAAGACGAAGGTCTCCGCGCACTGCGACCTGCCGTGTGGCGTCTACGACCCGGCGCAGGCCCGGATCGAGGCCGAGTCGGTCAAGGCGATCACTGAGAAGTACGCGGCCAACGAGGACCCCGAGTTCCGCGCACGGGCGATCCTGATCAAGGAGCAGCGCTCGGAGCTGGTCAAGCACCACCTGTGGGTGCTCTGGACCGACTACTTCAAGCCGCCGCACTTCGAGAAGTACCCGCAGCTCCACCAGCTGTTCAACGAGGCGACCAAGCTCGCCGGCGGTGGCGGCGGCACCAAGGCCACCATGGACACCAAGGTCGCCGACGACCTGCTCGCGAAGATCAGCGAGATCGACAAGATCTTCTGGGAGACCAAGCAGGGCTGACGCGCCCGGAGCTGGAGGCCCGGCCGGTCACCGGCCGGGCCTCCGCCATGTCCGGAGGCGGCTAGGAGCGCGCGGCCCTGGTGAGGGTGTCGCCGGTGAGGCGGTAGACCGTCCACTCGTCCTGGGGACGGGCGCCGAGGGCCTCGTAGAAGTCGATCGCCGGCCGGTTCCAGTTGAGGACGGCCCATTCCACGCGGCCGTAGCCGCGTTCGTCGGCGATGCGGGCCAGTTCGAGGAGGAGCGCCTTGCCGTACCCGTGGCCGCGGGCGTCCGGCTCGACGAACAGGTCCTCCAGGTAGATGCCGTGCGTGCCGTTCCAGGTGGAGAACGTGAGGAACCACAGCGCGAACCCCACGATCCTGCCGTCGTGCTCGGCGACGTGCGCGAAGACCTTGGGATCGTCGCGGAAGAGGCTGCCGCGCAGCTGCTCCTCCGTGGCCTTCACCTCGTGGAGGGCGCGCTCGTACTCGGCCAGGTCGCGGATCAGGCGCAGGATGTCGGGTACGTCGTCCGGAGTCGCGGATCGGATCACCCGAGCAGGCTATCCGCCCCTCCGGACCGTGATGCACGCCTCGCCCCGCCGGGGTTTCGGACGCGTTCGGCGACGTCGGCGCGGACATCGGTAAGAAAGCCACGCGCGGCGAAGTCTCCGAGTGGGCTCCGCAGGCGGTAGTTTCGGTACCAGCGGGACCATCCTGCGAGGGAGTGACGTGACCGAGGAAACCGCTGCAATGCCGACCAGTACGAAGTTGTCCGTCCGCGACGTGGTGACGGTGCGGCTGCCCGCCGCGAGCGCCTACCTGTCCGTCCTGCGGACGGCCACCGCGGGCCTCGCGGCCCGGCTCGACTTCACGCTGGACGAGATAGAAGACCTGCGCATCGCCGTCGACGAGGCGTGCGCGATGCTGCTCGCCCAGGCGGTCCCCGGGACCGACCTCGTCTGCGAATTCGAACTGACCGGGGAGGCCATGCGCATCTCCGTCGCCGTGCTCACCGTCGACGGCGCGGTGCCCAGCCGCGACACCTTCGCATGGACCGTCCTGTCGTCGCTGGCGGGTGAGGTCGACGCCCGGGTGGGCGCCGACGACCGGGTCACCGTGACGCTGCAGAAGCGGCGCGGCACGGCGGGGGCGCCGTGACGGAGAAGACCACGGAGCAGACGGCCACGGGGCAGCCGGCCGAGCCGGCCGCCGCCGAGGTGAGCGTCGAGCGCACCGACAGCGCGGTTCCCGACCGGGCGCGGGCACGCGCCCTGTTCGAGCGGCTCTCCCAGCTCCCCGAGGGCGACCCGGAGCGCCAGCGCATCCGCGACCAGCTCGTGGAGCTGCACCTGCCGCTGGTGGAGTACCTCGCCCGCCGCTTCCGCAACCGCGGCGAGTGGCTGGACGACCTCATCCAGGTCGCCACGATCGGCCTGATCAAGTCGATCGACCGGTTCGACCTGGAGCGCGGCGTCGAGTTCTCCACCTACGCGACCCCCACGATCGTCGGTGAGATCAAGCGGCACTTCCGCGACAAGGGCTGGGCCGTGCGCGTCCCGCGCCGGCTGCAGGAGCTCAAGCTGTCGCTGACCAAGGCGATCAGCGACCTCGCGCAGCGCGAGGGCCGGGCGCCGACCGTCAGCGAGCTGGCGGCGCACCTGCAGATGAGCGAGGAGGAGGTGCTGGAGGGCCTGGAGTCGGCGAACGCCTACTCCACCGTGTCCCTGGACGCCCCCGACTCCGGCGACGAGGACGCCCCGGCGGTGGCCGACTCGCTCGGCATGGTCGACGAGTCGCTGGAGGGCGTGGAGTACCGCGAGTCCCTCAAGCCGCTGCTGGAGAAGCTGCCCGCCCGCGAGAAGAAGATCCTGCTGCTGCGGTTCTTCGGGAACATGACCCAGTCGCAGATCGCCGCCGAGCTGGGGATCTCGCAGATGCACGTGTCGCGGCTGCTGGCCCGCACGCTCGCCCAGTTGCGGGAGGGCCTCACCGCCGACGAGTGACGCGGAGATACGGCGCCGGGCGCCCCGGGTGATCCCGGGCCTCGGCGCCGGCTCATTTCCTGGTGGGCTGCTCTTTCAGCCGGTCCATGAGGCGCCGCCCCAGCGAGCGCGGCTCTCCCGGCGACTCCCGCACCGCCGCGGGCTCCTTCGCAGCGGGGGCGGCCTCGTCGTCGCCCTCGCCCTCGTCCTCGTCGTCGCCCTCGCCCTCGTCCTCGTCGAAGAGCCAGGCGGTGCTGGGCGGGCTGAGGACCGTGATCAGCGTGAGGACGGCGGCCAGCCCCAGCGGCACGGCGAACACCAGCTGATCGCTCTGCCACAGCGACCACGCGACCGGGATCGCGAAGAACTGCGTCAGCACCGTGGGCGCGCGGCTCCACTGCTCGGCGCGGACGAGCCCCCGGGCGCAGGCGAGCATGCCGAGGCCGCCGGCGAGCGCGAGCACGGTCACGCCGATCGCGCTGGCCGGGTCGACCGCGGCGCCGGTGGCGGTCTCCACGCCGGTGACGACGCCGATTCCGAGGGCGGCCAGGCCCTCCGCGGCCTCCAGGGCGGCGGCTGCCTGCACGGTGATGGGACGACGCTTCGACACAACCCGAAACCCTACTCCCGCCCGGAAGCGGCCCGGTTCCCACCCGGTCGCGAGGCGAACGCCGGGCGAACGACTGCGGAACGGTCGATACGCTGACGCCGTGCGCGCCATGCTCATCGCCAACCCCAAGGCGACCTCCACCTCCCGGCGGGCCCGCGACATCCTGATGCGGGCCTTCTCCGGCGATCTCGACCTCGTCCTCGCCGAGACGGGCCACCGCGGCCACGCGACCGAGCTGGCCCGCCAGGCCGCCGTGAACGGCTACGACGTCGTGATCGCGCTCGGCGGCGACGGGACGGTGAACGAGGCCGTCAACGGGCTGCTCGCCGACGGGCCGTCCCCCGAGCTCCCGGCGCTGGCGGTGCTGCCGTCCGGCAGCGCGAACGTCTTCGCCAAGACCCTCGGCCTGCCCGCCGACCCGGTCGGCGCGACGAAGTCGGTGCTGGAGGCGCTGCGCGCGGGCCGGTACCGCACGGTCGGCCTCGGCACCGCCCGCCACCCGGGCGGCGCCGAACGCTACTTCACGTTCTGCGCGGGCATCGGGCTGGACGCCGAGGTCGTCCGGGAAGTGGAGCGCCGCCGCGCCGCGGGCGCCACCGCCTACACGTCCCTGTACGTGCGGACGGCGATCCGGCATTTCTTCGCCGGCACCGACCGGCGGCAGCCCGCGCTCACCCTTGAGCAGCCGGGCCGCCCGCCGAAACGGGGACTGTTCCTCGCCTTCATTTCCAACACGTCTCCGTGGACGTACATGAACCGCCTCCCGGTGAATCCGAGTCCCAAGGCGCACTTCTCGCGGGGACTCGACGTGTTCGGAATGCGCTCCCTGGAAATCGCCCCGACGCTCGGCGCGGTGGCGCAAATGCTCACGGCGCGTAGCCGTCCGCTGCAGGGCCGGCACGTGGTCAACCTGCACGACGCCTCGGAGGTCACGCTGCGCGCGGAGCGCCCCGTGGCCTTCCAGTTGGACGGCGACTACCTTGGCGAACAGCACAGCGTGACGTTCCGGTCCGTTCCGAAGGCACTGCGCGTCGTCATCTGAACGGCGCCCGCAAATGTGCGGTCTCATGGCGGCTCAGCTGAGAGCCAAGTAACACGGTCGTCTTCCGGATGTGACACATGCGACACCCATACTTTGAGAATCCTTTCTCAAAGGTCTTGCGCCTGCCCGCGCCCCCCTGACACGCTCAAAGTGCGTATCCGAGACAGGGGCCCCAACGTCGCCGGCCTCCCGCTCGCAGCGCCGCCGAACATTCATCCCCGGACCTGGCCCTCGCCACCTGGGCGTTCGCGACATGTGAAACCGTTCACAACCGTGGAATCACCTCCACGACCTGACGAAGGAGTGGACCGCATGGACTGGCGCCACCGCGCAGCCTGCCGTGACGTGGACCCCGAGCTGTTCTTCCCGATCGGCAACACCGGGCCCGCGATCCTGCAGATCGAAGAGGCCAAGCAGGTATGCCGACGCTGCGACGTCACCGACGCCTGCCTCCGCTGGGCCCTTGAGTCCGGCCAGGACTCCGGCGTCTGGGGCGGCATGGGCGAAGACGAACGCCGCGCCCTCAAGCGCCGGCGTGTCTCTAGCAGAGCCCTTGGCGTCAGGCGCTAGAGCGCCTTCCTTCGGCGGGCTCTGCGCGCGATCGCTGCATCGCTCCGACTCGCCCTGGGGGCTCGCTGCGCGATCAGGTTTCTTGCTTCGCTCGAAACCTGCCTTCGGACGCGATCGCAGGCGTTGAGGTTGTTGCGTGGTTGCGGCCGGTGGCTGATGTGGGTGCATACCTGTCCGCGAGCGCGCGCCGGGTCATTGTGCGGGTTACGCGCGGCGGTGGGTGTGGTCTAGGGGGATGTCCACCGTCACCTCTGTGCCGCCGCCCTCGCGGGGGGTGAAGTCGAGGCGGCCGCCGAGTTCGCCGACGATCAGGGTGCGGACGATCTGCAGGCCGAGGCTGTCGGTGCCCTCCACGTCGAAGTCGGCGGGCAGGCCGACGCCGTCATCGGTGATCTTGGTGACCAGGCGGCGTCCGGCGGGTTCCGCGGCGGGCGCCTCGCGGGACTCGTGGTCGCCGGCCTCCGGCCACTCGCCCCACACCTCCACCCCGCCCCGGTCGCGCTCCTCGCCCTCGCCGTAGCGGCTGGCGATGACCTCCAGCGTGCCGAAGCGGTTCACCAGGCCGTGCTCCAGGGCGTTCTGCAGGAGTTCGGTGAGCGCCATCGCCAGCGGGGTGGCGACCTCGGCGGGCAGGACGCCGAAGCTGCCCGTCCGCTTGGGCGCCACCCTGGTCTCGGGGGTGGACACCTCCGCCGCCATCGTGATCACCCGGTCGGCGATGTCGTCGAAGTCGATGAGTTCGTCGGGGGTGTGCGACAGCGTCTCGTGCACGATCGCTATGGATCCGACCCGGCGGACGGCCTCGTCCAGTGCGGCGCGTCCCTCCGGGATCTGCAGCCGGCGGGCCTGGAGGCGCAGGAGGGCCGCGACCGTCTGCAGGTTGTTCTTCACCCGGTGGTGGATCTCCCGGATGGTGGCGTCCTTGGTCAGCAGCTCCCGGTCGCGCCAGCGCAGCTCGGTCACGTCCCGGCAGAGGACGACCGCGCCGATCCGCGTCCCGCCGACGACCAGCGGGATCGTCCGCAGCTGCATGATCGAACCGCGGGACTCGACCTCCACCTCGCGGGGCGCCCGGCCCGACAGCACGACGCTCAGCGCCTCCTCCATCGGCTCGCCGGTGTCGCACAGGTCCGCGGTGATCTGGCCGAGCGACTCGCCGACCAGATCCGCCGGGTAGCCGAGCCGCCGGTAGGCCGACTGCGCGTTCGGGCTGGCGTAGGTGACCCGGCCCGAGCGGTCCAGCCGCATCAGCCCGTCGCCGACGCGCGGCGAGCGGACCATGTTCGGCTCCTCCCCCGGCACCGGGAACCGCCCCTCGGAGATCATCGTCGCGAGGTCGCTGGCGCTCTGCAGGTAGGTCAGCTCCAGCCGGCTCGGGGTGCGGGCCGAGCTGAGGTTGGTGCTGCGCTGGATCACGCCGAGGATCTTGGCGCCGCGCCGCACCGGGATCGACTCCTCCCGGACGGGGATGCCGCTGCCCCACTCGGGGTCGCCCTCCCGGACGATGCGCCGCTCCCGCCACGCCACGTCGATCAGGCCGCGGCGGCCCGTCCGGACGACCTTGCCGACGAGATCCTCCGGGTAGGCGGTCGGGCCGGTCGTCGGGCGCATCTGCGCGATCGCCACCCAGCCCGGCACGGCCGCGCCCGTGTCCGGCGCGCCGCCGCGCTGGCCGCGCCCGCCGCGGGACGCCGCCTCCGCGGGCAGCGCGGCCGACGACCGCAGCGGCACCCAGAGCAGCAGGTCGGCGAAGGACAGGTCGGCGAGGAGCTGCCAGTCCGACACCAGCGCGTGCAGCCACTCCCGGTCGGCCTCGGTGAGGTCACTGTGGTCGCGGACGAGATCGGTCAAGGTAGGCACGCCACCATCATCGCCGATCGTCCTTGGTGCGGGGCCGCTCCCCCGCTCCGCGCGGGGCCTGGCAGGATTCCCGCATGACCGCTGGACGAGACCCCCTGGCCCGGTTCCGGGACGCGGCCGAGCGGCGCGCCGAGGCCGGGCTGCGCCGGACGCTGCGGCCCCGCCCCGGCGGCCCGGACGGTCCCGCCGACCTCGCGTCCAACGACTACCTCGGGCTCGCCGACGACCCGCGGCTCATCGAGGGGGCCGTCGCCGCGGCCCGCGCGTGGGGCACGGGCTCCACCGGGTCGCGCCTCGTCACCGGCACCACCGAGCTGCACGCCGAGCTCGACCGGCGGCTCGCCGCGTTCACCGGCAGCGCCGCCGGGCTCGTGTTCTCCTCCGGCTTCCTCGCCAACCTCGGCGCCGTCACCGCCCTCGCCGGGCCGGGCACGCTGGTGGTGTCCGACCAGGTCAACCACGCCTCCATCGTGGACGCGTGCCGGCTGTCGCGGTCGCGCGTCGTGATCGTCCCGCACCGGGACGCCGCCGCCGTCGAGCGGGCGCTGGCCGGACGCGACGAGGACGACGCCGTCGTCGTCACCGACGCCGTGTTCTCCGTGGACGGCGACCTCGCCCCGCTGGCCGCCCTGCACCGCGCCGTCCGGGCGCACGGCGCGCTGCTCGTCATCGACGAGGCGCACGCGCTCGGCGTCGTCGGCGACGGCGGCCGGGGCGCCGCGCACGCCGCCGGCCTGGCGGGCGAACCGGACGTGGTCCTCACGCTCACGCTGTCGAAGTCGCTGGCGGCGCAGGGCGGCGCGGTCCTCGGCGCGCCCGAGGTCATCGACACCCTCGTCGACACCGGCCGGTCGTTCATCTTCGACACCGGGCTGAATCCGCCCGCCGCCGGCGCCGCGCTCGCCGCGCTCGACGTCCTCGAAGCCGACCCCGGCCTGCCGGCCCGCGCCCGCGACCGCGCCCGGCGCATCGCCGCGCTCGCGGCCGGTTCCGGCCTGGAGACCGCCGACCCCGCCGCGGCCGTCGTCCCGGTGTACCTCGGCGAGCCGCACGCCGCCGTCCGCGCGGCCGGGACCTGCGCCGAGCACGGGCTTCGCGTCGGCTGCTTCCGTCCGCCGTCGGTGCCCAAGGGCCGCGCCTGCCTGCGGCTCACCACACGCGCCACGCTGGGCGAGGCCGACCTCACACGCCTCGGGACGGCCCTGGCGGAGGTGGCGTCTTCTACCGCCCGTAGTCTTCACGCATAACATCGGGGAGAACCGGTGATGAACGTGAGGAGATGCCGTGACGGAGGTCAGGGGCGGGCCCCGGCACGGGGGCGGATTCGAGCACGGGTTCGACCGGGTCTCCCTCGGCGGCATCGGTAAGCGCCACCCGAACCAGGCCCCCCGAATACCGAAGTACTACAAGCTCAAAGAGCTGCTGGTGGAGCTGATCCAGTCGCTTCCGCCGGGCAGCCCGCTGCCTCCCGAACGGACCCTGGCGGAGAAGTACGAGACGTCCCGCACCACCGTCCGCCAGGCCCTCGCCGAGCTCGTCGTGGAGGGCCGCCTGCAGCGCATCCAGGGCAAGGGCACGTTCGTCGCCAAACCGAAGGTGTCGCAGGAACTCCAGCTCGTCAGCTACACCGAGGACATGCGGCACCACGGGCTGCACCCCGAGACCCGCATCCTGGAGGCCGGCTACGTCAGCGCCGACGAGCGCCTCGCGACGCTCCTGTGCATCCGCCCCGGCGGCCGGGTCCTGCGCGTCCACCGGCTCCGCCTCGCCGACGGCGAACCCATGTCGATCGACACCTCCCACCTCCCGGCCCGCCGCTTCCCGGGCCTGCGCCGCGAGCTCCCCCGACACCGCTCCCTGTACGAGACGCTCGCCACGGCCTACGACGTCCACCTGACCGAGGCCGAGGAGACCATCGAGACCGTCCTCGCCACCCCCCACGACGCGCAGCTCCTCGGCGTGGACGTCGGCCTCCCCATGCTCCTGCTCTCCCGCCACGCCTTCGACACCACCGGCCAGCCCGTCGAATGGGCCCAGTCCCTCTACCGAGGCGACCGCTACAAGTTCATCACCCGCCTCCGCCGCTGACCTCCCTCCGCCGGTCGCCGGGCGTCCGCCGAAATCTCGACCACAAGTTCGAATGATCTGGCTACGCTGGGTGCACCCCTTCTCTACGATGACCGGGAGCAGATCGTGAGGGAGGAGTCACGTAACGTGAAAGGCTTGTCGCAAGAAGAATTGTCGCAGTTGCCGGACACGCCCTACAACCTGTGGGTACGCGGCGAACTCGACGACTACGTCGACGCCCCCGAAGGATCCCGGATCGAGATCATCGGAGGAGAAGTCGTTGTGTCCCCGCCCCCCGAGTTCTCCCACAACGCCATCGCCGGGGAGATCAACTGCGCTGTCATCCGCGCCCGTGTACTTCGAGAGGGCTTCACCTGGAAGACCGACAGCGGGAGCGGACTGTCCCTCGTGGGGGTCGGGGAGGGTTTCGTTCCGGATCTGATGGTCCTGGATGAGGAGGTGTTCCTGGCCGCGTGGCGGTCTGGGATCAAGAGGCTGGTTCCCGACCAGGTAGAACTCGTCGTAGAGGTCACCTCTTACAGCAACGCAAAGAACGACCGGGAACCCGCCGGGCGGAGGTCGGCTCGCAACAAGTGGAACGGATATGCCGCCGCCGAAATCCCCTATTACCTGCTGGTCGACCGCTCCCCTAAGGTCGCCCGGTCCATCCTGTACTCCATCCCCGATCAGGCTCTGGGCGCCTACCTGCACCAGGAGTCCTGGGCGTTCGGCGAGACGATCCACCTCCCCGATCCATTCGACATTGAGATCGAAACCAGGGAGTGGAAGCCTTGGGACGAGTGAGAACGCGCTACTACGTGGTCCATCAGTTCTACTGCATTGACCTCCCGGACACGCCGTACAATCTCGCCCGGTCCCTCGAACTCTGGGACTACATCAATGCTGAGGAAGGGGCCAAGGTCGAGGTCTACAACAATGTGATCTCCATTGAAGGTGCACCTCGTCCCCCGATACCGGACTCGCCTCGCGCCAAGCCCCGCACGCTTCGGCAAGCCATGGAAGAAATGAGGGAACTGCAGAAGGCGTACTGCGAACAGTGGGAGAACGGCAACAGCGAAGTCACACTGGAGGCGGAGGAAAACGAATAGCCGTCCTCACAGGGTCTGGCTTAGGGCCTTGATGGGCATTCGTAGGTCGGTGAGGAGTTCCAGGTCCTTTTCGGCGGGGCGGCCGAGGGTGGTCAGGTAGTTGCCGACGATGATGGCGTTGATGCCGCCGAGCATTCCCTCGCGGGTGCCGAGGTCGCCGAGGGTGAGTTCGCGGCCGCCGGCGTAGCGGAGGATGGTGCGGGGCAGGGCGAGGCGGAACGCGGCGATCGTCTTCAGCGCCTCGGGGCCCTCGACCAGCGGGAGGTCGGCGAACGGGGTGCCGGGGCGGGGCGCCAGGAAGTTCAGCGGGACCTCGTCGGGTTCCAGTTCGGCGAGCTGGCCGGCGAACTCGGCGCGCTGCTCGATGGTCTCGCCCATGCCGACGATGCCGCCGCAGCACACCTCCATCCCGGCCTCCTTGACCATGCGGAGGGTCTCCCAACGCTCCTCCCACGAGTGGGTGGTGACGACGTTCGGGAAGTGGGAGCGGGCCGTCTCCAGGTTGTGGTTGTAGCGGTGGACGCCCATCGCGGCCAGCTCGTCCACCTGCTCCTGGGTGAGCATCCCGAGCGAGCACGCGATGTTGATCTCGACGGCGTCGTTGATGGCCTTGATGCCGTCGCGGACCTGTCCCATGAGGCGCTCGTCGGGGCCGCGGACGGCCGCGACGATGCAGAACTCGGTCGCGCCGGTCTTCGCGGTCTCCTTCGCCGCCTCGACCAGCTCGGGGATGTTCAGCCACACCGCGCGGACGGGCGACTCGAACTTGCCGGACTGGGAGCAGAAGTGGCAGTCCTCGGGGCAGCCGCCGGTCTTCAGCGACACGATCCCCTCGACCTCGACCTCCGGCCCGCACCAGCGCATCCGGACGTCGTGGGCGAGGGCGAGCAGCTCCGCCAGCCGGTCGTCGGGGAGGGTCAGGCAGTCGAGGACCTGGCCGGCGTCGAGGCCCCTGCCCTCGTCCAGCACCTGGCGGCGGGCTACGTCGAGGATGTCCGTCACGTACTACTCCTTGTCGAGGCCGAAGGTGTCGCGGAAGGCGGCGGCGTCGAAGCCGCCGCCGAACGAGGGGGCCAGGCCGCGGTGCGCGGCCAGGAGGAACTCCGCCGGGTCCAGCGCGCCGGCGCCGGCGGGCAGCGCGCCCGCCAGCGGCCGGGCCGCGATGGTCTCCAGGTCGCGGATGTTGCTGCGCATCGGGAGGTCCGGGTCGGCCGGCCACGCGCCGATGACGACGCCGGCGAGCTGGACGCCGCGGTGCGCCATCGCCTCCAGCGTCAGGGCGGTGTGGTTGAGGGTGCCGAGGTCGGGGCGGGTCACGACGACGGCGGCGGCGCCCAGCCAGCGGGCGAGGTCCGCGATCGTGTTGCCCTCGTCGTCGTAGCGGACGAGCAGGCCCCCCGCGCCCTCGATCAGCACCAGCCGGCGGTCGTCGGACAGCTCCCGGACGCGCTCGGCCACCTCCGGCAGCCGTACGGGCGGGACGCCGGCGCGGCGGGCCGCGGCGGCGGGCGACAGCGGGTCGGGGAAGCGGGCGAACTCGTGGACGTCGTCGAGGCCCGCGAGGCGCCGGACCTCGTCGAGGTCGCCGGGCTCGCCGTCCCGGACGCCGGTCTGCCCGGGTTTGACCGCGGCGACGGACGTGCCGCGCGTGGCGGCGACCGCGGCGAGCGCCGCGGTGACGACGGTCTTGCCCACGCCCGTACACGTTCCGGTGACCACGAGGACACTCACAAGGCGGCACACTAGCGCGGCGCCGCGGCGCGGCACGCAACCGGATCCCACAGTCTTCGGCGCCTGTTCTTTGTAGCGCCGGCGCCGGGAACCCCGTGCGGCGGCGGCCCGTCCAAGTCCCATGGCCGGTCCGTACACCCGGCGGGTCCTCTCGCTCGCCTGCGCGGCCGTGGTGTCCTGCACGGCCCTGACCGCGTGCGGCAACTCGGAGACGTCCGGGCCCCCGCCGCCCTCTCCGTCGCCGACCGCGTCCCGGTCCGCGCCGACAGACCCCTCCGGTGAGCGCCTCGCCCTGCGGTGGCGCAAGACGGGCGGCATCGCGGGCATCGGCGGCCCGGGAAGCGTGCCGGAGTTCTCGCTGTACTCCTCGGGACGCGCGATCTTCGCCGCCGAGCAGCCGGGCGGCACGCCCCCGGACAAGGAGCTGACGGAGTACCGCCTGAAGCCGCAGGCTCTGCGGCGTCTCCTGGACGGGGCCCGCGCGGCCGGTTTCGACCGCTCCCACACGGTCGGCTCCGACCAGATCGCGGACGCCGTCGTCACCGTCGTCACGATGGGCGACGCGACGACCAGGATCATCGAGCCGGGATGGCCGGGCAGCGGTGAGGGGATGTTCCTCAAGCGCCTCGACCCGGAGGGCTGGCCCGCGGACGACCAGGCCGCCCCGCCGCGGCCGTACACGCCGGAGCGGACGGCGGTCCTCGCGGGCGAGCTCACCCAGGGCGGGACCGCCCGGCCGTGGCCGCTCGGCCCCCTCGGCGACGGCGTCCGCGCGGCGGGCGGCATCTGCACGCTGGCCCCCTCCGCGAAGCTCCCCGAGACCCGCCCGGCGACCAAGTGGAGCAGCGAGGGCGAGACGTACTCGGTACGGCTGCGCCCACTCCTCCCAGCCGAACGCTCCTGCGAGGACCTCGCCTAGCGCGATGACCACCAGGCCCACCGACCACCAGGCCCACCGACTTCGTTGACTTGCGGCGTGTTGTTGTTATGGGAGGCCGGATAACAACAACACGCCGCAAGTCAACGAGGGGGTAGTTCGGCGGCTACCTCGTGGGCCGTGGCGGCCAGGTCGGGGGGGAGCTGGTCCAGGCGGGCGTCCAGGTCGTCGGCGAAGTGGTGGCGTTCCACGTCCGGGGCCGGGCGGGCCTCGGGCATCCACGCCGAGTGGATCAGGAACGGCATCGTCGTGCCGTTGGGCGGGGCCAGGACGGCGATGGGGCCGCGTCCCACGTCGGAGGCGTCGAACAGCTCGATCCGGAAGCGGTCGTCGTTGTGGACGGCCACGACCAGGTATCCCTCGTGCCCGCCGGGATTCGTGCCCGCGTAGCGGCTGCCGCCCTGGCCGCGCGGGACGAAGGACGGTGACGTCGGGTAGTCGTCCAGGGCGAACGTCCATTCGGACAGGGCCTTGAGGTCTCCGCGGTCGTGGGTGACGAGGACGGCCGGGGTCTCCTCCGCCGGGAACAGCGAGGGGTCGATGCGGCCCTCGTAGTTGCGCATGGCCCGCTGGTTGACGGCCTCGGGGTGGAAGCCGAGGTAGATGAGGTGGTGCCGGGTCGGGTCGGTCTGGCCCTCGATGCTCCAGTCGATGGCGGACAGCTCGGCCTGCCACCACCGCTCCGGGTCACTGGCACGCGCGCGTTCGCGCACCTGGCCCGTCTCCGGGTCGAACTGCAGGACGGTCGTGAGCGCGGGCGTCATGCCGTGGCAGTACATGCCGCGCAGGGCGGGGTCGACCGGGCGCCCGTAGACGTCGATGTCGTCCTCGCGGAGGTACATCCCGATGTCCACGCCTTCGCTGTGCTCCATCACGACCTGGACGCCGTCGGAGTCGTCGTAGCGGGCGTAGAAGTGGTTGACCTCGGGGGCGATGCGGAACTGCTTGCAGGGAACGCTTTTACGCTCCGGGGTGAGGTCGTCCTTGCGGATGAGCAGCACGGGACCGTCGGGGTTGTTCGGGACGGTCCGCTCCCCGCCGAAGACCTCCGCGGGGTCGATCTTGTAGGCGGTGTCGGCGAGCACGAGCCAGTCGCGGGTCTGGGTGATGGTGTGCGTGGCCTGCGGCAGCACCGCGTCCTCGACGTCCCAGCGCCGGACGTGCGCGCCCGTCCCGTCGTAGGCGATGACGGAGACGGCACCGGTCAGCACGTCCCGGCTGATGCTCCACAGGCAGCCGCGCTCCGGGTCGACGACGGGGTGGGCGGTGGTGGACACGAGCGGCAGGACGGCCTGGTCCATGGCGGGTTTCCAGTCGTCGCGGTGCCCGACCTCGGCGATGAACCGCAGGGTCACCGGGTCGACCTCGACCGGGCGGCCGGCGTCCCAGGTCGCGAAGAGCCGGTCGCCCCACGGCAGCGGCGCGGTGTTGGCGGCGTTGACGAAGCCCCACGGGGAGCCGGTGCCGACCGGCCCGGCGGTGAACAGGTCGGGGCGCTTGCGGCGCAGCCGGACCGAGGGGGTGTCGAGGACGCGGGCGCGCCAGGCGAACCGGCCGGCGGGCGCGCCGTCGGTGCCGGGCCGCAGCGCCAGCCGGGCCATGATCCCGTCGCCGAAGAACGCGTGCAGCGGGCGGGTGCGCTGGTCGGAGGTGCTGACGACGAAGTGCCCGCGGACGTCGTCCGGCCACTGTCCGGCGACGACGGCCAGGT
Source organism: Actinomadura sp. GC306 (assembly GCF_004348665.1). Classification (GTDB taxonomy): domain Bacteria; phylum Actinomycetota; class Actinomycetes; order Streptosporangiales; family Streptosporangiaceae; genus Spirillospora. The sequence continues at coordinate 17,788 of NZ_SMKM01000012.1, read as the reverse complement.
CCAGGTCGGTGACGTCCTGCCTGGTGAGGATCGAGCGCGGGACCGGCATCGGGCACCTCCGGGGGTCGGTTCCCGCCAATCAACAGCGTCCGCTTGTACGTCGTCAAGCCCCTAACTACTACTGGGCGAGCAAGCGTGCGCTTGTTACGGTGCGTGCATGACGGCTCGGCACGGTGGCGACACGGCGATCGCGGAGATCCGCAGGCACGGCGTCGAAACGATGTTCACGCTGTCCGGCGGACACGTGTTCCCGCTCTATGACGGCGCGATCGGCGCGACCGGCGGCCGGACCGGCACCGTCCCCGGGACGGACGCGTGCCCCCGCATCCTCGACGTCCGGCACGAGCAGACCGCCGTGTTCGCGGCGGAGGCCACGGCGCGGCTCACCCGCCGGACGGGCCTGGCGGTGCTGACGGCCGGTCCGGGCGTCACCAACGGCATCAGCGGCGTCACGACCGCGCATTTCAACGGGTCGCCGGTCGTCGTGCTCGGCGGGCGCGCCCCGCTCGGCCGGTGGGGCGCGGGCGCGCTCCAGGAGCTCGACCAGCCGCCGCTGCTGGCACCCGTCACCAAGCTGGCGATGACCGCCGGCGGGCCGGACACGCTGGCCGCCGACATCGCCCGCGCCTTCGCCACCGCCGCCGCCCCGCACCGCGGCCCGGTGTTCCTCGACGTCCACATGGACCACCTGTTCGGCCCCGCCGGGCCGGCCCGCACCGGGGCGCTCCCCGACCCGCCGGAGCGGCCCGCCGACCCGGAGCGGCTCGCCCGCGTCGCCGGGCTGCTGAAGGCGGCGCGGCGGCCCGTCCTCGTGCTCGGCTCGGACGTGTGGATGGACGGCGCCGAGGAGGCCGCCCGCGCGTTCGCCGAGGAGCTGCGGCTGCCCGTGGTCGCCAACGGGCAGGGGCGCGGCATCCTGCCCGCCGGGCACGAGCTGCTCGTCACCCGCGCCAGGGGCGCCGCGTTCGGGCAGGCCGACCTCGTCATCGTCGCGGGCACGCCGCTCGACTTCCGGCTGGGCTACGGCGCGTTCGGCGACGGGACCGCGAAGGTCGTCCACCTCGCGGACGCGCCCTCGCAGCTCGTGCCGCACCTGCGCCCGGCGGGCTCCGCGGCCGGGGACCTGTCCCTGCTGTTCACCGACCTCACCGCCGCCTGCGTGAAGGCGGGGGTGGCGCCGGGGACGTACGGGGACTGGCGGGAGACCCTGCGCGACGCCACCTACGCGGCCATCGCCGGGGACATCGACCTGCTCGCGTCCGGCGCCGACCCGATCCATCCGCTGCGGATCTACGGGGAGCTGTCGAAGGTCCTCGACGACGACGCCGTGCTGATCGGGGACGGCGGCGACTTCGTCTCCTACGCGGGCAAGTACGTCGAGCCGCGGCGGCCCGGCCGGTGGCTCGACCCCGGCCCGTACGGGTGCCTCGGCACGGGGCTCGGCTACGCGATCGCCGCGCGCCTCGCCCATCCCGCCGCGCAGGTGGTCCTGCTGCTCGGCGACGGCGCCGCAGGGCTGTCGCTGATGGACGCCGATACCCTGGTGCGGCACGGCCTGCCGGTCGTGATGGTCGTGGGCAACAACGGCTCCTGGGGTCTGGAGAAGCACCCGATGCGCATGCTGTACGGCTACGACGTGGCCGCCGAGCTGGGGCCGCACCGCCGCTACGACGAGGTCGTCAAGGCGCTCGGCGGCGCCGGGGAGCTCGTCACCCGCCCGGACGAGATCGGGCCGGCACTGCGCCGCGCGTTCGACTCGGGCGTCCCGTACCTGGTGAACGTCGCGACCGACCCTGGCATCTCCTACCCCCGCAAGACGACCGGTGTCTGAGCCGGTCGTCGTCCGCCTGGCCCGCCCCGACGAGTACGGGCAGGTCGGCGACCTGACCGTGGAGGTCTACGTGGACGGCGGCCTGGTGTCGCCCACGTCCTCGTACGTCGTGACGCTCCGGGACGCCGCCGACCGCGCCGCCAAGTCCGATCTGCTCGTGGCCGAGATCGCGGGCGAGCTCGTCGGCGCGGTCGCCTACTGCGGCCCCGGCAGCCCGTACGCGGAGGTCGCGGGGCCGGACGAGGCCGAGTTCCGCATGCTCGCCGTCCGGGAGAAGGCGCGCGGCGAGGGCGCGGGCACCGCGATGGTGCGGGCGTGCATCGACCGTGCCCGCGCGTCCGGGCTGGCGGGGCTGGTCCTGTCGACGCAGGCGAACATGGTCGCGGCGCAGCGCATGTACGAGCGGCTGGGCTTCGTCCGCACCCCCGGACGCGACTGGATCCCCGTGCCCGGCATGAAGCCGCTGCTGACCTACGCTCTCGCGTTCTAGGGACCGGGTTCCAGCGGGCCGTGCCGGGAGCAGCGCGCCGTCCAGCCCAGCGGGGTGACCTGGACGACCAGGCGGCGGCGGCACTGCGGGCAGTAGCGCGGCGGCTCCATCCGGCGGGCCTCGCGGCACGCGGCGTGGTCGCCGCCGGCGGCCGGCTCGCCGCATCTGTCGCAGTGGACGCCGTTCACCGGCGGGCGCCCCGCATCCGGTCGACGAGCCCGGTGTCGTAGGCGCCGCCCGCGAACTCAGGATGGTCGAGCAGTTCCCGCAGGAAGGGCAGGTTGGTCGGCAGCCCGTCGATGCGGAACGCGTCCAGGGCGGCCCTGGCCCGCTCCAGCGCGTGGGCGCGGTCGTCCCCGTGGACGCACAGCTTGGCGAGCAGCATCGCGTAGTGGGGCGTGACCGTGTCGCCCTCGACGTAGCCGGCGTCGATGCGGATGCCGTCGCCGACGGGCTCCTCCCACACCTTGATCTCGCCGGGCACGGGGAGGAGGCTCTGCGGGTCCTCGGCGTAGACGCGGAACTCGACGGCGTGGCCGCGCGGCTCGGGGACGGGCGCCGGGACGGGGTCGCCCGCGGCGAGGCGGAACTGCCATTCGACCAGGTCGATGCCGGTGACCATCTCGGTGACGGCGTGCTCCACCTGGAGGCGGGTGCTCAGTTCCAGGAAGAAGAACTCCTGCGTCGCCGGGTCCAGAAGGAACTCGACGGTGCCCACGCCGCGGTAGCCGACCGCCTCGCCGGCGCGGACGGCCGCGGCCAGCATCCGCTCGCGCAGCGCCGGGTCGACGCCGGGCGAGGGGGCCTCCTCCACGACCTTCTGGTAGCGGCGCTGGACGGAGCAGTCCCGGTCGCCGAGCGTCACGACGGTGCCGTCGCCGAAGCCGACGATCTGCACCTCGACGTGCCGGGCACCGTCCACGAGGCGTTCGAGGAGGACGTCGTCCTGCCCGAACAGGCGGGCCCCGGCGGTGCGGGCCGTCTCGAACGCCGCGCGCAGCTCCGCCGCGTCGCGGGCGGCGCCCATGCCGGCGCCGCCGGCGCCCGCGGCGGGCTTGACCATCACCGGGTAGCCGATGCGCTCGGCCTCCTCGACGGCCGTGCCGGCGTCCGGGACGGGCTCCCACACGCCGGGCGCGACCGGCACGCCCGCCTCCTTCATCAGGTTCCGCGCGTTGATCTTGTCGCTCATCCGGGCGATGACGAGCGGCGGCGGCCCGACCCAGACGCGGCCGTGCTCGCCGACGGCGCGGGCGAACGCGGCGCTCTCGGCGAGGAACCCGTAGCCCGGGTGGACGGCCTGCGCGTTCGTCCGGCGCGCGGCCTCCAGGACCGCGGGGACGTTGAGGTAGCTGCGGGCGGGGTCGGCGGGACCGATCAGGACGGCCTCGTCCGCCTCCGCCACGAACGGCAGGCCGGCGTCGGCGTCGGAGTACACCGCGATCGCCTTGACGCCCATCGCGCGCGCCGTGTGGATGATCCGGCCGGCGATCTCGCCGCGGTTCGCGACGAGCACGGACTCGAACACCTGCGCACCCCCCTCGCGGACCGGCGGGGCCGGCGCCCCGACGCACCCGAAGACTAGCGGGGACGCCCGCTCAGCCGCAGCAGTGACCGCCCCCTTCGGCCGGTCCGGCCGCGGGTCGTGCCGGCGCCCGGTCCGGAGCCGGGCGCCGAGACATGATCTCCGCGAGCACCGACAGCGCGATCTCGGGGGCGGTGCGGGCGCCGATGTCCAGGCCCGCCGGGGTGCTCACCCGGTCGCCGCCGTCCAGGGACGCGGTGACCGCCGCGCCGCGCTTGCGGCTGGCGATCAGCCCGATGTAGGGGACGCCCGCGCGCAGCGCCGCGGTGAGGAGGGCCTCCTCGTCCCGCCCGTGCGTGGCGACGACGACGGCCGCGGCGTCGGGGCCGGGCGGGTCGGCGGTCCCGGCCGGCCGCGCGTCGAACCCGGCGGCGCGCCCGACCTCGACCAGCGCGCGGGCGACCGGCCCGTCCCCGTACACGGTCACGAGGGCGGGCGGGATGACCGTTTCGAGGAACACGTCGAGCGTCCCGCCGGACAGGCACGGGTTGGTCACCGTGACGAGGCCCTCCAGCGGCGACGCGTCGGCGCCCGGGGTGATGCGCAGCAGCGTCGACTCGCCGGATTCGAGCAGCCGGAGCGCCTGGTCGCGCACCGCCGACTCGGCGCACTCGCCGCCGACGAACCCCTCCATCGTCCCGTCGGGCAGCACGAGCGCCCGGTCGCCGGTCTTCGCGCTCGTCGGGCGCTCCGCGCGGACGACGGTGGCCAGCACGTAGGGGGTCCGGCGGCTGCGCAGCGTCTGCGTCCTGTCGTTCACGAGTCCGTCCTGTCGTTCACGGGATCGCCAGGTCCGTGCGGAAGGGGCGGCCCTGGATGACGCGCCAGACGTTCGCCGGGGTCAGCGGCATGTCGGCGTGCCGGACGCCGTAGGGCTGGAGCGCGTCCACGACGGCGTTGACGATCGCGGCGGGCGACCCGACCGTGGCGGATTCGCCGACGCCCTTCGCGCCGAGCGGGTGGTGCGGCGACGGGGTGACGGTCTCCCCCAGCTCCCACGACGGGCACTCCATCGTCGTCGGGAGCAGGTAGTCCATGAACGACGCGCCGAGGTGGTTGCCGTCCTCGTCGAACGCCATGACCTGCATGAGCGCCATCCCGACCCCGTCGGCGAGGCCGCCGTGCACCTGGCCTTCGACGATCATCGGGTTGATCCGGACGCCGCAGTCGTCCACCGCGATGAACCGCCGGACGGTGACCTTGCCGGTGCCGGGGTCGACGTCCACGACCGCGATGTAGGCGCCGAACGGATAGGTGAGGTTGGGCGGGTTGTAGACGGTGGTCGCGTCGAGGTGGCCTTCGACGCCGTCCGGCAGTTCGAGGCTGCCGTGCGCGGCCATCGCGATCTCCTGCAGCGTCGCGCCGGACGACGGGTCGCCGCGGACGATCCAGCGTCCCGGCGTCCATTCGAGGTCCTCGGGGTCGGCCTCCAGCATGGCGCCCGCGACGATCCGGGCGCGTTCGCGCACCTTCCGCGCGACGACCGCCGTGGCCGCGCCCGACACCGGCGTGGACCGCGATCCGTAGGTGCCGAGCCCGAACGGCGTCTGGTCGGTGTCGCCGTGGACGACGTCCACGTCGTCCACCGGGATGCCGAGCTCGTGCGCGACGATCTGCGCGAACGTCGTCTCGTGGCCCTGCCCCTGCGTCTGGACCGAGATGCGCAGCACCGCCTTGCCGGTCGGGTGGACGCGGAGTTCGGCGCCGTCCGCCATGCCGAGCCCGAGGATGTCCATGTGCTTGCGCGGCCCGGCGCCGACGGCCTCGGTGAAGAAGCTGATGCCGATGCCCATGAGGGGGCCGTCCCCCCTCTCCCGGCGGTCGGCCTGCTCGGCGCGGAGCCGGTCGTACCCGGCCATGTCCAGGGCGGTGCGCAGGGTGCGGTGGTAGTCGCCGGAGTCGTACTCCCAGCCGGTCGGCGTCGAGTACGGGAACTGCTCGGCGCGCAGCAGGTTGCGCAGCCGCAGCTCGGCGGGGTCGGTGCCCAGCTCGGCGGCCAGCAGGTCGATCATGCGCTCGACCAGGTAGGCGGCCTCGGTGATGCGGAACGAGCAGGCGTAGGCGACGCCGCCGGGCGCCTTGTTGGTGTAGACGCCGGTGACGGCGCAGTGCGCGGCCTCGATGTCGTACGAGCCGGTGAACACGTGGAAGAACCCGGCGGGGAACTTCGTCGGCTGCGCGGTGCCGTTGAACGCGCCGTGGTCGGCGAGGACCGTCACCCGCAGCCCGCGGATGCGGCCGTCGCGGGTCGCGGCGATCTCCCCCCGCATGTGGTAGTCGCGGGCGAAGGACGTGGTCATCAGGTTCTCCGACCGGTCCTCCATCCACTTGACCGGGCGGCCGGTGACGATCGAGCCGACGATCGCGCAGACGTAGCCGGGGTAGATGCCGACCTTGTTGCCGAAGCCGCCGCCGATGTCGGGCGAGATCACCCGGATCCTGTGCTCGGGCAGGCCCGCGACCAGCGCGTACACGGTGCGGTGCGCGTGCGGCGCCTGGGTGGTGGTGTGGACGGTGAGCTTGCCGGTCACCTTGTCCATGTCGGCGACGATCCCGCAGGTCTCCAGCGGGGCGGGATGCACCCGCGGGTAGAGCATGTCCTGCGCGATGACGACCTCGGCGTCGTCGAAGACCCGGTCGGTCTGCGCGGCGTCCCCGGCCTCCCAGTCGAAGATGCGGTTGTCGGTGCGTCCCTCCACGTCGTCGCGGATGAGGGGGGCGCCGTCGTCCAGCGCGGTGCGGGCGTCGATGACCGGGGGCAGCGCCTCGTAGTCGACGTCGATGAGCTCCAGCGCGTCCCGTGCGGCGTAGTGGGTCTCCGCGACGACGAACGCGACCTCCTGCCCCTGGTACCGCACCTTGTCGGTTGCGAGGACGGCCTGGACGTCGTTGGAGAGCGTCGGCATCCACGCGAGGTTCAGGCCCGCGAGGGTCTCCCCGGTGATGACCGCCCTGACCTGCGGGTGCGCCTCTGCGGCCGTGGTGTCGACCGACAGGAGCCTCGCGTGGGCGTGGGGGCTGCGCAGGATCGCCCCGTACAGCATCCCCGGCAGCTTGATGTCGTCCACGTAGTTGCCCTGGCCGCGGATGAAGCGCGCGTCCTCCTTGCGCGGCACCCGCCCGAACCCGTGGTGCCCGTTCTGCCCGTTGTGCCCGCTGTGGTGCTGCCCGTGTTGGTGCTGCCCGTTCTGGTGCTGACCGTTGCCGCTCATGGGGTCACTTCCTCGGGCTTCTCGGCGGGGTGCTCGGCGGCCCAGCGGACGGACCGGACGATGTTCTCGTAGCCGGTGCACCGGCAGATCTGCCCCGACAGCGCCTCGCGGATGTCCGCCTCGCTCGGGTCGGGGTCGCGGTCGAGCAGCCACCGCGACGTCATCATCATCCCGGGGGTGCAGAACCCGCACTGGAGGCCGTGGCACTCGGTGAAGCCCTTCTGGACCGGGTCGAGCTCGCCGTCCCGCTCCAGGCCCTCCACGGTGCGGACCTCCCTGCCGGACGCCATCACCGCCAGGACCGTGCACGACTTCACCGGCACGTCGTCCAGCGAGACGACGCAGGCCCCGCAGTTGGACGTGTCGCACCCCCAGTGCGTCCCGGTGAGGTCCAGGTCGTCGCGGAGGAAGTGGACGAGCAGCAGGCGCGGCTCCACGTCGCGCGTGTAGGGCTGCCCGTTGACCGTCACGGTGATGTTCATGCCTGCGACCTTCCGTAGGCGCGGCGCAGCGCGCGTGTGGTCAGCTCTCCGGCCAGGTGCCGCTTGTAGTCGGCCGGTCCCCGCTGGTCGGAGCCGGGGTCGCAGTGCTCGGCGGCGACCCGCCCGGCCTCGGCGAACAGCTCCTCGGACGGGACGGCCCCGCGCAGCACGTCCTCCGCCTCGGGGGCGACGAAGTGCTCGGCCCGTACGGCGGTGAGGCCGATGCCGGCGTCGGTGATCCGGCCGCCGTCCAGCCAGAGGGCGGCGCCGGCGGCGGCGAGCGGCCAGTCCCCCACCCGCCGCTCGACCTTCTCGTAGGCGCTCGACCCGCCCGGCCTGATCGGCACGCGCAGCTCGATGAGCAGCTCGCCCGGCTCCACGACCGTCTCGTAGGGGCCGGTGTGGAACTCGCGGAGGGAGACGGTCCGCTCGCCGTCCGGCCCGCGGATCACCGCGGACGCCTTCAGCGCGCCGAACGCCGCCGACAGGTCCTCCGACGGGTCGGCCTGGCACAGCGAGCCGCCGACCGTGCCGCGGTTGCGGACCACCGGGTCGGCGATCACCCGCTCGGCGTCGTGCAGGATCGGGAAGTGCTCGCCCGCGACCGGCGAGTCGAGCAGCTCCGCGTGCCGGACGAGCGCGCCCACGCACAGCATGCCGCCCTCGATCCGGATGCGGGACAGCTCGGTCACGCCGTTGATGTCGATGAGCGCCTCGGGCTGCGCCAGCCGCAGCTTCATCATGGGCAGCAGGCTGTGGCCGCCCGCCACCACCCGCGCCTCGTCGCCGTGGCGCGCGAGCAGCGCGAGGGTCTCCTCGACGGTGGTCGCCTTCGCGTACTCGAAGTTGGCCGGTACTTGCACGACGCCCCCTCGGAGTGGGATGTGACCGAATTCTCACTCCCGCCGTACGCTGCGCCAACACCCGGATAAGCGAAGGGTTAACGGGCGGCGCCCCGCGGGCGAGACTGGGCGGTATGACCCTCACGCAGCTCGGCGCCTTCGTCCTCGTCGCCCGGCTCGGCTCGGTGAAGGAGGCGGCGCGGGCGCTGAACGTGAGCGAGCCCGCGGTGTCGCAGGCCCTCGCCGCGCTGCGCCGGCACCTGGACGACCCGCTCCTCGTGCACGGCCGCGGAGGCATGGCGCTGACCGAGGGCGGCGCCCGCCTGCTGCCGATCGCGTCGCAGATGGTGGTGCTCGGCGCGGAGGCCGAGGGCGCCGTCCGGGCCGCCCGCGGCGCCCCGGAGGCGCTGCGGGTCGCCGCCGTCCCCGCGCTCGCCGAGTTCGTCGCGACACCTCTCCTGGACGCGTTCACCGCCCGCTCCCCCCACGAGGTCGAGGGCAGCGCGGGCGTGGTGGCCGGGAAGGAGATGCCGGTCCTGCTGCACAACCGCCTCGCGGACGTGGCGCTCGGCCCGCACCTCGCCGACGACCCGGGCCTCGTCAGCGAGCCGGTGTTCCGCGCGAGCCTCGTCGCCGTCGGCGTCCGCGCCGCGCCGCGGCCGCGCTGGCTGGTGGACCCGTCCGGCACCGACCCGGGCAGCGAGACGTCCCGGCTGCTGCGCCGCCTGAAGGTGCCCGAGGACCGGATCCGCGTCTACCCGAACCAGACGGCCGCGTGGGCGGCCGCCGCCGACGGCGACGGCCTCGCCGTCGCGCTCGCGCACCTGGTCGCGCCCCGCGTCCAGCGCGGCGAACTGCGCGTCATCGCGACCCCCGCGACCCCCGTGGAGATCCGCTGGCACGCCACGACCCTGGCTCCGGACCGCCGCCCGCCCCTGGCGGGCGCGTTCCGCCGCTTCCTCGCCACCGCCGACGCCCTGCACATCATGCGGGCCCCCGGCTCGGGCGTCCCCCCGTCCCGCTTCCGCCCCCCGGTCTACGTGACCATCTGGAGCTGACCGGGCGCGTCGACTTGCGGCGTGTCGCCCTTATGGAGCGCTCCATAAGGGCGACACGCCGCAAGTCAACGAGTTTCGGTGCGGTGGCGGTCGATCTGGGTGAGGGTGTCGATGACGCTGCGCAGGTGTGCTCGGGCGGCCTGTTCGGCGGCGTGGGCGTCGCGGGCGACGATCGCTTCGATGATGTCTAGGTGCTGGGGCAGGGACTCTTGCGGGCGGCCCGGGTGCATGGCGAGGCGGAACTGGTGGCGGACGTTCTGGGCGCGCAGCCGCTCCAGGACCCCGGCGGCCGTCCGCTGGCCGCTGATCTCGCGGATGCGGCCGTGCAGCCGCTCGTTCAGCCGCGAGTAGCCGAGCACGTCGCCGGCCGCGACGGCGGCGCGCATGTCGGCGCCGATGGCGCGGAGGGCGGTGATGTCGGCGTCGGTGGCCCGCTCGGCGGCCTTCGCGGCGCACAGGCCCTCGACGACCATGCGGACCTCGGTGATCTCCACGGCCTCGGCGAGGGAGACCGCGCGGACGCGGGCGCCGCGGTTCTGGACGCGCTCGATCAGCCCCTCGTTGGCCAGCGCGAGCAGCGCCGCGCGGACGGCGGCGCGGCCGGCGCCGAACTGCTCGGACAGGTCGGCCTCGATCAGCCGCTGGTTCGGCACGAACTCGCCGCTGAGGATCGCCTCGCGGATCCCCGCCGCCACATCGCCCACAGCCGCTCCGAGATTGTCGCCAATTTTGTCGCTGATCTAAGGTATCCCAGCACGGGTGATTTCGAGGGGGGCGGACGATGCCGACCATCGCGGTGCTGGGTCTCGGCGAGGCGGGCGAGGCGATCGGCGGCGATCTCGTCGCGGCCGGGGCGGTGGTGCGGGGCTACGACCCGGCGGTGCCGGCGCCGGAGGGGATGGTGCCTGCCGGGAGCGAGGCCGAGGCCGTCGCCGGGGCCGAGCTGGTGCTGAGCGTCAACAGCGCGCACGACGCCGTCGCGGCGCTGAAGGCGGGCATCGGCGCGGCCGGTCCCGGGGCCGTCTGGGCCGACCTGAACACCGCGTCGCCGGGTTTGAAGCGCGAACTCGATGCCGCCGCGACGGCGGCCGAGGTCCGGTTCGCCGATGTCGCGATCATGGCGCCGGTCCCGAGGCGCGGCCTGCGCACCCCGATGCTGGCCTGCGGTGCCGGGGCCGCCGACGTCCGCCGCCTGCTCGGGCCGCTCGGCGCGTCCGTCGAGGTGATGGACGCCGAGGCCGGGACGGCGGCGGGCCGCAAGCTGCTCCGCAGCGTCTTCTTCAAGGGCCTCGCCGCGTCGGTCGTCGAGGCGCTGGAGGCGGCCCGCGCGGCGGGCTGCGAGGACTGGCTCCGGGAGAACATCGTGGCCGAGCTGACGGCCGCCGACCACACCACCGTGGAGCGCCTCGTCACCGGCACCCACCGGCACGCCGTCCGCCGGGCCGCCGAGATGGAGGCCGCCGCGGCCATGCTGGACGATCTGGACATCCCGCCCACAATGGCCACCGCCGCCCACGACCTCCTGCGGCGCCTCTCCCGTTGACTTGCGGCGTGTTGTTGTTATGGAGCGCTTCATAACAACAACACGCCGCAAGTCAACGGTCAGGGGACGGGGGGTGTGCCGTGGGTGTGGAAGGACTCGATGGTCTGCAGGCCCCACGCCTGGCCCTTCGCGCGTTCCGCCTCCGTCCAGGTGATGGTCTTCCAGTCGGGGGCCAGCACCAGGCGGGCACCCGGGTTGCACAGCTCCACGCGGTTGCCGCCCGGCTCGTAGACGTAGAGGAAGAACGTCTGCTGGATGGCGTGCTTGTGCGGGCCCGTCTCGATGAAGACGCCGTTGTCGAGGAAGATGTCGGCGGCGCGGAGGATGTCCTCGCGGGTGTCGGTCGCGAACGCGATGTGGTGCAGGCGGCCGTGGCTGCCGGTCCTGTCGCGCGTGTAGACGAGGTCGTAGGACTTGTTGGTGAACGTGACCCAGCGTCCGGCGATCGTGCCGTCATTCAGTCGGATCTGCTCGGTGGGGTGGCCGCCCAGCACGTCCCGCAGGAACTCGGTGCTCGGCTCGACCTCGGCGGCCAGGAAGTTGACGTGGTCGAGGCGGCGGACGCACACGCCCATCGCCGGGTACGCCTGCGCCTGGTTCTTCAGCGACGGCGCCAGCTCCGGCGGCGCCTCGTACCACTCCGACTCCCAGTAGATCTCCAGCTCGTGGCCGTCCGGGTCGCGGAACACGTACGTCGGGCCGATGCCGGGGTCGCCGTCGCGCCAGCCGATGCCGAGGCCCGCGTCCTCGATCGCCTTGACGCGCCGGTCGAGCGCCTCCCGCGACGACGTGCGCAGCCCGGTCCGCCGGATGCCGGACGTGCTGTGCGCGGTGAGCTTCAGCGTGTGGTGCTCGTAGTCGTCCCACGTGCGCAGGTACACCGAGTCGCCGTCGGTGCCGTTCTCGGTCAGGCCCATGACGCGGGTGAAGAACCACAGGCTCTTCTCCGGCTCGGGCGTCAGCAGCTCGACGTGGCCGACGTGCGCGATCTCGTGCTTGATGGTCATGGTCTGCTCCGGGGGAAGACTGTTCCGTCGAAAAGCCTGCGGGCCGTCCGGACGACGCCGGCGCGCCGGACGGCCGTGCCGTCCAGCTCCACCTCGACGTCCAGGCGCCCGGTGGGGTGCTCGATGCTCAGGGGCGCGCCCGGCGGCGGGAGGTCGGCGAGGTCGTGGCCGACCGCGCCGTCGAGCAGCACGGCGGTGGCGACGCTGACGGCGCCGAGCACCCCGATCGAGGTGTGCACCCGCACCGGGATGAACGTGCGGGTGCAGACCGTCCCGCCGGCGCGGGGCGGCGCGACGAGGGTGGTCTTCGGCACCGACGCCGCGGTGACGTCGCCGAGCCCCATCAGCTCCCCGGCCCGGAGCCGCAGCTCCTGGACGCGGTCGCCCAGCGCGGCCAGCTCGTCGGGGCTCTCGTAGCCGGTGGCGCCGAGGTCGGCCGCGGCGGCGACGACCACCGGCATCCCGTTGTCGACGCAGGTCACCTCCACGCCGTCGATCAGATCGCGGAGACGGCCGGTGGGAAGCAGCGCGCCGCAGGACGACCCTTCCGTCTCCGCGAAGTCCAGGACGACCGGGGCGGCGGTGCCGGGCACCCCGGAGATCGCGGTGTCCCCGTCGTAGTCGACGGCACCGCCGGGGGTCGGGAACGTCGCGGTCGCGATGCTGCCGGAGTTCACCATCCGGATGCGCACGCTCGTCCGCTCGGCGCCCGCCGCGACCAGCCCGCGCTCGACGGCGAACGGCCCGACCCCGGCGAGCAGGTTCCCGCAGTTCTGCCGGTCGGACACCGTCGGCTCCGCCACGCCGAGCTGCAGGAACAGGTAGTCGACGTCGGCGTCCGGGCCGGCCGCGCGGGACACCACCGCGACCTTGCTGGTGAGCGGGTGGGCGCCGCCGATCCCGTCGATCTGCCGGGGGTCGGGGGTGCCCATGGCGCGCAGCAGCAGGTCGTCGCGCTCCGCCGGGCCGGCCGGCAGGTCCGCCGCCAGGAAGTAGGCGCCCTTGGACGTCCCGCCGCGCATCAGCATGCAGCGGACCCCGGCGCTCACCGCTCCTCGGTTTCGGCGTACTCGGCGTACTGGGCGTACTCGACGTACTCGATGCCCATCCCGGGCAGCCGGTCGCGCAGCCCGTACCGGTCGAGGCCCAGTTCGCCGCGCCGGAACGCCTCGCGCGTCGCCTGCTCCTTCTCCTCCCGGGCCCGTGCGGCGGCGACCGCGTCCGCGGCCTCGCGGCGCGGGACGCACAGCACCCCGTCGTCGTCGGCGAGGACCGCGTCGCCGGGCCGGACGACCTGCCCGCCGATCGTCACCGGCACGTTCACCGCGCCGGGCGTCGCCTTCACCGTGCCCTGCGCGCTCACCGCCGCCGACCACACCGGGAAGCCCATCGCGTGCAGCTCCGCCACGTCCCGGACACCGGCGTCGATGACGAGACCGCGCACGCCCCTGTGCATGAGCGCGGTCGCGAACAGCTCGCCGAACATCCCGTCGGTGGACGGCGACGTGGTCGTCACCACCAGCACGTCGCCGGGCCGGCACTGCTCGACCGCGACGTGGATCATCAGGTTGTCGCCCGGCCACGACAGCACGGTCACCGCCGTCCCGCCGATGCGGGACCCGAGGTGCACGGGGCGGATCGACGGCCCGAGGTACCCGGTCCGCCCCATCGCCTCGTGGACGGTCGCTACCCCGAACCCGGCGAGCGCGTCCACCGCCGCGGCGTCGGCGCGCGGCGGGTTCGTGACGACGACCGTCCTCACGCCAGGACCCCCGTGGTCTGCGGGTACAGACGGACGTACGCCTCGGCCATCGTGTCGTGCGGCAGCCCCAGGTTCGGGCCCGCGTTCCGCTTGAGCTGCACGCCCCGGCGCTTGGCGAGGTCGGTGTAGTAGTCCCACATGTGCTGCTGCGCGGGCAGGCACTCCATGGCCCGCCGCTTGCGCTCGAAGACGGGGGTGATGTCGAGCAGCACGTTCGGCTTGAAGTCGCACTGCTCCGGCTGGTGCGGCTCGAAGAAGAACACCGGGGGCGCGCCGAGCGGCTCACCGGGCGCGTCGTACCCGATGGCCTGCGCGAGCACCCGCGCCTGCAGCGCCATCCGCGCCGCCGCCGGGTGGTCACCGTTGTAGGGGTCGGCGAGGGGGTGGGTGAGCACCACCGCGGGCTCGACCTCGCGGTACACGCGGACGAGCCGGTCCACCAGCTCCGGCGACTCGATCAGCGGGTAGTCCCCGGCGTCGAGGAACTCGATCTCCGCGCCGAGCTCCGCCGCCGCGGCCTCCGCCTCGCCCCGGCGGATCTCCTTGATCTCCGCCAGGCCCTTCCCGGCGCGCCACGCCTTCGCGGACTCGCCGCGCTCGCCGTAGCTCAGGCAGACCACCTTCGCGCGGTCGCCGCGCTCGGCTGCCAGGGCGATGGCGCCCGCGGCGCGCCACACGAAGTCACCGGCGTGCGCACTGATCACGAGCAGGGGGCTGGACGTGGCGGTATCGGTCATGGCATCACACTCTGATCCTTGTAACCCAAATTGTCAACAATCCTGGAGACACTAGCGCCGGGCGGCGCCGACCTGGTCGAGCAGGAGGCGGCTGAGCCGCAGCATCTCCTTCACCGGGTCCAGCAGGCCCGCGACGTCCGTCCCCGGGGCGAGGTGGGGCCGCTCCAGCTCCTCCTGCATCCGCTCGGCCTCGGCGAACCTGTCCTCGTCCAGCGGGTCGGACAGGTTCCGCACGAGATCGGCGAGCTTCTGCAGGAGGGCCGAGTAGCCGTGCCGGAACGCCGTGTCGGCGGGCAGGCCGTCCCCCTCGCCGCCCTCGTCCCCGCCCATGGTCAGACGCAGCGTCGCGGCGATCGAGCGCGTGTACGACATGACGTTCTCAAGCGAGTTGAGCCGGCGGGCCGCCGCCCACTTGTCCGGGACGTCCCGCCGCCGCACCGGGTAGCCCCACCACCGCGCCCGCGGGTTGGCGAGCATGCTGGACTCGCCCTGCTCGACCGCGTACCGCGCCTGCCCGTGGACGTTCACCAGCCGCGACTCGCGCTGCTCCCACACCGGGTCCCATTCGAGGGGGTCGACGACGTCCTCGGCGAGCGCGTCGATCGCGTCGGCGAGCGCGTCGCGCATCTCCCCGACGGCGTCCTCGCCCCGCCGCAGGTACAGCGGGGGGAAGACCGTGGCGTTCACCACCAGGCCGACCAGGAGGCCGAGCGCGACGTCGCCGAGGCGCGGCAGGACGTAGGCGACGACCTGGTGGCCGCCGAACAGCAGCGCGAACAGGGCGGTGAACGCGGCCTGGGACGACTGGTCGCCGAGCCTGCGCCAGCCCGCGACCATCATCGAGACGAGGAGGACCACGGCGATCCCGAGCGTCGTCGGCCCGATCAGCAGCCCGACCGGAATCGCGAGCGCCGCGCCGAGCACGAACTTCGCGCCGTACCGGAGGCTCTCCTGGACCGACCGCACGACCGTCGGATAGACGCCCAGCAGCGCGGCCAGCGGCGCGAAGTACGGGTCGGGATGACCCACCAGGTGCTTGGCGGTCAGCCACGCCACGACGGCCGCGACGACGGCCTTCACCGTCAGCTTGGTGTGCTCCTCCCAGTACCGCCGGCCGGCGAAGGGCATCAGATGACGTCGAAGATCCCCGAATCGCACCGCAGGACGGTTCCCGCGAACCGCGCGCCGAATCCCCGGGCACGCGAAGGCCACCGCGAGCCCGCCGGACCGGGGGGCTCGCGGTGGCCGGGGCTCGCGGTGGCCGGAGGAGGGTCAGCCGTTGGACGGGTCCAGCGAGGCGACGGCCTCCGCGGTGAGCTTCGCGCCCCGCTCCCGCTGCGGGTAGTGGCCGACGTCGATCCGGGCGACCTCGCGGGCCGTCCGGTAGTCGATCACCGAGATCTGGTTCTTCTCCGACAGCGACACGTAGCAGTCGTGCCCGTTCGGGGAGGTCTGCGTCCAGTACGGCAGCGCACCCGGCTCGTAGTGGACGGTCCCGTCCGTGGTCAGGCCCGGCCGCGACACGATGGAGACGTAGTCGTCGATCGTCCCCGCCATGCACAGCTTGCTCTCGTCCGCGTTCATGGCCATGCCGTGGTGCGCGGAGTTCTGCGGGTAGTCGTCGGGCTTCATCGCCGCGCCCCGCTCGCTGAACGGCATCTCCACCGTCCGGGTGATCTTCCCGGCGGCCAGGTCGTACTCGACGAACCCGTTCAGGTAGGACAGCTGCGCGTACATCGTCTTGTTGTCGCGCGTGAAGACCGCGGGGCGGATGCCGTACTCGAACTCGTACGTGCGCAGGTGCCGGTACGTGTTCGCGTCCACGGCGGTGACCGACCGCGACCCCTTCAGCCCGTTGAGGAGCTTCGGCAGCGAGGTGATGCCGATGCTGGAGTTGTAGAGGATCGTCCCGTCGGGCGAGTAGTCGTTGGCGTGCGGGTAGGTGCCGGTGGCGAACGTCGTCACCAGCCGCCCGGTCGCGGTGTCGATGACCTCGGACTTGCTCGCCGTGGTGGCGCTGACGACGAACCGCGTCCCGTCCGGGGAGAGCGCGGCGTGGTCGGCCTTGAAGCCCTCGGTCTTGCGCCGCCACAGCATCCGCTTGCTCGCGATGTCGAACGCGACGGCGTCCGACAGCGCGCCCCGCGACACGTAGATGGTGGTGCCGTCCGGGGACACCGCGATGTCGTCCACCAGCTTGCGGTAGCCCTGGATGTTGTTGACGACCTCGTACCCGACGCGCTCGACCGGGTTCATCGCGTTGATGCGTTCCTGCAGGTCGGGAACGAGGTTGAGGGAGCCGAGGTTCTCGTAGGTGGCGGTGTCGATGAAGCTGACGGTGCCGCCCTGGCCGTTGCCGACGGCCATCACGTCCCGCAGCTGCACCGCCTCCGCCCGGGGCCCGGCGCCGGCGAGCGCCGTCACCACCGCCAGCAGGGCGCACACGAGCAGCGCGGTCGGTCTCCGGAGACTGAGGGAGGGCATGGGTGACTCCTGGGTGGGGGGTTGTCTCCAGTCTGAAAACGGCCGTATTCCGACTTGGCTACTGGACGGTAAGCCAACACCCCGCCCACCACAAGACCCATTCACGGCAAAATGCGGACGGGGACGCGGAGGGAGTGGCAGTGGCAGGCAGGCGCGCGACGCCGACCGGCAGGTACGGCGGCAGATCGGCCGCCGAGCGGCGCGCCGAGCGCCGCCGCAGACTTCTCGACGCGGGCCTGGAGCTTTTCGGCCGCGGCCCCGGCTACCGCGGCACCACCGTCGCGGCCCTCAGCGAGGCGGCCGGGCTGTCCACCCGCCAGTTCTACGAGGAGTTCGCCGGCCTCGAAGACCTCCTCGCCGAACTCCACCTGGAGGTCAACGACACCGCCGAGCGCGCCGTCCTCGCCGCCCTGCCGGAGGTGGAGGGCCGCCCCCTCGCCGAGCGCACCGCCCACCTCTTCCGCGCCTACGCCGCCAGCATCACCGCCGACCGCGCCCGCATCCGCATCGCGTTCGTCGAGGTCGTCGGCGCCGGCCCCCGGATCGAGCGGCAGCGCCTCGCCCGCCGCGCCCGCTGGCTCGACTTCATCTGCGCCGAGGCGGCCGCCGCCGCCGCACGCGGCGAGATCGCCGACCGCGACTACCGCATCGCCGCCGCCGCCTTCACCGGCAGCATCACCGGCCTCCTGCACGACTGGGACGCCGGCTGGGTGGACGCCGGCCTCGACGACCTCATCGAGGAACTGACCCTGCTC
>NZ_SMKM01000129.1 GCF_004348665.1 Actinomadura sp. GC306 | reverse complement strand
GTGCGGGGCTGCGGTGCGGCGGGCGTCCGGCGGGTGCGCACGGCCGCCGGGGACGCGGAGCGGGCGGCCGCACGGACCATGCGCGCCGGCCGCCGCCCGCGGACGCCGCGCCGTGCGGTCCCGCCGGGCTCGCCGTGTCCACCGTTAGCAGAAGTCATTACCAGCGCTAACGATAATCGCCCGGGACGCATTCCGCCAAACACCGCGGTCGAACACCGCGGTCGAACACCGCGGTCGAACACCGCGGTCGAACACGGCCCCGACCCTCCGCAAGGGTCAGGAACGGCTGAGCCTGTCGATGATCGGCGCGGCCTGGCGGAGGATCTCCCGCTCCTCCTCCGTCAGCTCGCCGAGCCTCATGGCCAGCCACGCCTCCTTGCGGCGCCGCTCGTCCGCGAGGAGGGCGACGCCCTCCTCGGTCGCGTTCAGCACGACCTGGCGCCCGTCCGTGGGGTGCGGGCGGCGCGCGACGAGCCGGCGCTCCTCCAGGTAGGCGATGACGCGCGTCATCGAGGGCGGCTGCACCTTCTCGTGGTCGGCCAGCTCGCGCGGCGTCATCGAGCCGTGCCGTTCGAGCGCGGCGAGTGCGGCGAGCTGGGTGACCGACAGCGGGCTGCGGGCGGCGTCGCCCGCGGCCGGCGGCCGGAGCGTGCGCAGCCTGCGCGAGAGCCGCGCGATCGAGATGCGCAGCTCTTCGGCGAGGCCCGGCACGGACGGCGCGCGTCCGCGGGCCGGTTGCGTTGTCATCGTCATTCTTCTCCCGTGCCGCCCATGCTGCCACGCCGCGCCGAGCGACCGCACTCGAGGCACCCCGCGACCGCACCCCGCGACCGCAACGTAACCTGGCCGCATGACCCCACCGCGCCGCCCCGACCCGCCGCCGATGAAGACCAACGACGTCCGGATCGCGGCGGCGGGCACGGTCGCCTGGGCGGTGGCGCTCGTCGTGCTGCTCATCGTGGGGCTTCCCTCAGACGACCGCTGGTGGCTCTGGGTGTGCGTCGCCGGAATCGGGATCGGGCTGTTCGCCATGTGGTACGTCCCCAGGCTGCAGGCCGCCCGCGCCCGGCAGGAGACCGCACGGCAAGAGACCGCACGGCAGGAGGAACAGGACCAGGAGACGGCGGGCTAGGGCTCAAGGTCGGCTTCGGCCAGGAGACGCGGCAGGGTCTCCGGGGCCCGGAGGACGGCTTCGACCAGGAGCCGGTCGGCCCAGTTCTCCGTGGACCACGCGAGTGCCCGTGCGAGGCCGCCGGTCCCGCTCGCGTGCATTTCACCGTCCCGCGTCCACCAGGGCACGTCCTGGCCGTCCACGATGAGGCGTTCGTGCGCGATGTACTGGGCGGGGGCTTCCGGCAGGACGGCCGTGACCGCGTCCGGCACGGCACGCTTCTCCCCCTGCGACTGCACGGCCCCCGGCACCTCATCGCCCGCCAGGGGCAGGTCGAGCAGTTCTGCAAGGCGTTCGTGTCTGCCCTGTGCGGCGATGACGAGCGGCTGGCCTTGCAGTAGGGGCAGGACGTCCGGGCCGTCCAGGACGAGGGCGTCTGCCGCATCAACGACCTCGACCTTGCCGTCCACGACCGCACGCACATGCTCCGGGGGTTCGACCACGGCCTCGGGGGTGTCGGCCAGGGCCGTCCACAGCTCACCCAGATGGGCGCGGGGAACGGACCGGTTCGGGTCGCCCAGGCGGTCGAGCAGCTCTTGGGCGCCCCCGGGCTCGGTGAGCAGATCGTCCAGCGACGTACGGACGCCCAGGGCGAGCAGGAGACGCTCGTCCAAGCCCTCTGGCGCGATGTCGTAGAGCCCTGCCAGGGACTCATCTCCGCCTAGGTGGAATTCGCCGGGGCGACGGCCGTCCAGGACGGGACGACGGCTCAGCCACCACGCCGTATAGGACGGGACCGCCACGCGGCGCCCGTTGTGCAGGGTCACGTGCGCCGGATCGACGACCGCCGCTCGCCATGGAGGTCCCGAGAGGAGGCGCAGCGCCGCCGCCCAGTCGTCGACGAGTTCCAGGTCCCGGACGGCGGTGAACTCCGGGACGAGGGGCGGGAGGTCCTGCGGGCCGATCCGCCTTAGGACGTCGTCTGCCCAGAGGTCCTCGTCGTCCAGTTCGAGGGTCTCCGCCTGGTCGGCGAGCCCTGTGAGGTTGACGTCCTCGCCCTGAGCGAGGGCGAATCCGTCCAGGACACCGGTGGCCGCGAGGACCTCC
Source organism: Actinomadura sp. GC306 (assembly GCF_004348665.1). Lineage (GTDB taxonomy): Bacteria > Actinomycetota > Actinomycetes > Streptosporangiales > Streptosporangiaceae > Spirillospora. The sequence continues at coordinate 15,082 of NZ_SMKM01000129.1, read as the reverse complement.
GCGCCCCACCGTTCCAGCAGCTCGCCGTCGACCACTCCGAAGGGGGCGTCGTCGGCCATGACGTCACGCAGCGGGCTCTCCGGCAGAAGCAGCTCACCCGCGGCGTAGAGGTCCCCGTCGTCGCCGGGCAGGGCGAGGTCGGCCAGCCAGCTCTCCTCGCCAGGGTCGATGCGCGCCGCCGCGACCAGGCCGAGCACCGCCTCCGCGACCGCGTCGGGGTCGTCCGCGTCGAACGACTCCGCGACGGCGGCCCGGACGGCGGCGTCGCCGAGCACGGCCCGCGGCCCCGCGTCGACGGCCCCGAGCCGGGACAGCAGCGGATGCACCGCCTCGGGATGGACGAACCGCAGCCCCAGCGCGTCCAGCCCGCCGGGATCGACGCCGTCGGCGATCAACAGGCCCCGCGGCCCGCGGACGATCCGTCCCGCGTCACCCGCCAGCGGTACCGGGAGGGCGCCGAGAGCGTCTCTGGCGGCCTCGCCGAGCGTCCCGTAGAGCCGGTGCCACCACGCCGGTTCCCGGTCCACAGCGGCCAGCTCATCGATCACGTCGGCGAGTTCGACCCGCCGGACGCCGAGCGCGGCGAGCGCCGGGTCCTTCGCGGGCCACTCCGGCGGAAGCAGCCCGGTCACCACCACGCCCTCGTCACCGGGCTCTCCACCATGGGCGAGGAACTCGATGAAGGGGGCCGGCGCGTCCATCGCGACGGCGTCCCGCCCGCGCGTGCGGTGCGGAAGCAGCGGCGCTTCGGGCAGGCGCTCCCGGATGCCCCGGCGGATCTTCGCGTCCAGCTCACCCGCCCCAACGGGGCCCGGCACGAGCCTGAGCACCCGGGGGGACACCGCAAGCCCGCCCAGGAGCCGGATGTAGGTCTCTCCCGCCCGCTCCACAAGGAAGTCGGTCAGCGGACCCGGTGCGACATGGCGCCGGTCAGGTGCCAGTGGGAACGACGCAATGAGCAACGCGGGCAGATCGAGCCGTTCGTCGCTGGGCGTGGGCGCGTGCAGGACGCCGGGCATGCCCGCCGGTAGACCGTCCTCTGGCAAGGCCCAGCGAATCTGCCAGAACGGCCGCTCCCGCTCCTCCACCGGACGGTCTTCCAGAAGCGCCGCAGGGATCTCCCCATGCGCCTCGGCCGTCCGCCACACTCCCCCGTCGATGACCACTTCGCCCGCGTCACGCCGCTCGGCGGTCAGCTCGCGGACGTCCCCGTCGACATCGACCGCAACGCTCTCCAGCGCGGGCAGGGCCAGCATCAGCGCCGCACCGACCTGCTCAAGCTGCCGCCGGACGGACTCCACCGCGTCCCCGCGCAACGGCAGCCGCACGACCGTGTCGAACCCCGCCGGGACGTCCGGCGACTCCGCGTCACCGAGCGCGAACGGCAACCGCAGCAGCGGGACGTGCCCACCGCGCCGCGCCAGCTCGTCCGCGAGCCCGGGGACGCCTTCCACCAGCTCACGGGCTTGCTCCCGCGACCAGGCCACGCCACCGGTCCGGGACGCGATGGCCGGCCGGTCGCTGACGGCCACGACCGCGGCGAACCCGACACCGAACCGCCCCGCCGAACCGGCGTCGCCGCGCTTGGACGACGCCCGCAGCGTCGACAGCGCCTCCACACCGGCCCCGTCCAGCGGCGCCCCGGCGTTCGCCGCGGTAAGCACGGGCTCGGGACCATCCGTGCGCAGGCTCAAGCGGAGGCGCCCAGGAACGGCGGCGCGCAACGCGGCATCGGCGGCGTTCTGCGCCAGCTCCACCACGACACGGTCGCGGTAGCCGCCGAGGGCGAAGTCCTCCTCGGTGTTGGCGTCCTCGCGGAACCTGGCGGGCGACTCGCTCCAGGCACGCAGCACCCGCTCGCGAAGCTCCCGCGTCCGGAACGGATCCCCGTCCCGCACGGCGTCATCCCGCACAGCGTCTTCCCGCACGGCATCATCCGGCACGGCGTCGTCCCTCATCGGGCCGGCCACAGGTCAGCTATGGCCGAGGGCCTCGTCGTCGAGGAGCGCCACGTCCTCGCCGGAGGGGAAGACCTCGTAGTCCAGTTCGTCCACGACCGGCGGGCCGTGCTCGGACGCCGCCGGGATCGACACCGCCTCGGAGTGGGCGCCGCAGCCGTGGTCGGCCGACACGACGCGCCCGTCGTCGGGCGCGTACTCGTTCGCGCACACCCCGAAGAGCTGCCGCAGCTCCCCGGCCAGCGCGACGTAGAAGCCGCAGGTGGAGCACTGCGCCGGCGCGGACATCGCGATCGGGGCGCGCGGGCCCCCGACGCCGTCGTACCAGCGCTCGGCGGCCTCGTCGCGGCCCAGCCGGGACAGCACCCGGACGCGGCCGAGGCCCGGCTCCCACTGGGCCTGCCGGTCGCCGCGCTCGTCGACCTGCGTGTAGCCGGGCGCGAGCCGGGCGTCGTCGGGCGCGGTCGGCAGCAGGTCGCCGGGGCCGAGGTCGCCGGGGCGCAGCCGGTCCAGCCAGGGCACCCACTGCGGGGCGAGCAGCGCGTCCTCCCCGGGGAGCAGCACGCATTCGCTGACGGTGACGTTCTTGGCGCGGGCCGCCCGCGTCACGCTGACCGACCAGCGCCACCCCGCGTAGGCGGGGTCGAGACACTCGAAATAGTGCGTGACCACGCGGTCGCCTTCGGCGCGCAGGCCGAGGTGGTCACCGACCGGCTGGGGCCACGCGGTCTCCTCCGCGGCGTCGCGGGCGAGGTCGACCGCCTCGGCGCAGGCGGCGTCGACGGCGGGCGTCCGGGACCGGCGGGCGGGCCCGGAGGCGGCGCCCGGGGCGGCGGAACGCGCGGGACTGGTCTGACGCGAAGGGCTCACCCGTCAATTCTCGCCCATGGAACGACGTGTCCGGACCCCCGGGGCCGATCGGCGGGCCGCGCGGCACGCCTCCGGCACGGCCGCGGCACGGTTGCGGCACGGCCGCGGCACGGTTGCGGCACGGCTGCGGCGCCGATCACGGGGGTGAGCCGGTCTCCCGGCGGGGAACGTACCCTCAGTCGGAGGCGCTGCAGAGCCCCGGCACGTACCGTCGGCCTGGGGACGCAGGGGGAGATCAGGGCGCATGGGTGACCGGACACCGTTCGGGCGGGCCGCGCGCGCCGGTGCCGGGAAGACGGCGCGGGCGCTGCGGCGCGCGCGCTCCATGCTGCTGGGGACGGGCCGGCTGACCCGCCGCGTCACCCACGCCCAGGGCGCCGGGCGCAGCGGCCTCGGCAGCCTGATCGAGTCGTCGGCGTTCAACTCCGCGGGCGACGCGATGCTCACCGTCGCGCTCGCCGGGACGCTGTTCTTCGGCCTGGACGTCAACCAGGCGCGCGGCCAGGTCGCCCTCTACCTCATCGTCACGATGGCGCCGTTCGCGCTGGTCGCCCCGCTGATCGGCCCGGCGCTCGACCGGGCGCGGCACGTCCGCCGGTACGCGATCGCGAGCACGTTCGTCATGCGCGCGCTGCTGTGCTGGGGGATGGCGAGCGCGCTCCCGCACGGCGACCAGGTCACGTTCCTGCCCGCCGCGTTCGGCGTCCTCGTGCTGTCCAAGGCGTTCGGGGTGCTGCGGGCCGCAGTGACGCCCCGTGTCCTGCCCTCGGAGATCTCGCTGGTGACGGCGAACGCGCGCTGCGCGTTCGCGGGCCTGATCGCCGCGTCGGTCACCGCCCCGATCGCCGCGGGCCTCGCCGTGCTCATCGGCCCCGGCTGGGTGCTGCGGATCGGCACAGTGATCTTCCTGCTCGGCGTCGTGTTCACGCTGCGGCTGCCCCGCGAGGTCGACATCCCGGACGCCGACCCGTCACCGGAGAACGCCCCCGCGACGGACCCGGCAGCCGACCCCGGGGCCGAGCCGGGGCCGCCGGGGAAGACCGCGAGGCACTGGCGGACGCTCCCGCGCGTGGGCCCGGTCGTGGCGGAGGCGATGCAGGCGAACGCGGTGCTGCGCGCCTTCTCCGGCTTCCTGATCATCTACCTGGCGTTCCTGCTCCGCCAGCAGCGGTTCGACCCGGTGTCCCACCACGTGGCGCTCGGCCTGCTGGCGGCGTGCGCCGGCGCGGGCGGCCTCGCGGGCACGGCGCTCGGCGCCTACATGAAGGCGCGGGCGCCCCGGCTGATCGTCTCGGCGACGCTGGCGTCCGTCACGGTCGTCACCGCCGTCGGCGCGGCCTTCTTCGGGCTGTGGGCGGCGCTCGCGGTGGCGACGGCGGCGGGGCTCGGCCAGGTGCTCGGGAAGCTGTCGATGGACGCGGTGGTGCAGCGCGAGATCGGCGAGGAGATGCGCTCGTCGACCTTCGCGGTCTCCGAGACGCTGCACCAGCTCTCCTGGGTGCTCGGCGGGCTGCTCGGCCTCGGCATGTCGATCGTCGCGGACGGGCGGATCGCGCTCGCCTTCGTCGCCGCGGCGCTCGCCGTCGCGCTGGCCCTGCTGCTGTCGCGGCAGGCCGGGCGCCAGCGCGGCGCCCACCGTCCCCGCCACGCCGCCGCGGTCAAGGACGCGCACCCGGGGCTGCGCTCCTGACGGCCGGGGTCGGGACGACGCTCGGGACGGGGGTCAGTGCAACGATCAGGGCGACGGTCAGGGCGACGGTCAGGGCGACAGGTCGTCGGCGACCGCCCGCAGCACGGTCGCGATCTTCTTCGCCTCCGCCGGGGCGGGGTGCTTGCCGCGCCGGTAGGTGTTGGAGATCCCGTCCAGCAGCTTGATGAGGTCCTCGGTGATCACGACCATCTCGTCGGGCTTCTTGCGCCGCTGCTTGGCGATGGTCTTCTCGACCGACGGCAGCGACTCCAGGACCCTGACCTGGAGCGCCTGCTGGCCCCGGCGCCCCTCGACCACGCCGAACTCGATGCGCTGGCCGGGCTTGAGCGCGGTGACCCCGCTCGGCAGCGCCGAGGAATGCACGAAGACCTCACCGCCGTCGTCGCGCGTGAGGAAGCCGAACCCCTTGTCGGAGTCGTACCACTTGACCTTGCCAGTCGGCACCGGAGACCTCGTTCGGTAATCGTCCTGAATCGCCCTCAAGATTAGTGCCTCACCACGCGCCGGTGTACACGGAGGGGTGGCTTCCCGGCGGCCCGCGAGGCCCTTGTACGAAGCTATCCCGGACGCCCGGCGGGGGCACCTCATTACCGCTGCGGACGGGACCCGCCCCGCCCACTGTGACTACCTGGTCATACAGGCGCCGGGAACGACTCCAGCCACTCCGGGAAGGCCACCAGATCCGGCAGGACGACGTCCGCCCCGTACGCGGTGAGGGCCGCCGCGTCGAACGGGCCCGTCGCGACGCCCACCGCCAGCGCCGCGGCCGCCCGCGCGGCGTCCACGTCGCCGGTGTGGTCGCCGACGTAGGCGCCGGCGCCGTGCTCGCGCAGGGCCACGCCCTTGCCCGTACCGAACAGGCCGCCCACCACGGCGTCCACCTCCAGGCCCAGGTACGCCACGGTCCGCTCGGTGTCGCCTGGTTCTTGCCCGAGACGACGACCACCCGCCCATCCCTGGCGCGCACCGCGTCCAGCGCGGCGACGGCCCCGGGCATGAGGACGGTCCGCGGTATCGCGATGTCGGCGTAGATGGCCCGGTAGCGCGCCGCCATCGCGGGTACCTCGTCCGCCGGGAACCAGTGGGCGAGCTCGTCCTCCAGCGGTGGGCCGATGCGGCGCACGACCAGCCCGGTGTCGATGGCGACGCCGGTCTCCGCGGCGAGCGCCGCGTACACGGCGGCGATGCCCGCCCTGGTGTCGGCCAGGGTCAGGTCGAGGTCGAAACCGACGGCGAGGGGAGCGGCATGATCGAGGTCGAGCACGCCTCACAGGGTAGGGGGCTGGACACACGCGAAGACCCGCGCTCTCCTGGTAGTGGCGATGCGACGGGATCCGAGTAGGAGAACGCGGGCACTTTCGCGCGGGAACCGTTCTGTTGTGACCGGGACTGGTTGCCCGGTCCTGGGGAACGGCCTCCCGTACCGGCGATATACCCGACCCCCCACCCACAAACCGTTCGACCAGGGAAAACACAGGACTCGAACAGCCCACCCGAAGCAAAAAGACGATCAGTCCGCCGGTGATTCCCCAGGCCGGAGGAGGCCGCAGTGACAGAGAACCCCGACCGGCCGCCGGACCAGACCCCGGCCGCGGCCGGCACCCCCACCACCACCGACGGACCGACCACGGGCGGACCGAGCACGGGCGGACCGACCACGGGCGGACCGAGCACGGGCGGACCGACCACGGGCCCGGCCACGGGCGGCCACCAGGTGGGCGGACAGACGGCGGGCGGACAGACGGCGACCCGTACCCAACCCGGCGGCGAGCACCGCGCCCCGCGGGCCCGGCGCTCGTTCACCGCGGCCCGCCGCCGCACCGCCGACGTCCTCGCCACGGTGATCTCCGTGGTCACCACGGTCGTCGTGCTGATCCTCGCCGTGCACATCGTGTTCGCGGTCTTCGAGGCGAACACGGCCAACGGCATCGTCAGCTGGTTCGGCGACCGCGCCGCCGGCCTGTCCTGGCAGTTCAAGGACATCTTCCAGCCGGACGACCCCAAGATGGCGGTAGCCGTCAACTACGGCCTCGCCGCCCTCGTCTACCTGGTGACGGGCCGCCTGCTGACGGGCCTGGCCCGCCGCCTGGGCTAGCCGCCTGGGCTAGTCGCGGCCGGGGAAGCGCACCTCGTCGAAGGGCCAGGCGGTCTGCACCCACTCGCGGACGAACTCCTCCAGCTCCTTCTCCAGGGCGGAGTTCTCCTCGTCGGCGCGGACCCAGAACACCACGACCGCGTCCGCATCCGGCCGATCGGACGGGGCGACGTGGATGCGGCCGAGCTGGCGCTCCCCGTCCGGCGTGATGACGACGTAGCTGAACGAGCGCCGCAGCTGCCCCTCCTTCTGCAGCCAGGCGACGTCTATGAGGGCCTGCTCGAAGGTGAACTCGCGGTCGGGCCAGCCCCACTCGGGCCCGAAGCGCCCGGCGAGCCGCTCCAGGCTGCCGATCACCGCGCCGTAGTCCTTGACGACGTCGTGGACGGTGATGGGGCGGATCTGGAACCGGGGACCGGCGACCAGCGTGGGTACCACGAAGTCCTCGGGCAGGAAGGCTCCGTCGGCCGCCTTCCGCGGAGACATGAACATCGTCGACCTCTCCGAGACGGCCCCTTCCGGCGACGGGGCGCGGAGGACTGAGACTCTAGTCGCCCCCGGCCGGATCCGAGCCGGATCACGAATTCGGGCGTGCCGCGGGCACGCGGGAGCCCCGCAGGTCGCCGATGCCTTAGTGTTCTCACGGAGGCTTCATCACCATGACGACACCTACGCGCGACCGGATCGTGGCCGAATCGCTCCGGCTCTTCGCCGACCGCGGCTACGCGGCGACCTCGGTCGCCGAGATCGAGGCGGCCGCCGGCCTGTCACCGGGCGCGGGCGGGCTCTACCGGCACTTCCGGTCGAAGGAGGAGGTGCTCGCCTCCGCCATCCGCGAGCACATCGAGCGGACCCGCAAGCAGATCAACACCATCCTCGACCAGGCGGCCGTCTACGAGGGCCGCCCGCTGGAGACGCGGCTCCAGATGACGTGCCAGGCGGGGCTGGCGAAGATGCGCGAGGAGCAGGACCTCATCCGGGTGCTGTTCCGCGACCTCGACCAGTTCCCCCACCTCGTCGCGGAGATGCGCGAGGGCATCGTCAACCCGCTGTACGACGGCATCGCCACCTGGCTGGAGTCGCAGCCGGAGTTCGACGGCGCCGACGAGGACTGGGCCGCCATCGCCTCGATCCTCGGCGGGGCGGTCGTGAACTACTGGCTGGCCAACGAGTCGATGTACGAGCCGCCGAAGCGCATCGACGAGAAGCGGTTCGTGGAGGGCTGGGCGCGGCTCGGCCTCGGGCTGATGCACCTGGAACCCACCCCCGCCTCCTGACCCGCGGAACCGGCCGCCCCCGCCTCCCGGCGGACGCCCGGCGCCTCCTGCGACCCGCGATCCGAGCAGGTGGTTCGTGCTCCTAACCTTGAGGGGCCCAGTGCGGGCGGCGTGCGCCACCTAAAGTTGGGGATCGGCATGGAAACGTATGCGGACTGGTTGCGCGCGCGAGGCGATGACGAGCTTCGCGCGCTGCTGTCCGCGCGTCCCGAGCTGCTCGCCCCCGTCCCCGCCGACCTGACCGCGCTCGCCGCCCGCGCCGCGACGCCCGCCGCCGTCTCCCGCGCCCTCGACCGGCTGGACCGGTTCACGCTCGCCGTCCTGGAGGCGCTGCTGGTGCTGCCCGCCGCGGACGGCCCGGGGCCCGTCGCCGACGCGATCTCCGCCACCCCCGACCGGGTCGGCGGCGCGCTCGACACGCTCCGGCGGTACGGGCTGGCCTGGGGGAACGGGACGCTGAACACGGCGCCCGGCGTCCGGCACGGCCTGCCGCACCCCGCGGGCCTCGGCCCGCCCGCCCGGGACGCGTTCGCCGGCTACCCGCCGGAACGGCTCATCGACCTGATCACCGATCTGGAGGGGACGGCGCCGCGCGGGTTCGCCGACTCCGCGCGGCTCCTGGGGCGCCTCACCGAGCTGCTGGCCGATCCCGGCCCGCTCATCGACGACGCCGGCCCGGAGGCGCGCGCCGCCCTCGACGCCCTGGCGTGGGGCCCGCCGGTCGGGCGGGTCGCCGACGCGCGCCGGCCCGTCCGGACCGCCACCGCGGGCAGCCCGGTCGAGCGGCTCCTCGCCCGCGGCCTCCTCGCCGCCGAGGACGACCGCACCGTCACCCTCCCCCGGGAGGTCGCGCTGCACCTGCGCGGCGGGCGCCTGTTCCGGGACGTCCCGGCGGAGCCGCCGCCGCTGACGCCCGCGGGCGCCCCCCGCGGCGAGGAGGTCGTCGTGCGCGCCGCGGCGGGCGAGGCGGCGGCGACCGTCCGGCTCATCGAGGAGCTGCTGGAGCGCTGGGGCCTCGACCCGCCCCCGGTCCTGCGCAGCGGCGGCCTCGCCGTCCGCGACCTGCGCGCCGCGGCCACGCTGCTGGACGTCCCCGAATGGCACGCCGCGCTGCTCGTCGAGGTCGCGTACGCGGCCGGGCTGCTGACCCGCAGCGGCGACCTCGACGGCGAATGGCTGCCCACCCCCGCCTACGACCTGTGGCTCATGCGCGACACCGCCGGCCGCTGGACCGAGCTCGCGCACGGCTGGCTGAAGTCCGACCGGGCCGCCGGGCTCGCCGGGGAACGCGACGACCGCGACCGGCTCATCAACGCGCTGAGCGAGTCGATGGTGCGCGGCAGCGCCCCGGCCACCCGCCGCGCGGTGCTGGAGATCCTCGCGGACGCGGCCCCCGGCGGCGCCGTCGCCGAGCCCGCGGTGCGCGCCCGGCTCGCGTGGCTGCGGCCGCGGCGCGGCGGCCCGCTGCGCGACCGCGTCCTCGGCTGGACGCTGCGCGAGGCCGCCGCCCTCGGCTTCACCGGCTTCGGGGAGCTCGCCCCCTTCGCCCGCGACCTGCTCGCCGGCGACGATCCCGAGCCCCGGCTGGAGAAGCACCTCCCCGCACCCGTCGACGAGATCGTCATCCAGGCCGACCTCACCGCGATCGCGCCCGGCCCCCTGGTCACCGACCTCGCCCGCGAGCTCGCCCTCGCCGCCGACGTCGAGTCCACCGGCGGCGCCACCGTGTACCGCTTCACGCCCGAGTCGATCCGCCGCGCCCTCGACGCCGGGCGGACCGCCGCCGACGTCACCGACCTGCTGGCCCGGCACTCGGCGACCCCGCTGCCGCAGCCGCTCACCTACCTCATCGACGACGTCGCCCGCCGGCACGGCCACCTGCGCGTGGGGGCCCTCGCGTCCTACGTCCGGACCGACTCGTCCAGCACGCTCGACGAGATCCTCGCCGACCGCCGCTCGGACGCGCTGCGGCTGCACCGCCTCGCGCCGACGGTCCTCGCGTCCGGGCTGCAGCGGGCCGACCTCCTCGACGGGCTGCGCGCGATGGGCCTCGCGCCGGTCGCCGAGGCGCCCGGCGGCGGAGTAATCGTGACCCGCCCGGACGCGCAGCGCGCCAAGCCCCCGCCGACCGCCGAGATCGTCCGGATCCGGCCGGCGGAGCGCACCGACGCCGCCATGCTCACCGCCGCCGTCCGCGCCCTGCGGGCCGGCGACGAGGCGTCGGCGCTCGGCGCCGAGCAGGCCCGGCTGCGCGCCGACGCCCCGGCCGGCGAACCGCCCCGGTCGCCCGCGATGGCCACGATCGACCGCCTCCGCGCCGCCGTCGAACGCGGCGGGCGCGTCTGGATCGGCTACCTCGACCAGCAGGGCCAGGCGTCCAGCCGCATCGTGGAACCGGTCCGCGTCGAGGGCGGCTTCCTCACCGGCTACGACGCCACCCGCGCCGCCGTGCACCGCTTCGCCCTCCACCGCATCACCGGCGTGTCCGAGCTCGACGACGACCCCGCCCCTTGACGCGCACTCCGCCGCCCCGCGTCTCCATTGGATGAAGAGATCGGTGAAAGCGCTGTCCGGTTCCGGACGCGATGGAACCCTGTATCCGACGGCTCGGTCGTATTGGGTACAGCTAGGGCGAGAGGAGACGATCCGTGAGCGGATACGGAGGAAGCCCGCCGCCCGGCTGGCAGGATCCGTACGGCGGATCGCAGGGCTGGAGCGGCGATCCCAAGAGCGGCGATCCCTACGGCACCGACCCGTACGGCGGCGGCGCGTACGGCGGAAGCGCGTACGGCGGCGGCTACCCCAATGCCGGCTACGGGCCGCCCGGGGTGCCCACGTCGCAGTCCGGCAACGGATCCACGGTCGCGGCCCTCGTCTGCAACATCGTCATGGTGGTGCTGTGCTGCGGCGTGCTGTCCATCCCCGGCGTCATCACCTCCGCCATCGCGATGGGCCGGGTGCACTCCGACCCCGAGTCCGCGCGGAGGCTGACCGTGTGGAGCTGGGTGCTGTTCGGCGCGTCCATCGTCCTCGGCATCATCGGCCTCATCATCTACGTCTTCGTGGTCGTCCTCGCCGAGACGAACGGCTACGACTCGTACTGACCCCTCGGTCACGCGGCGGGACGCAATAACGCGGGCGCGCGCGGCGTTGGATCCGGTGGCCGCATCCGGTGCGGGCCACGTGCCGCTTCCCTGGGGTAGCGTGCACGGGCGGTGCCCGGCCGGACCGGCACCGATCACCGAATTCCGACGGGGGCTCTCGCTTTGACCGACGGTCCGCTCATCGTCCAGTCCGACAAGACGCTGCTGCTGGAGGTCGACCACGACCTGGCCGACGCCTGCCGCAAGGAGATCGCACCGTTCGCCGAGCTCGAACGGGCGCCCGAGCACGTCCACACCTACCGGGTGACGCCGCTCGCCCTGTGGAACGCCCGCGCCGCCGGCCACGACGCCGAGCAGGTCGTCGACACGCTGATCCGGTTCTCCCGGTACCCCGTCCCGCACGCGCTGCTGGTGGACGTCGCCGACACCATGGCCCGGTACGGGCGGCTGCGGCTGGAGAAGGACCCGCTGCACGGGCTCGTCCTGTCGTCCTCCGACCGCTCGGTCCTGGAGGAGGTGCTGCGCGCCAAGAAGGTCAAGGGGATGATCGGCGACCGGGTCGGCGACGACGCCGTCGCCGTCCACCCGAGCGAGCGCGGCGCCCTCAAGCAGGCGCTGCTCAAACTCGGCTGGCCCGCCGAGGACCTCGCCGGGTACGTGGACGGCGAGGCGCACGCGATCTCCCTCGTCGAGGACGGCTGGGAGCTGCGCTCCTACCAGCGGGAGGCCACCGACACGTTCTGGCACGGCGGCTCCGGCGTCGTCGTGCTCCCCTGCGGCGCCGGCAAGACCATCGTCGGCGCCGCCGCCATGGCCCGCGCGGAGGCGACCACGCTGATCCTGGTCACCAACACCGTCTCGGCCCACCAGTGGAAGCAGGAACTCCTCCGCCGCACCTCCCTCACCGAGGACGAGATCGGCGAGTACACCGGCACGAAGAAGGAGATCCGCCCCGTCACGATCGCCACGTACCAGATCATGACGACGCACCGGAAGGGCGCCTACGCCCACCTCGAACTCTTCGACGCCCGCGACTGGGGCCTCGTCGTCTACGACGAGGTGCACCTGCTGCCCGCGCCGATCTTCCGCATGACCGCCGACCTGCAGGCCCGCCGCCGCCTCGGCCTCACCGCCACCCTCGTCCGCGAGGACGGCCGCGAAGGGGACGTGTTCTCCCTCATCGGCCCCAAGCGCTACGACGCGCCGTGGAAGGACATGGAGGCCCAGGGCTGGATCGCACCCGCCGACTGCGTCGAGGTGCGCGTCACCCTGACCGATTCCGAACGCCTCGCCTACGCGACCGCCGAACCCGAGGAGCGCTACCGCTTCTGCGCCACCACCGACACCAAGACGAAGCTGATCCAGGCGCTGGTGGAGCGGCACAGGGGCGAGCAGACCCTCGTCATCGGCCAGTACATCGACCAGCTCGACGAACTCGGCGCACTGCTGGACGCACCCGTCATCAAGGGCGAGACCCGCGTCCGCGAACGGGAGCGCCTCTTCGACGCGTTCCGTTCGGGCGAGATCGGCGTGCTCGTCGTGTCCAAGGTCGCGAACTTCTCCATCGACCTTCCCGAGGCGTCCGTCGCCGTGCAGGTCTCGGGTGCCTTCGGGTCACGGCAGGAGGAGGCGCAGCGCCTCGGCCGGCTGCTGCGGCCCAAGGCGTCCGGGCAGGGCGCCCGCTTCTACGCCGTCGTCGCCCGCGACACCCTCGACCAGGACTACGCCGCCCACCGGCAGCGCTTCCTCGCCGAGCAGGGCTACGCGTACCGCATCGTCGACGCCGACACCGTCCTCGCCGGCGACGAGATCTGACGTCCTGCTCCTCGCTTGCTCGTCGGCGATGCCGTCGAGCAAGCGATGCACGCGAATACTCGGCGCCCGCGTGGCCTATATCCTCACCAGGACCCATTCCTGATCCTGGCACGAGTTCCGTCCCCGAAAACCAATGCATCCGCCAAGAAAAAGTGGCGGCCAAGCCGACGCCCCCGGCGCCGCAGATGACCGTGACGCGGCACCCAGGCGGAGCCCGACGTCCCGGCCGGCGAAGAACCTTGACGTCAACGGAAATCGTGTTCGCCGACCTTGACGGCGTTCACGAACGCCGCCCATTCGGCCGCGGTGGCGACCAGCATCGGACCTGCCGGCGCCTTACTGTCCCGAAAACCGATGCCGGACCGGAGACCGGCGACCTCCACGCAGTTACTCGACGCCTTGCTGTACGAACTCTTGCGCCAGCCGGCGCGCCAGAGAGCAGGACGGTCCATCCTCTGCCTCCCAAGGATCAAGGTGGCCCTTACCCCCCGCCCGAGCCCCTCATTCACAATGGCGAATTTCGGCTGCTCAGTAATCTGAAATATAGCGGTGTCTCTTAGCTCTGGAACGGCTACCGACATATTGGACTTCGCCGAAGCAGTCGTTACCCAAGAGGCGGCCCGTCCAATCCCCTGCCAATCAGAACGTCCTTCGGCCACCCGCCGGGCAGGCCAATTTCAGTCCAGCCGACCATGTGCAGGAACCTACGTGGCACCCACAAAAGGCCGCTCCTCCGCCTCCTGGACAGCGTTTCCGTTCGACGCCGACCGGCCGGTTCGACTGGACGACATACCGGATCCTTGCTCGAAAAAGCGGTTGGCCAGGGCCGCGGAACGTTCCATAGTGTGGTCTCCGCCGTCGGTCCGGACCCCACGTGTGGAGCAGCAATGCCTCGCTGGTTGCTCGCTCTCGCAGCGGGCGCGCTCGTCTTCTACACCGATGACTACGTGATCGCCGGTGTGCTGCCCGAGATCGCCGGTTCCCTCGGGGTGAGCGTGGGCACGGCCGGCCAGCTCGTCACGGTCTTCTCCGTGACCGTGGCGGTCGCCGCACCGCCCGCCGCCGTCATGACCGCCCGCATCCCGCGCAGGACGCTCCTGGTGTCGTCCGCGCTCGTCTTCACCGCCGCCAACGCCGTCGCCGCGCTCAGCCCCACGTTCGCCACATTGATGGGCCTGCGGGTCCTGGCCGCGCTCGCCGCCGCCGCGGCGACACCCGCCATGTTCGCGACCGCCGCCCGGCTCGCCGCCCCCGAGCGGACGGGACGCGCCGTGGCGGCCGTCGCATTCGGGTGACCGGAGCCCTCGCGTTCGGTGTCCCGGCCGGAGCCTGGATCGGCGGCGCATTGGGCTGGCGCGCCACGTTCGCGGTGATGGCCGCCGGAGGTGCACTCGTCGCCCTCGGCTTCTACACCGCGTTGCCTCGGGGCGAGGGCCAGCACAAAGCCCTGCCCGTACGAACACAGCTCGCCGTACTCCACCGTCCGGCCATCTCCCTCGGCCTGCTGGCCAACGTCGTGTTGATGTTCGGGTCGATGATGCTGCTGACGTACCTGGCGCCGTTCACCGCGGCCCTCGCGAACGCAGACGTAACCGACCGCGGCTTCTTCTTCGCCTGCTCCGGCGTCGCCGGCATGGTCGGCATCTGGGCGGGAGGACGCGCCACCGACGCGTGGGGCGCCGACCGCACGCTCATCGCCGGAGTGGGAACGTTCCTCGCCGCGATGCTCGCACTGACGGCACTGTGGCCGCTGCGTCCGATCTCAGTCGTTCCTCTGCTGGCCATCGTGACGATCCGGGGCGGCGCCGCGTTCTGGAACTCCCCTGCCGTCCAGGCCAGGCTGCACATGCTCGCCGGCCCTGCCGCCACCCAGGCGTTGGCTCTCAACACATCCGGCACCTACATCGGTGTGGCCATCGGTGGAGCGGTAGGCGGCATGGTCCTGAACAGCGTTGGCCCCGGCCCGCTCCCCATCCTCTCGGGAATGGCCGGCATCGCCGCACTGGCCCTCTTCATCGCCGCCGCCCACCCGAGGCACGTAAGCGCCTCCACCGCGGTGGTTCCGGACGACTGAAAGCACTCAGAAATGAGGAAGGGCCCCGCCGAAACGGCGAGGCCCTTCCTGCAATATGAGTCCGGCGGCGTCCTACTCTCCCACACAGTCTCCCATGCAGTACCATCGGCGCTGAAGAGCTTAACTTCCGGGTTCGGAATGGAACCGGGTGTTTCCCCTTCGCCAAAACCACCGAACG
>NZ_SMKM01000128.1 GCF_004348665.1 Actinomadura sp. GC306 | reverse complement strand
ATACGGCGGAGGCGGGCCGTAGCCAGGCGGGCCGTAGCCGGGTCCCGGGCGTCCCTGTGGCCCGGGAGGACCCTGCGGCGCGGGAGGGCCCTGGTGCCCTGGAGGGTGCGGACGGCCCTGCGGACCGTACGGGCCATAGGGCCCAGGCGGGCCGTAGGGGCCGCTCATAGCCCCATGCTCCGTTCCTCACCCTTCTGCGCGAGACGGTCGCGCAGAAGGGCGGCCTCAGCGGTCGGCAGGCCGGGGATGGTCGCGTCCGTCGCCGCCGCGGCGGTGTGCAGCCGGACGGTGGCGATGCCCATCCACCTCTCCAGAAGCCCTGCCGTGACGTCCACGAACTGCATTCGCCCGTAAGGGACGACGATGAGGCGCCTTTTCAGGACTCCGTGAGTGACGATGAGGTCGTCCGCACGCTCGACGTACCCGTACGTGCGTCGGTCCAGTTCGGCCAACAGCCACGTGAGGACGACTCCCAGCACGACGGCGCCGACCCACATGACGGTGGGTACGAGGCCACCGTTGCCCCACACGATGAGCGCTCCCACACCGCCGATCGGGATCGCCCAGAGGAACGCGGTGAGGAGCTTGTGCCAGCCGTGGCGTTTGGAGATGGGCGACCACTGGAGGTCGCCGCCGGGCGCGAACGCCTGGTCCGCCTGATAGACGGGCGGTCCGGACGGTTGCTGGTGCGGCGAGTAGTGTGCCGGTACTTGACCGGGTTGGCCTGGCGGCCGGCCGCCAAGCCCCTGGCCCGACGGCGCGGGCGGGTGCGCCGCTCCCTGCTGTCCAGGGTTCGCGGCGGGCTCGTAAGGCGGTTCGCCATGGCTCGCGTTCATCGCCCCCTAGTCAACCGGATAACGAGTACCGCTCGCCATGCGACCATGAAGCCGTGATCGGAGCTGCGGAGGCGCGACCATGACCACCGAACGGATCGTCGGGATCGGTGCGGGCGCCAAGGAACTCGCCACCGAGGACATGATCCTGAACATCGGGCCCCAGCATCCGTCCACGCACGGCGTGCTCCGGCTCAAGCTCACCTTGGACGGCGAACGCATCTCGGCGGCCGAACCCATCGTCGGCTACATGCACCGTGGGGCGGAGAAGCTCTTTGAGGTCCGCGACTTCCGGCAGATCATCGTGCTGGCGAACCGTCATGACTGGCTGTCGGCCTTCTCCAGCGAGCTCGGCGTCGTCCTCGCCGTGGAACGGATGCTCGGTATGGAGGTCCCCGTCCGCGCCGTATGGGTGCGGACCCTGCTGGCGGAACTCAACCGGATTCTCAACCACCTGATGTTCCTCGGCTCGTATCCCCTTGAGATGGGCGCCATCACGCCGGTCTTCTACGCGTTCCGTGAGCGTGAGGTCCTGCAGCGCGTCATGGAGGAGATCTCCGGCGGGCGGATGCACTACATGTTCAACCGGGTCGGAGGGCTCAAGGAGGAGCTCCCCGCCGGTTGGACGGCGCGCGCGCGGACCGCGGTCTCCGACGTCCGTTCCCGCATGGGCGACATCGACGACATCATCATGGGCAACGAGATCTTCCGTGCGCGGACGAGGGGCGTCGGAGTACTCACCCAAGAGCAGATCCTGCAGTACGGGGTGTCCGGCCCCATCGCGCGGGCATCCGGCCTGGACTTCGACCTGCGCAGGGACGAACCGTATCTCGCCTACGGCGACCTCGACGTCCGCGTGATCACCCGGTCCGAGGGCGACTGCCTCGCACGGTTCGAATGCCTGCTCGACCAGGTCCACGCGTCCCTGGATCTCGCCGACGCCTGCCTCGACCACCTCGCCGATCTTCCCCCCGGCCCCATCAACCAGCGCCTGCCGAAAGTGCTGAAGGTCCCGGAGGGCCACACGTACGCCTGGACGGAGAACCCGCTGGGCATCAACGGCTACTACCTCGTGTCGCGTGGGGAGAAGGTCCCGTGGCGGTTGAAGCTGCGGTCCGCGTCGTTCAACAACATCCAGGTCCTGAAGGAACTCCTGCCCGACACCCTGGTCGCCGACATGATCGCCATCCTGGGCTCGATGTTCTTCGTCGTAGGCGACATCGACAAATGACGCCCACGACGGGCGCAGCACCCGAGGCCGCTACAGACGCGTGAATCAGGCGCTTCGGGCCTGTTCTTCGTCGTCCGGGCCCTTGGGGACGCGGCACGCGTACTCCAGGAAGACCGCGGCCCCCACGAGGACGACCGCGGCCAGGAAGGTGCCGCCGCTGACGAAGAAGTCGTGGCGCGGGGTCGCCTTGTCGAGGGAGGAGGTCAAGCTGACGGCGAATCCGCCGAACACACCCGCGATGACCGCCGCGGCGTGCGCGCTCGCCTTGCCCAGGGCGGCCAGCCGGGCCACCGCCATGGGCTCCAGCGGCTTGGGCGGCGGCTTCCGGCCGGGCTGGGGGCGGTACCGCTCGGCCGGCTTGCTGCGGAGCCGGCGCAGCACGTTCAGGCCCGTGAACGCCTCGCCCAGGGCGAGCAGGAGCAGCGTCGGCACCGCTGTCCACGGCAGCGGGGGCAGCGACATGTAGGCGGAGCGCAGCACCGCCCAGGTGACCACCGCGACGACGACCACCAGGGCGATGAGGAACAGCGGTCGGGACGGCCTCATGCAGGCTGCTGGAGGACCAGGTCCTCCCGGCGGCGAACGGCCGACGGACCACCCTCCGACTGCTTGGCCGCGGCGAGGTCACCGACACGGCCATGCCCGGGGAGCAGGACATCCGGCTCGATGTCGGCCCAGGGGACGAGCACGAACGCCCTCTCGTGCGCGCGGGGGTGCGGGAGCGTCAGATCGGGGTCGTCGGACGTGACGTCACCGAAGACGACGATGTCGATGTCGAGCGTGCGAGGGCCCCAGCGCACCACGCGCTCCCGGCGCATCGACGTCTCGATGTTCAGGACGCGTTCGAGGAGGTTCTCCGGGGGGAGGCGGGTGTCGGCCACGAGGATCACGTTGAGGAAGTCGCCCTGCTCGGGGATGGTCTCGCCGGGCGGCGCGTACGGCGCGGTCTCGTAGACCGGGGAGAACGCCACGAAGTGCAGGCCGGGGGCGTCGAACAGCGCGTCCACCGCCTCCTGGATGTTGTCCAGGCGGTCGCCCAGGTTGCTGCCGATCGAGAAAACGACGCGATGCTGGACCAGCATGTGGCCGCCGGTGGCGGTGCGGTCGGGCATGCGGTCGGACGCTGTCATGGGCGACTCCTCCTGATCTTCACGGCGATGTCCGTGAAGGGGTGCGGCACCGGGGCGCTCGGCTTGTGGACGGTGATCTCGACCTCGCTCACCGTCGGATCTTCCAGACATATTGTCGCCAGCCGGTCGGCGAGCGTTTCAAGGAGGTTGACGGGCTCTCCCTCGATGACGGCGACCAGGCGGCCGGCGAGTGCTCCGTAATCGACGGTACGCGAGAGGTCGTCCCCCGCCGCCGCCGGGCGAGTGTCGAGGCCCAGGACGGCGTCCACCACGAACTCCTGCCCCAGCTCGCGTTCCGCGGGCAGGCACCCGTGCCTGCCCCGCGCGCGAAGGCCGCGCAGCTCGATGTGGTCCAAACTCATTCTTCCTCTGCATCCACGACGTTGAGCACGGGGGAGCCGTGGTGCAGCAGCAACCGCCACTCCCCTTCCGACCGGACGAACACGTTCGTGGCCACGATGCTTCCGCCGGCGAGGAAACCGGCCTCGGTGTCCTCATCGGCGGTGAGGACGTTCTCCTTGCACGTCACCACTGCGTGGTCGCCGTACACGTCTGTCTCGACGTCGGTGAGCACGAACTGGATGTAGGTCGTGTTGGCCATGATGAGCGCCCAGGAACGGAGCACTTCCTCGCGCCCGCGCAGCATCGTCCAGCCGGGGTGCACGCAGGAGACGCCCTCCGCGTACGGGCCGTCCGCCCACACGTCCGACATGCGGTCGAAGTCACCGGCCTCGAACGCGGCGTAGAACTCGGCATGGACCGCGTCCACGTCGGCGCGGTTCACGGCACGACTCATAGGCGGGGACTCCCGTGTTCTGCGCGACCGTCCGCCGCGGCTTTTCCGTAGGTCTCTTCAGGGGCGGGACGTGCCGCGCGCATGGCGGCCGCGACACGGACGGCGTCCGCGTTGGGGCGGACGCGATGCACGCGCACGCACCACGCGCCGGCTGCCGCCACCAAGGACGTGACGGCCACGGTCGCGTCGTCGCATTCGCCGAAGGGGCGCGCCGCCCCGTCCGAGTCGGCGAGCAACCTGGTCAGAAACCCTTTGCGGGACGCGCCCACCAGGACCGGGTGCCCGGTGCCCGTGAAAGCGTCCAGGTGGGCCAGCAGCGACCAGTTGTGCCCTGCCTCGGGGTTCTTGGCGAAACCCAGCCCGGGATCCAGCACGATCATCGAGGGGTCGACGCCCTCCCTGAGAACCGCGTCGACCCTGCGCAGCAGCTCGTCGCGCACCTCACGGACCACGTCGTCGTATACGGCGCGTGTCTGCATGTCATGGCTGTGGCCCCGCCAGTGCATAACGACGTAGGGGACGCCCGTCGCTGCGACCACGCGCGGCATGGCCGGATCGGCGAGGCCGCCGCTCACGTCGTTCACCAGCCTGGCCCCGACCCCAAGCGCGGCCTCTGCGACCTCGGCGCGCATGGTGTCGATGCTGACCGGAACGTCCTCGGCCACGAGCGCCTCTATGACGGGCACCACGCGACGCAGTTCCTCGTCCTGTGACACACGCTGCGCCCCAGGACGGGTGGATTCACCACCCACGTCCACGATGTCGGCGCCCTCCGCGACCAGGTCGAGGCCGTGCCGGACGGCCTTGTCCGGGTCGAACCAGGCGCCGCCGTCGGAGAACGAATCCGGGGTGACGTTGACCACGCCCATGACGAGGCACCGCCCTGGCGCGGGCAGGCCCGGAACGACGGCACTGGTCATGACTCCCAACCCTATGCCTTGATCTCGACCCTGTTGCCGCGGCGCCTGCACGGCCGTTCCGGCCCTCCCACCGCATCGGCGGCGCCCGCCGCGCCACACCCGGCACGCGCCGCTCGCAGGCCCGTTCCGTCACTTGCGCCGCCGAGCCGCTCGTCCGGTGGCAGCAGAAGGGCCTCAGCGCGCCGCTGAGGCCCTTGCATGCATTTCGGCGCCCCGAGTCGGGGCGGCTGGTCAGTAGCGTCCGAGAATCAGGCTCATCGCCTCGGACCGCGTCTCCGGATGATCACGGAAGTCGCCGCGCACCGCCGACGTGACCGTCTTCGCGCCCGGCTTCCGCACCCCGCGCATGGTCATGCACAGATGCTCCGCCTCGATCACCACGATCGCGCCCCGCGGCTCCAGCACGCGCATCAACGCGTCCGCGACCTGGCTCGTCAGCCGCTCCTGCACCTGCGGGCGACGCGCGTACACGTCCACCAGCCGCGCCAGCTTCGACAGGCCGGTGATCTGCCCCTTCTTGTTGGGCGTGTACCCCACGTGGGCTACCCCGTGGAAGGGGACCAGGTGGTGCTCGCACACGGAGTACACCTCGATGTCCTTGACCAGGACCATTTCCTCATGGTCGGCGTCGAACACCGTGGTGAGAGCGTCCTCGGGCGTCTGCCGCAGGCCGGCGAACTGCTCGGCGTAGGCACGGGCCACCCTGGCGGGCGTGTCACGGAGACCGTCGCGGTCGGGGTCCTCCCCGATGCCGATGAGGATCTCGCGCACCGCTTTCTCGATCCGCGCATGGTCGAAGCCTGGCGGCTCCTCCAGGATGCTTGCCTCGCCCTCGATGAACGCACGCCCCGCGTCCCGCGCGGCCTCGTCCGACTGCCGGCCCTTCTGGGCACCGAGGGATGGTCCTGGGGACGGTGACCCGTCCCCAGATACGCCATGCGCCGACGTCTCGTCTTGCGAATCAGCCAAGGCGGTCAGCTTTCGCCCTGCGCCGGGTCTTTGACCTCTGCGCCGACCCCGCCGCTCTGGCCGTTGCCCTTGGTCAGGTCGGTGACCTCCTGGGGGCCCATGAGGGCCAGTTCCTTGCGCGTCAGGATGGGCGGACGGTCCGACGGGAGGCGCTTGCCGTAGCCGGTGTAGGAGTTCTGATGCGGCCGCTTCGTGATCGGCGCGAAGATCTCCAGCACCTGGTCCTTGGAGAGAGTCTCCTTCTCCATGAGGTTGACCACCAGCGAGTCCAGGACGTCCCGGTACTCCATGAGGATCTCCCACGCCGTGTCGTGCGCGGCCTCGATGTAGCGGCGGACCTCGTCGTCGATGGCGGACGCTATGTCCTCCGAGTAGTCACGCTCGTGCCCCATGTCGCGCCCGAGGAAGACCTCGCCCTGACCGGAGCCGAACTTGCGCGCGCCGAGGCGTTCGCTCATTCCGTACTCGGTCACCATCTTGCGGGCGATCGCGCTGGCCTTCTCGATGTCGTTGGCCGCGCCCGTGGTCGGCTCGTGGAACACGAGCTCCTCCGCGGTGCGCCCGCCGAGCAGCATGGCGAGCTGGTCGGTCATCTCCGAGCGGGTCGTGAGGAACTTGTCCTCCATCGGGAGGGTCATGGTGTAGCCCAGGGCCCGCCCACGCGGAAGGATCGTCACCTTGTGCACGGGGTCGGAGTTCGGCAGCGCGTGCGCCACCAGAGCGTGCCCGCCCTCGTGGTAGGCGATGATCTTCTTTTCCTTCTCCGACATCACCCGGGTCTTCTTCTCCGGCCCGGCCATGACGCGGTCGATGGACTCCTCAAGGGTGTCCATGTCGATCAGCTTGCGGTCGAACCGCGCGCTGAGCAGCGCCGCCTCGTTGATCACGTTGGCGAGGTCGGCACCGGTGAAGCCGGGGGTGCGGCGCGCGATCGTGTCGAGGTCGACGTCCGGGGCGAACGGCTTGCCGCGGCCGTGCACCTTGAGGATGCCCTTCCGGCCCTCCAGGTCGGGGCGGTCCACGGTGACCTGGCGGTCGAACCGGCCGGGACGCAGGAGCGCCGGGTCGAGGATGTCGGGACGGTTCGTGGCGGCGATCAGGATCACGCCGCCCTTGACGTCGAACCCGTCCATCTCGACCAGGAGCTGGTTCAGGGTCTGCTCACGCTCGTCGTGGCCGCCGCCGAGGCCCGCACCGCGGTGCCGGCCGACGGCGTCGATCTCGTCGATGAAGATGATCGAGGGGGCGTTCGTCTTGGCCTGCTCGAACAGGTCGCGGACGCGGGAGGCGCCGACACCGACGAACATCTCCACGAAGTCCGAACCGGAGATCGAGTAGAAGGGCACCCCGGCCTCACCGGCCACGGCGCGCGCCAGGAGCGTCTTACCGGTTCCCGGGGGGCCGTACAGGAGCACGCCTTTGGGAATCTTGGCGCCGATCGACTGGAACTTGGCCGGGTTCTGGAGGAAGTCCTTGATCTCCTCCAGCTCCTCCAGGGCCTCCTCAGCGCCGGCGACGTCGGCGAAGGTGGTCTTCGGGGTGTCCTTGGTGATGAGCTTGGCCTTGGACTTGCCGAAGTTCATCACCCGCGAGCCGCCGCCCTGCATCTGGTTCATGATGAACAGGAAGATCAGCACGATGATGATGATGGGCAAGAGGCTGAACAGCAGGTTCATCAGGAAGCTCTGCTGCGGAACCTCGACGTCGTAGCCACCGGACAGCTTGCCCGCGTCGGCCTGCTTCTGCAGCGCCTGCTGGAGCTGGTGCCCCTGGCCCCCGACCCAGGACGTCTGCTGGTGCTCGCCGTTGTTGAGCGTCAGCTCGATCCGCTGGTCCTTGTCAATGATCTTGGCGGACTTCACCTGTCCCGCGTTGATCTCCTGGACGACCTTCGAGGTGTCGACCTTCTCGTAGGAAGGGCCAGGGTTGATGCCCCACATGAGAAGGGCGACCAGGAGGCCGAACAGCAGGATCCACAGCAGCGGCCCGCGAAAGTAGCGCTTCACGTCCATTTATTCGGTTACCCCTCCGGGGCCCGTCCCTCCTGACCAACGTCTGTGTACGATCCTCGTCCGTCCCGGGGGACGGATGCCGGGGCGACCAACAGTGCGACTCACGAGAAGTCCGTCACCCGGGGCTCCGGACCCATCGCGGCGGCTTACCTCCGTGTGGCTCCCCGACCCAAGGGTCCGGGACACCGACGGTACACCGCAGGGCGCAGAAGACGCAGCCGACGCTGTTCTCCTGCATCCCCTCCATATACCCGTCAACGACCTTTGCAACGATTCGTCACGGTCCCTTGTTCCCTGGAGGCGGCTCATATGCCCCCGGCGGCGCGGTGTGCGGGCCTCTGTCCCTGTTCTGGGGCCGCTATGCGCCTTCTCCACCGTAGACGTGCGGGGCGAGCGTGCCGACGAACGGCAGGTTCCGGTACTTCTCCGCGTAGTCGAGCCCGTAGCCGATGACGAACTCGTTGGGGATGTCGAACCCGACGTACTTCACGTCCACGTCGGCCTTGACCGCCTCCGGTTTGCGCAGCAGCGCGCAGATCTCCAGTGAGGCCGGCCCACGCGACCGCAGGTTGCTCACCAGCCACGACAGGGTCAGGCCCGAGTCGACGATGTCCTCCACGATCAGGACGTGCCGGTCGAGGATGTCGGTGTCGAGGTCCTTGAGGATGCGCACGACCCCGGAGGACTTCGTGCCGGAGCCGTAGGACGAAACGGCCATCCAGTCCATCGAGGCCGGCGTGTGCAGGGCCCGCGCGAGGTCCGCCATGATCATGACGGCGCCCTTCAGGACGCCCACCAGCAGAAGGTCCTTGCCGGCGTAGTCGGCGTCGATCTGCTCGGCGAGCTCCCGGACCTTGGCCTGCAGGTCCTCCTCGGGGATCAGAACCTTCGCCAGGTCCGTGCCCAGGTCCTTCTCGTCCACAACCACACCCTCATCGTTCAGACCTCGCCCGTCCGGCCGAAAAGCAGCTTCCCATACCGCCGGACGGCCCGTACCCCCCCGGGCAGGTCTACATGCCGCTGTCCGCGCCAGGCCGTGACCAGTCGATCCACCGCATCGACGTGGACGGCCGCGAGCGTACCCGCTGGGCTGCCCGCTTTCAGCACGGCCATCCGCAGGACCCGGGTACGGACGGCCCTGGGCTGCTCCTTCAGCTCGTCCAGGCTGAGGGCTACGCGCTCCCCGTCGTCAGGGGCCTGCAAGTCGTCGAAGGCCCTTGTGGCGACCTCTTCCAGGTAGTCCGCGTCTTCGCGCAGCATCTTCGCCGTCCGCGCCAGGGCCTCTGCTACACCGGGGCCAAGCGTCTTTTCCAGTACGGGCAGCGCCTCATGCCGCACACGTACGCGCGCATAGGCGGGGTCGACGTTGTGTGGGTCGTCCCAGGGCTCCAAGCCCATCGCCTGGCATGCGCGGCGTGTGGTCGCACGGTCGAGCTCCAGCAAGGGCCTCAGATAGAGAACGCCGGATCGACGTCGGAACTCGGACGGCATGCCGGACAGAGATCGGGTTCCTGAACCCCTCGCCAGTCCGAGCAGGACGGTTTCGGCCTGGTCGTCTTGGGTGTGCCCCAGGAGGACGGCTGCGGCGCCCAGTCGCTCTGCGGCCTCATCGAGGGCGGTGTAGCGGGCATCCCTTGCAGCGTTCTCTGGGCCGCCCGGACCGTCCACGGTGACCGCTATTGAGCCGGACGGGTCCAAGCCCATGTCGGCCATGGCGCGTACCAAGGCATCGGCACGCTCGCCCGAACCGGCCTGTAGGCCATGGTCGATCGTGACACCGCCGGCCTGGCGTCCCGCCCTGGGGGCCTCGAAGGCCAGCGCACCGGCCAGCGCCAGCGAGTCGGCGCCTCCGCTGCACGCGGCGAGCACCAACGCCCCTTCGGGAAGCTCCTCCAGGACGCGGCGCACCGCGAGACGTACCGCGGCCACCGCCGGATCAGGCCCCATGGGAAACCTTTACCACCCCGTGGCGCCCGATACGCGCGGCGCGCCCAGGCCGGCTTCACCGGCGGGAAGGGGTCAGGCTTCGGCTCAGGTCAAGCTTCGACTCGGGTCAGGCTTCGTTCGCCTCGGGGGGTGCGTCGATGGCGCGGGGGCCCAGCACTCTGTCCATCCACAGGGCCGGCTCCTTGATCTCGTTGTGCGTGGGCAGCGTCTCCGGCGACTGCCACACCTGATTGAACCCGCCCATGCCGACCTCGGTGACGACCCGTCGGACGAAGCGCGATCCCTCCGCGTACTGCTTCATCTTGAGGTCGATGCCAAGGAGGCGCCGGATCGTCTTGTCCAGCCTGGAACCACCGTCACGCCGTCCTTGGAAACGGGACCGGATCTGCTTGACCGACGGCACCACTTCGGGGCCGACCGCGTCCATCACGTAGTCGCCGTGTCCTTCGACCAGCGTCATCACCGCGGTGAGACGGTCGAGGATCTCGCGCTGCTCCGGGCTCTGGATCGCGTCGATGAGGTTGGAGTCGCCGCCACGCACGGCGTCTGCAACGGCCTCCGCCGCGTCCCGGATGCGGTCCAGCATGACGCCTGGGTCGAGGTCCGATGCGAGCAGGAACTGGGTCATCTGGTCCTGCACGTACTCCCGCAGCCAGGGGACACCGGTGAACTGGGCGCGGTGCGTCTCCTCGTGGAGACAGACCCAGAGCCGGAAGTCACGCGAGTCCACACCGAGCTCTTGCTCGACATGGACGATGTTGGGGGCGACCAGCGTCAGCCTTCCGGTCGGCGCCCGGCCGGACGGGTCCGGCGGCAGGAACAGCTCGTACTGCCCCAGTACGCGGCTGGCCATGTAGGCGAGGATCGCGCCGACCTGCATTCCGGTCACGCGAGAACCGACGGCCTGCACCATGACGTTTCCCGCGCCGCCGAGGGGGCCGGGGCTGCGCCGCTCCGACATCTGCTCCATGAGCGGTTCGAGCACCACACGGAAGCCGTCCACGTTGGCCCGGATCCAGCCGGGCCTGTCCACGACCGTCGCGGGCTCCGGATCGAGCTCGGAGGCCATGCCGGTGAAGTCCCGCACATGGCCGTGGGCGAGCTTCGACAGCTCGCGCAACTCCGCCACGGCCTCACGAGCCTCGGCATGGCTGACCTGGGGGCCGGGCCTGACCAGCCGTGTCCCGGCCTGGACCGCCACGTTCCAGTCGATCATTGAGGCGCTCATGTACTCCACCGTACGTTTCGGACGCGGCGCCGGAGCGCCCCTGCACGGTCGTTCAACGAACAACCGTCCTGGTTATCTCCCATATGACCGGACCCACACCCGTATCAGCCCCCGGCTGAGGCGGCGTTGCCGCAACCGCAGGCGGCGACGACGGCCGCGAGCCGGTCGAGCTTCCCGGGGTCGACGGGACCCTCGCCGTCCCCCGCCATGAAGGCGAAGGCGAGCAGCCGGCCATCCGCGTCCTGGGTGAAGCCGGCCAGCGTGCTGACGCCCGCCAGCGTGCCGGTCTTGGCCCGCACCACCCCGAGCCCCGGTCGGCTGGGCGCCGAGGTGAAGCGCGGCGGGCTCAGCGTCCCGGAGAACCCGGCGACGGGCAGCCCGGTGATCGCCGAGCGGAGCTCCGGGTGGTCCTCGCGCACGGCGAGTGAGACGATCTGGGCGAGGGCCTTGGGCGTGATGCGGTTGCGCGTGGACAGCCCGCTGCCGTCGTTGAGCGCGATCCCCGTCGTCACCCCCAGCCCTACGAGGACCTGCACCACGGCCTGGGCCGAGTCGGCGAACGTCGCCGGGCGCCCCAGGTGGACGGCGACCTGCCTGGCCACCGCTTCGGCCACGTCGTTGTCGCTCTCGGTCATCAGGTGCTCCACGAGCGCCGACATGGGCGGCGACTGGACGGCGCCCAGCTGCGCGGCCCCGTCCGGCGCGGTCGTCCCCCGTCCTGGCTTGGCGCTCACTCCCTGCTCGGACAGAAACCGTGCGAAGAGCTTCGCGGCAGCGGAAGGCGGATCGGAGACCCGGGACCGCTTGGACGAATCTCCTGGAGACACGCGCCCTCCGTCGACCATCAGGGCGGTTACTGGAGCGACCTCACCGTCAGGCACGTAATTGGGTTTCCACCCTGCGGCCATGCGAGGACCTTCGTAAGCGGACGTGTCGTAGTCGACGCGCACCTGCTGCACGCCGGACGCCTTCAACGCCGTAGCCGTCTGCTGAGCGAGCTCCTGGAGCGACGCCCATGGCGGATGGCCGGCCTCCGGACGCGGCGGTACCGCCGTCAGGGTAGGATCCCCGCCTCCGACCAGTACGATTCGGCCACCCCCGCCTTGCACGACCTGCGTGGTGATCCTGTACGCGGGCCCGAGCGACGCCAGCGCAGCGACGGACGTCACCAGCTTCGTCGTCGAGGCCGGGGTGGCAGGCCGGTCGGCCTGCCTCTCGAACAGGGAGCGGCCGGTCGCCGCGTCGACCACAACGGCGTTGATCTTCGCGCGGGGGCCGCCGATGATCCCCGCCAGCCGTCCGGCCAGAGTGGACGCGTCCGGCAGCGGCCCCGACCCGGGGTCGGCCGGGGGGATCGCCACCGCGGCGGCCTGCACGAGGTCCCGCTCCGCCACGCTCGGCGGCTGCGGCGACAGGTGGCGGTCGGGTGTGAGTTTGGCCACTGCCAGCCCGGCGGTGACGGTGAAAACGTTAAGGAGGGACAGCGACAGGACCATGAGGGCACGGCCCCGTCCAGGCACGTGACCGCCCCTCTCCCACTCAGCACTCACCAACGTGCGACATCCTTAGACAAGGGAACACCCTGTGTGGACGGCCTCGCCCACGGGTTCCCGAAAGACTATTCACTGCAGCGCGCAGGGAGCGGAGGACATCTTGGATTTCGACGTCACCATTGAGATCCCGAAGGGCCAGCGGAACAAGTACGAGGTTGACCACGAGAGCGGGCGCATCAGGCTCGACCGCATGCTGTTCACCTCGACGCAGTACCCGGCCGACTACGGGTTCATCGAGAACACCCTCGGCGAGGACGGCGACCCGCTCGACGCGCTGGTCCTCCTGCAGGAGCCGACGTTCCCGGGCTGCCTCATCCGCTGCCGCGCCGTGGGGATGTTCCGGATGACCGACGAGGCCGGTGGTGACGACAAGGTCCTGTGCGTCCCCTCCACCGACCCCCGCATGGAGCACCTGCGCGACATCCACCACGTCGCCGAGTTCGACCGGCTGGAGATACAGCACTTCTTCGAGGTCTACAAGGACCTGGAGCCGGGCAAGTCCGTCGAGGGCGCCAGCTGGACCGGGCGCGTCGAGGCGGAGCTGGAGATCGAGCGGTCCCTCAAGCGCGCGGCGGACCAGGGCGGCCACTGAGCGCCGCACACCCGGCCGGCCGGAACCCCGGTCCGCCGGCCGGCCGCACCGCTCCGGCGGGGCCGGGCACGTGACCGGAAGTCGCGAGGGGCGCCGATCCGCTCCCGCGCCCACGCGACACGTCTCGCGAGGAACCCTTCCGTACGGATGACCGCGCGGAAGGGTTCCAGCCTTCCCGCTCCCCGCACGGTCAGCCGGAGGGACGGGTCGCGCCGATCAAGTCCCCTCGGTGAATGCTCGCTATGCGCACATGGCCGCCCGTGTAGGGCGCCTCCACCATCTGTCCCTCGCCGACGTAGATGCCCACATGGTGGATGGTCGCGGGGTCGGACGTGTTCTTGGCGAAGAACACGAGGTCGCCCGGACGCAGGGAATCGATGGGGATGTGCGGTCCCGAGGTCCACTGCGTACCGGTCCAGTGGTCGAGGGTCACTCCGGCCTTGTGCCACGCGTACATCGCCAGGCCCGAACAGTCGAAGCCGCGTATCCCGGCGCCGTGCGCTATGCCGTAGCTGGGGCCGGCCGTGGTTCCGCCGCCCCAGGAGTAGGGCGTGCCCAGCCATTTGAGCGCGGCCCGTACCGCGATCGCTCCCCGCGCAGCCGATGTGCTCGGCCCCTCTGTGCCGGGTCGTCCCGGTCTTGCGAAGGTCACGTGGGCCTTGTGGGCCCTCGCCTTCTCGGATGCCCGTTCCCGCGCGCGCTTGAGCCGGGTGCTGCGGGCCTGGGCCGCCCCAAGGCTGTGTTCTAGACGCTGTTTCTCTGCCTCTATGCGGTGTACCGACTCCTGTTGCCTGGCCACCGCGTCCTGTGCTGACCGCCGGGCCTCCTCGGCCCGTTGCGTGGCCGCCTGCTGCTCGGCGAGCGCCTTCTCCGCTTGGCGGCGGAAGATGTCGGCGACGTTCCTGGACGCCTCCACGCGGCTGACCATCTCGGCGCGTCTCTTGACGAGCATCTCCGCCATCGCGGCACGGTCCATGAAGCCCTGCGGCCCCCCGTCACCGACGAGCGCCGAGGAGATCTGGTCATAGCCGGTGTTGTTCCGGTAGAGCTGCGCGGCGAGCGAGGCCAGGCCGGCTCGGGTCTCCTCCAGCCTTTCGTTGGCGGCGGCCATTCGCGCTAGGGCGTCCCCACGGGCCTGCTGGGAGCGTTGCAGGGCGAGGCGTTCGCCGTTGTAGCGTTCCACGGCCGCCGCGGCGGCGACGGCCAGGCGGTCGAGTTCACCGTCCGCCTGCGCGAGCTTGGCCTTGGTCCGGCCGACCTCGGCGGCCCGTTCGCGGACCTGCTGCTCGCTGCGTGCGACATCCTCCGCGCTGGGCGTGGGCTCAGCCGCGCGGGGACGGGCTGAGGCCGCCGGAGCCAGCAGACTCATCCCGATCACGGCGGTGGAGGAGAAGGCGACCAGCCGTAGCGTCAGGCCCCGCGAGGGTCTCCCGCAGGGAGGTGTGGGGGCGCGACGAGCCTCTGTTCCACCAGGTGCCATGAGCACGCCCTCCCCCCAGGCATCGCTGCTCAGCGCAAACGATCACCTACGAAGAGTAGTTGAATGCGGCAATGGTGGATACGCGCCACTCCCATCAGGAGGTGGATGTCGGGCTCGCCCCGGAAGAACTGGGCGTATCGGCTGGCGTCTCTTCCTTGGACGGTGAGGGCGCTTCAGGTGGCGGCTCGGGAGATGACGGTTCCGATGGCGGTGGCCCTGAGGGTGAGGACGGCTTCGTCTTGGACGGAGATGGGTTTTCGGGATGCCGCGTCCCGGGCGATGTGGGCGGGCTCGTGGGGTCAGTGTCGGTCGGGGTCGGCTGCGGGCTCGTCGTCGGGCCAGGGTTCGGGACGTCGGGTCGCCATGTGACATGCACCTCACTCCCGCCGGGCTGGAAGGTGATGATGCCGTTCCCCTGAGAGCTCGCCTGGCGAGAGACGTGGATGCGCACGGTGACGCTCTGACCGGCCTCAAGATGCCCGGACGAAGGGTGGACCGTGATGCCGCCCTGGGTCTGCGCCTCCCAGGTGATCGGCTCGCCTTCTGCCAGCAACTCCAGGGAGCCGCCCGAATCTCCCGCCAAGTCGAGAAAGAGCGGGGAGACCGTCAGCACCCCTTGGGCCGGAGCCTCTCCTTGGAGAGCAACTCTCCTGTTCGTGGGCGCGGGGCCAGGGGGCGATGCCGCCAGGACGCTCGGCGGTGCAGAGGAGACCTTCGCACCAAGCGGGAAGGTGGCCGACATCGGGGCGGCGTGGAGATACCCCACGCTCTCCGGACGGCCGGGGGGTCGTCGCCCAGGCTCGGGCTCCTGTGAGTGGCGCGGCATGGTCTTGGGCTGCACGCCGGCGACAGTGTCAGCGTTGTCGGCACCCAGAAGCCCGTAGATGTAGGCGGCCCCAACACCGGACAGGAGGCCCGTCACGGCCAGAACCACGGCGACACGAACGGCATGGGCCCTGTACCCACGCTCTTTCGGCGGGGACAGCACTCTGCGAAGGCGACGCAGCCATGACGGCCCACGGGAGCTCGGCGCCCGACGCGATTCCAGGGCCTGGACGGGAAATCCGTCCGGGGTGAACTCGGTTACCCGTCCGCTGACGAAGAGCCTGTAACCGACCAGTTCCGGGTCCAGGAAGCAGCTCATCACCCGCAGGCGCAACTCCTGTGGAGGGGAGGGGCTCGGCAGCAGTCCGTACACCTTGGCGGCCGACACGTTCCGGGGGCGGAAGGCATCGCAGGTAGGGCAATTTTCCGCATGCTCCAGCAGCCGGCGGTTCAGACCCTGGATGCGCCCGCCGTGCCGCTGTCTCAGCAGGACGGCACGCTCAGGGCAACCGTAAGGACCCTGATGCGCGAGCATCTCGGCCGTGAGCGCTTCTTCGAGGTCGCTGTGCGCGACTTCGAGCATGCTTTGGACGTCCTTCATCGGCACGTCGAACACCGCGGCGAGGTCGGGAATCGGCAACCGGTGCCTGACCCGCAACTCCAGGATCTCTTGGGAGCCCGCCGGCATTGCCAGGACCGCGTTCCAGGCGATGATGCGCTTGTCGGCGTCGTCCTGGTCGTGCCTCGCGATCGGCACGTCCGGTGCCTGGTCCCTGGGCGGCAACCTACGCGCGCACTCCAGCCTGGCAATGGCGTAGAGCCACGGTGTGAACCGGCCTGGGTCGCGCAGCTTGCCGATGTGCGCGTCCGCGAGGATGAACGTGTCGCGCAACGCCACCTGGGCCGCGTCCCGATTCCGCAACTGAAACCAGCAGTACGCGTAGAGGCGGTCTGCGTAGGCGTCGTACACGGCGGGCTGGGCGTCCGGTTCACGTGTGCGCAGCGCCTCGACCAGGAGATGGACGTCCATGTAACCGAAGGTAAATGGTCCAAGCCATCATTACCGGCAGATTCAACAGATCAAACCGGCGCGCCAACCTCCATTCTGATCATTTGCTGATCGATTTGCCAAGTGTCCCGATTGCAGAGACCTGGCCGATTTGCCGGAACTAGGGTTTTCGAGGGCCGGATGTGAGGTGCAAAGGTGCCTTTAAACGCCATCGATAGGAAACCGGCCAAATAGCACCAGACACTATGCACAAGGACCGGCGCCCGAGAGGCCCCCGGACGTAGCCGACTCCAGCACGAGAACGCTCGCGAAGTTGATCACCACCGGAGCTTGACACTGTCATCGTGACAGTGTCATCATCGGTCGCATGGAAGGCACCTGGACGATCAGTGAGCTGGCCGAGCGGGCCGCCGCGGCGCTCGCCGCGGACGGATCCACACAGGTCAGCGGCCGGGTGCGTGACGTTCCCAACGAGCGGCTGATCCGCTGGTACACCACGATCGGCCTGGTCGACCCGCCACTCGGCCGCCGCGGCCGCACCGCCCTGTACGGGCCTCGCCACTTGCTGCAGCTCGTCGCGGTGAAGCGCCGCCAGGCCGCGGGCCGCTCGATCGCCGAGATCCAGGTGGAGCTCACCGGCGCGACCGACGCGACTCTCGAACGGATCGCCGCCCTCCCGCCCCCGGCCACGGCCCCGCCACCGCAAACCTCCGGCGGTCGCGGCAGAGTGGCGCCGGCGCCCACGTCCACTCCCCGTCCAGCAGCACCCCACACACCGGCCCCGGTGACCGACCCCGTCC
>NZ_SMKM01000127.1 GCF_004348665.1 Actinomadura sp. GC306 | reverse complement strand
CCAGGGAGTTGTGGAGGACGAAGATCTTCGTCAGCTGGGTGACGTGGAAGACACGCCGGACCCGGTCGTTGACCCCCATGAACGACATCGAGCCGTCGCGGGCGCGGAGCCGGTGGTAGATGCCGACCAGGACGCCGAGGCCCGTGGAGTCGAGGAAGGTGACCTCGCCCAGGTCGATGACCAGGTGCGTGCCGCCGTTGTCGATGATGTCGAGCAGGGCCTCCCGCAGCCGGGGGCTGGTGAAGACGTCGATCTCACCGCTGATCTTCACGACCGTGAGGCCCTTCTCGTCGCGATGCTCGACGGCGAAGTCCACCGGTCCTCCTCTCTGCCGCACGTCCACGTCGCGGCACCCTGGGGGGCGTCTGTCTCGGTGAGACTAGTGGGAACCCCTTGCTACCCCTGTGGCGCGGCGTTACGCCCGCCTTGGCGGATCGGGGCCGTTCCCCACAGAGGAAACGTCAGGGAGCCCGGAACAGGGCCCACACGACCTTGCCCTGGGGGATGGCACGCCACCCCCACCGGACGCTGAACGACTCCACCAGGTGGAGGCCGCGTCCCGTCTCGGCGATGTAGTCGGGCTCCTTGCGGCGCGGCGCGGCGCGGCTCGCGTCCATGATCCCGCAGAGCAGCCAGGGGGCCTGGTGGCCGATCCGGAGCCTGATGGCGGACGGCGCCGAGCCCAGCGGGTCGGCCGGGTCGTCGTACACGCCCGCGCGGTGTACGCCGAGGCCCGGCCGGCCGCGGGCCGGCCCCCCGCTGTGCCGCAGTGCGTTGGTGACGAGTTCCGAGACGACCAGGCCCACGTCGTCGGCGAGTTCCGGCACGCCCCATTCGGCCAGCCGGGAGATCGCGAAGTGGCGGGCCTCGGTGACCGATTCCGGATCGGGCTCGACCGTGAAGGAGACCGTGGGGCCGCGCAGCTCGGTCAGCGCCGTGACGGCCGAGTCCAAGCGTGGCGGCAGGTCGGACGACTCCGGGACGGGCATGGAGCAACCGGCATGGTCGTGCGGGTCGGCCGGCCCCATGACGGGGCCCAGCTCCCAGCGCGTGTCGTCGTGCGCGTGGCGTGACGTCATTCCAACCGGACCCCGCAGAGTGATCTCGTTGTGCAGCCGTGGCTCGGAAGTCTCGTGCGTTATCCTGCGCATCGTAGCGTGCGAATGCAAGGCCCAATGCACGTGCATCCGCGTTGTGAGGGTGTGGGGCGACGCGAATGCATGCGACCTGAACGGAGGTAACCGCAGGACACTGAGGCCAGTGGCACACTAGGTTCGCTGTCCGCCGAATAGCCGGGAGGTTGGGCGTGACTCCAGAGACGCCGGGAAGCGGGTCGACGGTGCGTCGGATCCTGCTCGGGTCGCAGCTTCGCCGTCTGCGCGAGCAGAAGGGCGTGACCCGTCAGGACGCCGGCTACGTCATCCGCGCGTCGGAGTCCAAGATCAGCCGCCTCGAGCTCGGCCGGGTCAGCTTCAAAGAACGAGACGTGGACGACCTGCTCTCGCTCTACGGCGTCAGCGACAAGGCAGAGCGCGAGGCGCTGCTGCAGCTTGCGCGGGAGGCGAACACCCCCGGTTGGTGGCACCGGTACAACGACGTACTGCCCGGCTGGTTCCAGACCTACGTGGGCCTGGAGGAGTCGGCGGCACTGATCCGCACATATGAACTGCAGTTCATTCCGGGACTTCTGCAGTCGGAGGGGTATGCGCGGGCGGTGATCCGTTTGGGCAACGCCGGAGCCGCCGAGCACGAAATCGACCAGCGCGTGGAACTACGGATGCAACGGCAGGAACGCCTGACGGGCGCGGAGGCACCGCGCCTGTGGGCGGTGGTGGACGAGGGGGCGCTCAAGCGTCCCATCGGCGGCCCGGAGGTCATGAGGGGCCAGTTCGAGCACCTCATCGAGATGTCCAAGCTGTCGAACGTCACCATCCAGGTCATGCCGTTCCGGTTCGGAGGCCACGCCGCCGAGGGGGGCGCGTTCACGATCCTGCGCTTTCCCGAGCAGGACCTGCCGGACGTGGTTTACGTAGAGAACCTCACCGGCGCGATGTACCTGGACAAGCGAGACGACGTCGACACGTATCTGCAGGCGATGGAACGCCTTTGTGTCGACAGTGCGACCCCGGAACGCACCGTCGAGCTTCTCGGTGATCTTCTCAGAGAGACATGATGCTCCAGAACTACTACGACAACGGGATGCCGGCCGCCAAGCTCCACGGGGCGCGGTGGCTGAAGTCCCGGCGAAGCAACTCCCAGGGGAACTGCGTCGAGATCGCCGAACTGCCGGGCGGGCGGATCGCGATGCGCAACTCCCGTCATCCGGACGGCCCCGCGCTCATCTACACCCGCCCCGAGATCGAGGCGCTGATCCTTGGAGCCAAGGACGGCGACTTCGATCACCTCATCGCCTCCCGCAACTGAGACGACTCAGGAAGACCGCCAACCGACCGCCACCTGACCGCCCGGGACGCCGAAGTCCCGGGACGAGGCACAGGTGGCATTCAGATCGCGGCGGGTCGGCTCCGGTACACCGAACGTCGACCCGTCCGCCATCGAGCAGAGGCCACCCCGGGCGCGGGGGTGGCCTTCCTTTTTCCCCGACCGTTCCCCCGACCGGGTCAGCCGCAGTTGCCGTAGGGAGCGGACCGGCCGTTGCCGCCGAACCTGACGCACGAACCGGGCGCCTTCACGTACACCGGCCCCGCGTACCAGGCGAACTGCCCGCTGTCGGCGATGGCGCCGCCGCCCTTCTTCTGGATCCACACCGACGCGGGGGACGCGATGCCCACGTCCTTCGTCTTCATCATGACGGCGCAGTTGTAGGTGGAGTTGTTGTAGAGCAGGTAGGCCGTGCCGCCGGAGACGCTCAGGGAGCGCTGGACGTAGTAGCCGACGCCGTGGCCGCCGCTGTTGCACACCTGCTGCGGGGTGAACGTGTTGGGCCGCTCGTTGCCGGGCTGGGTACCGCCGCCCCCGCCCGTACCGCCGCCGGTGCCTTTCGTGGGCGTCGAGCCACCCGGCTGTTGGGTCGTGCCAGGCTTCTGCGATGTGTTCGGAATTCCGGGGCTCTGGCTCTGCCGCTTTTCCGCCTGACGGCGTTTCTCCTCCGCCGGGGTCTGGGCCTGCCCTGCCGCACCACTGGACGACTCCGCCCCGCCCTGGGTGCCGCCGCCCTGGGTGCCGCCGTCCTGGCCGGACGCGGCCACCCGCCGGTCGTCCTCGCCGTCGCCGGACCTTGTCACGGTCCAGGCGGCGCCGCCCGCGATGACGGCGGCCACCGCGACGGCCGCCGCGATCGGGATGAGCAGGCGTTTCCTGCCGCCCGCGCCGCGGCCGTGAGCGGCCCCGGGAGGACCGGGCGGGGGTGAGGCGTGCCCCGGCGGCTCGCCGAAGACCGATGGCTGCGGGGCCGTGCGGTGCCCGGTGCCGGACGCGTCCGTGGCCCGGTCGGGCGGCAGGACCGCACCGGCCATCGCGGACGGACCGCCGTGCGGCTCCGCGGCGCTCCCCGGCGCGCCCGCGTGGTGCGGCGAGGCGTCGGCCGCGAGCCCCGGGAACGCGGGCGGCGGCTGGACGACGGGCGCGGCAGACCCCCCGACCAGCCGCTCCTGGGCCTCGCGGGCGGTCGGGCGCCGCGCCGGCTCCTTGTCCAGGCACGCCTGGACGAGTTCGCGCATCGGCCCGTTCAGGTCGCCGAGGTCCGGCTCGCCGGTCAGGATCCGGTGCATGACCGTCCCCATCTCGTCGTTGCCGAACGCGGGACGTCCCGTGGCGGCGAACGCCATGGTCGTGCCCCAGGCGAACATGTCGGAGGCCGGGCTGACCTCGCCGCCGGTGAAGTGCTCGGGCGCCATGTAGGCGGGGGTGCCGACGTTCTGCGTCTCGCCCGCCGCGCCCAGCGCGCGCGCCACCCCGAAGTCGATGACCCGTGGGCCGTCCGGCCCCATCATCACGTTGTGGGGTTTGAAGTCGCGGTGCACGATCCCGGCCTGATGGATGGCGGTGAGCGCCGTCAGGGTGCTGATGGCGAGCCGTTCCAGCGCCCCGCCCTTGCGCGGCCCCTCCGTGCGCACGACATGGTGCAGGGACACGCCTGGGACGTACTCACTGACGATGTAGGGCTGGTCCCCGGCGACGTCCGCGTCTAGGACCTGCGCGGTGCAGAACCGCGCCACTCGCTTGGCGACCTCAAGCTCGCGGACGAAGCGCGCGCGGGCGGACTCGTCCCCGGCGAGGCCGCCGTGCAGGAGCTTGATGGCGACGTGGTCCTCGGCGGTGAGGGACGCGGCCCCACCGGCGGGGCGGCCGAGGAAGACGGCGCCCTGCCCGCCCTCGCCCAGGCGGCCGAGGATCTCGTACCCGCCCAGCTCGGTCGGATCGCCCGACCGCAGTGGGTGGGCGTCCGGCATCGTCCTGTCCGTCACGCCACTCGCTCCCCGTCACTTCCGGCGCATCGTCGCCCTCGGCTCATCGCCGGGACATCCCCGTAAGTCTCCGGAGTCCCCGCGAGGCGCCGGGCATCCCCGCAAGACTATGGACACACGATGGTAGGTGCTCCGCGGAGCGGTTGATCTAGTCGACGGCCCTACCACGGTTACCAGGACTACAGTCCGATTCGTGCAGTGGAGAGGGCGTGCAGTGATGGACCGCGGTCCCGCCGGGAGGAGCGTCGACCTGGAGCTGATGCGGACGCCGCCGCCCAAGGAGCGCGCGGACGCCGCGCGCAACCGGGTGAAGGTCCTGGAGGCGGCCGCCGCGCTGTTCGCCCGGCACGGGGTCGATTCGGTCTCGATGGACGCCGTCGCCACCGCCGCGGGCGTCGGCAAGGGGACCCTCTTCCGCCGGTTCGGCGACAAGGCGGGCCTGGCCGTGGCGCTGCTGGACGAGCGCGAGCGCGAACTCCAGGACGCGATCCTGTCCGGCCCGTCCCCGCTCGGGCCGGGGAGCGGGGACGAGCCCGCCCCGCCCTCCGCCCGGCCCGCCGCGCGCCTGCACGCGTTCGCCGACGCCTACCTGGACTACGTCCTGGAGCACGTGTCCCTGGTCCGCATGTCCGAGACGGCCTCGCCGGGCGCCCGGTACCG
The DNA here is from genome assembly GCF_004348665.1 of Actinomadura sp. GC306. Taxonomy (GTDB): domain Bacteria; phylum Actinomycetota; class Actinomycetes; order Streptosporangiales; family Streptosporangiaceae; genus Spirillospora. The sequence continues at coordinate 12,282 of NZ_SMKM01000127.1, read as the reverse complement.
CATCGGCGCCTACGGCTTCTGGCACCGGCACGTGACGATCCTGCTCGACCAGGTCGTCTCCGACGGGGACGCGCTGGCGCACGGGCTGCTCGCCGTCCTCGGCGCCGAGCACCTGGCCGCGATGATCGAGAACGTGGGCGCCGAGCGCACGCGCGCCGCCGTCCACGCCCTTTTCGACGTCGCGGTGGCCGACGACCCGGGCGGCGCCTGAGACGACGAAGCCCCCGTGGCGGGCACGGGGGCTGTGCGGCGTCCGCCCGGGCAGGGCCGGGGCGGGCCGTGGGTCAGGCCGGGTCGGGCGTCCGCCGCTCTGGGCTCCACTCCGCCCGGCCGTTCGCGTGGCCCGGCGGACCCTCCTCGGCGTGGCCTCGTCGCGCGTCGTCGGCGTGGCCGCGCTCCAGCCGCGCGGCGACCATGAGGGCGCGCAGCGACGTCGTCTTCACGTTCGCGTGGGCGTTGGTGCGGGTTCGGGGGATGCTGCTCGGCAAGACCGGCCTCCGTGTGTGTCGGGAACGTTAGTTGCAACTGCAATATTTTCCCTCGTATTCCGAGTAATCCGCACTTTTTCAAGACGGCCGGGTTCGGTCGCCGGATCACCCGCCCCTACCTAGGTTGCATATCTAACTAGATAGCCGTAAGTTCTAGATCGTCCACCGATACGGGTCGGCGGACGCGGCGAACGGAGGGTGGACGCGTGGAGATCACGCCGGACTTCTCGGCCCTTGGCCTGGTCCTGACCGTGCCCCTGATCGGCTACGTGCTGGTCGAGGGCCTGGTCGGCAAGCGGACGTACGACCGCATGCTGCAGGACCGGGATCGCGACCCGGCGGCCCTCGCCCGGATGCTCCGCGTCTGGATCGCCCTGTCCTGGGCGGCCACGGCGGTGGCCGTCGCGGTTCTGGCGGTCTCGCCGGGCACCGCCGCGGCCGACCTGGGGCTCAGGCCGCCGGACGACCCGTCCGCGACGATCAGCCTCCTGGTCGCGGCCGGGCTGGGCCTGCTGTTCGCCGGCCTCTTCCTGGGCTGGAACGCACGACGAGGCAAGCCGCTCCAGGGCGCCATCACGGAGATGCACCCGCGGACGCCCACAGAGCGCGCATGGATGCTGGGCATGGCCGTCACCGCCGGAATCTGCGAGGAGGTCGTCTACAGGGGGTTCCTCATCGCGGTCGGTGTCGGCGTCCTCGGGCTCGACGTGAAGGTCGCCGCCGGCCTGGCGCTCGCCCTGTTCGTCCTCGGGCACGCGTACCAGGGGTGGCGCGGGATGTTCCCCGTGGCCGCCGCCGGATTCGGGCTGACCTACCTCTACCTCTCGACCGGCAGCCTCCTGGCGGCCGTCGCCGTCCACATCGCCATCGACGTCCTCGCCCTCGTGGTCGTCCCGATGTTCACGGCGCGGCCGGAAACCCCGGCGGCGAAGGCGGTGAGCTGACGTGGACCGCCGCGCGAGCTGGCTCAAGGGCGTCCTCGACCTGCTGGTGCTCGCCAGCCTGACGAGGGGCGAGAGCTACGGTTACGAGATCGCCAAGACGCTCGCCGGGGCGGGCCTCGGGCAGATCAAGGGAGGAACCCTCTACCCGGTGCTGAACCGGCTGGAGGAGGCCGGACTCGTCTCGGCCGAGTTCCGGGCCGCCGACCGCGGGCCGGGCCGCCGCTACTACCACCTCACCGAGGAGGGACGCATGACGCTCGCCGAGCAGGGTGCCCTGTGGCTGGAGTTCGACGAGTCCGTCCGCGCGGTCCTCGCCCAGGGGGCCGGCCGATGACGGCCGCCTACTTCGCCGAACTCGCCGAGCGGCTGCGCGGCGGCGGCGTCCCGGAGGACGAGGTCGCGGACACCGTCGGCGACCTGGCCGCCTACGTCGCCGAGTCCGGAACGGATCCGCGGGTCGAGTTCGGCCCGCCCGAGGAGTTCGCGGCCAGGCTCGCCAGGACCGGCCGCGACGAGACCCCCGGCGAGGCCCCCGAGGAGGCGGCCGAGACGTGGGTGTGGACGGCCGACGCCTTCCAGGACCGGCTCCTGCTCGACCGCTTCGGCGACGAGGGCTGGGAGGTGGAGCGCGTCGACTCCGCCGGCCGGTTCGTCAGCCGCCGGGACGCGGCGAACCCGCAGCGCTGGGAGTACCGGCGCGAATCGGTCCTGCCCGGCCGCCGCCGCGCCGTCGCCGAGCGGCTCGCGCCGGACGGCTGGGAACCGTGCGGCTCCTGGGTGACCTTCGAGTACTTCAAGCGCCCCAAGGCCGCCAGCCTCGGCCCCGAAGCGGAGCTGGCCGCCCCGCCCGAGATGCCGGCCAGGCGGTACTTCTGGAGCGGGCGCTTCTACGTCTTCGCCATCGCCTACGTCGCGTTCCTGGCGGCCGTGTGCGCCGCCTGGGTCGTCCTCGGGCCGGAGGAGAACCGCTCCGGATTCCTCACCGGGCTGGTGGTGGGCGCGCTCATCGCGGCCGCCTTCGCGGCCGGGCGCGTCTGGCACGCCCGCCGCCGGGAGCCTGGCCGAACGCCCGGACGGCGGAAATAACGTCCCATTTTCACCAGGAGGCGTGTTGTGTCACATTGTTCACAACTTCGGGGTGGTCCCGGGGGCTCGCCCGGCCGCTCAACTGGGTAGGTATCCGAGGATCGGTTCGCCCGCCGACCAGGTACCGCTCACCGCCGCGGCTCAGCGCCGAGCCCGGGAGGCCATCGGATGCGGGCGGACGCGCCCGAAGCCGTCTCCTGGGAGAAGAGATACGTGATCAGAAAGCTGCTCGTCGCCAACCGCGGTGAGATCGCCGTGCGCGCACTCCGCGCCGCCTACGAGCTGGGCATCGCCAGCGTCGCCGTGTACGCGCACGAGGACCGGCTGTCCCTGCACCGGCAGAAGGCGGACGAGGCGTACGAGATCGGCGAGCTCGGCCACCCCGTCCGGGCCTACCTGGACGTGGACGGGATCGTGGAGACCGCGCTGCGCGTCGGCGCCGACGCCGTCTACCCCGGCTACGGGTTCCTCTCGGAGAGCCCCGAGCTGGCCGAGGCGTGCGAGCGCAACGGGATCAAGTTCGTCGGGCCGCCGTCGTCGGTGCTGAGCCTCGCCGGCAACAAGATCGAGGCGGTCGCGGCGGCGCGCCGCGCGGGCCTGCCGGTGCCGCGCTCGGCGACGCCCGAGCCGGGCCGGGAGCTCGCGGCGGCCGACGAGATCGGGTTCCCGCTGTTCGTGAAGGCCGCGGCCGGCGGCGGCGGGCGCGGGCTGCGCCGCGTCGACGACCGGGCGGAGCTGGAGGCCGCGGTGGACGCGGCGCGCCGCGAAGCGCAGAGCGCGTTCGGCGACCCGGCGGTGTTCCTGGAGCAGGCGGTGGACCGCCCCCGCCACATCGAGGTGCAGGTCCTCGCCGACGGCACCGGGAACGTCGTCCACCTGCGCGAGCGCGACTGCTCGGTGCAGCGCCGCCACCAGAAGGTCGTGGAGATCGCCCCCGCGCCGGAGCTGGACCCGGAGGTGACGCGGCGGCTCTGCGAGGACGCGGTCAAGTTCGCCCGCGAGGTCGGCTACGAGAACGCGGGCACCGTGGAGTTCCTCGTGAACGACCGGGGCGAGCACGTCTTCATCGAGATGAACCCGCGCATCCAGGTCGAGCACACCGTGACCGAGGAGGTCACCGGCATCGACCTGGTGCAGAGCCAGTTGCGCATCGCGGGCGGCGAGTCGCTCGCCGACCTCGGCATCGTCCAGGAGGAGGTGACGGTCAGCGGCTTCGCCGTGCAGTGCCGCATCACCACCGAGGACCCCGCCAACGACTTCCGCCCCGACACCGGCAAGATCTCGGCGTACCGGTCGCCGGGCGGCGCGGGCGTCCGGCTCGACACCGGCACGGCCTACGGCGGCGCGATCGTCAGCCCGCACTTCGACTCGCTGCTGGTCAAGCTGACCTGCCGCGGCCGGACGTTCGAGGAGGCGGTGCGGCGGGCGCGGCGGGCCGTCGCCGAGTTCCGCATCCGGGGCGTCGCGTCCAACATCCCCTTCCTGCAGGCCCTGCTGGACGAGCCCGACTTCCGCGCGGGCGGCGTCACCACGGCCTACATCGCCGAGCATCCCGAGCTGCTCACGGCCCGGTCGAGCGGCGACCGCGCGACACGCCTCGTCCGGTACCTGGCGGACGTCACCGTCAACAGGCCGCACGGTGACGCGCCCACCGACCTGGACCCCGCGAGCAAGCTTCCGCCACTGGACACGGACGGCCCCTTCCCGGAGGGCTCCCGCGACCGGCTCCTGGCCCTCGGCGCGCGCGCGTTCGCCGAGCAGCTGCGGAACCAGAGCGCCTTGGCCGTCACCGACACCACGTTCCGGGACGCGCACCAGTCGCTCCTGGCGACGCGAGTACGCACCTACGACCTGCTGTCCGCCGCGCCCTACCTCGCCCGCATGACACCGGAGCTGCTCTCCCTGGAGGCGTGGGGCGGGGCCACCTACGACGTCGCGCTCCGCTTCCTCGGCGAATCGCCCTGGGACAGGCTCGCCGCGATCCGTGAGGCCGCTCCGAACCTGTGCATCCAGATGCTCCTGCGGGGCCGCAACACCGTCGGCTACACGCCGTACCCCGATTCGGTCGCCCGCGCGTTCATCCGGGAAGCGGCCAGTACCGGAGTCGACATCTTCCGTGTGTTCGACGCCCTCAACGACGTGGAGTGCATGCGTCCCGCCATCGACGCCGCACTCCAGACCCACGCGCTCGTAGAGGGGACCCTCTGCTACACGGGCGACCTGTCGTCCCCGGACGAGCGGCTCTACACCCTCGACTACTACCTGCACCTCGCAGAGCAGCTCGTGGAGGCCGGGGTGCACATCCTGTGCATCAAGGACATGGCCGGCCTGCTGCGCGCCCCCGCCGCACGCACGCTCGTCGCGGCCCTCCGCGAGCGGTTCGACCTGCCCGTCCACCTGCACACCCACGACACCGCCGGCGGCCAGATCGGCACCTACATCGCCGCCATCGAGGCCGGTGTCGACGCCGTCGACGGGGCCGCGGCGCCGCTCTCGGGCACCACGAGCCAGCCGCCGCTGCAGGCGATCGTGGCCGCCACCGACTTCACCGGCCACGCCACCGGGATCGACCTGGACGCGCTGACCGTCATGGAGCCGTACTGGGAGGCCGTCCGCAAGCTCTACGCGCCGTTCGAGATGGGCCTCCCGTCGCCGACCGGCCGCGTCTACGAGCACGAGATCCCGGGCGGTCAGCTGTCCAACCTGCGGCAGCAGGCCGTCGCGCTCGGGCTCGGCGACCGCTTCGAGGAGATCGAGCGCCTCTACGCGGCGGCCGACAAGATCCTCGGGCGCCTGGTGAAGGTCACCCCGTCCAGCAAGGTCGTCGGTGATCTGGCGCTGCACCTGGTCGCCGCGGGCGCCGACCCGGACGACTTCGCCGAAAACCCCGACCGCTACGACATCCCCGACAGCGTCATCGGGTTCCTGAACGGCGAGCTGGGCGACCCGCCCGGCGGCTGGCCCGAGCCGTTCCGCACCAAGGCCCTCGCCGGCCGCCGGTACACGCCGCCCCGCGCCGACCTCACCGGAGCGGAGGAGAAGGCCCTGTCCGGGCCGGAGGTCCGCGACACCCTGGACCGGCTGCTCTTCCCCGGCCCGGCCAAGGACTTCCGCGAGACCCGCGCCGCCTACGGCGACCTGTCCGTCCTGCCCACCGGCCCGTTCCTCTACGGGCTCCGCGCGGGACACGAGGTCGCGTTCGACCTCGAACCCGGCGTGCGCGTCCTGGCCGGACTGGAGGCGGTCGGCGACGTCGACGAGGCGGGCGTCCGGCAGGTCATCTGCACGGTGAACGGCCAGCTCCGGACGCTCTCCGTCCGCGACAAGTCCGTCGTGTCGGACGCGCCGCCGATCGAGCGCGCCGACCCCGGCGACCCCGGCCACGTCGCCGCGCCGTTCGACGGCTCGGTGACGCTGCGGGTCGCCAAGGGCGACGAGGTCGCCGCCGGGGACGTCGTCGCCACCATCGAGGCGATGAAGATGGAGGCCGCGATCACCGCGCCCGTCGCCGGGACCGTGGCGCGGCTCGCCGTCCCGGAGACGACGCCCGTCCAGGCGGGCGACCTCCTGCTGGTCCTGCAGGGTTAGCCGGATCGGGCGCCCTCCGCCCGGAGGGCGCCCCCCGTGGTGACCGGCCGGGGGTGACCGACAGGTGCCGGACGCGAGGGATTATGGCGCCACGCGGCCGGGTACCGAGATCGCGTGAGCCGTTCCCTCCCGGCCGGGGAAGCACCCGGGCAGAAACCTGGACGAGCACCAGGACCTGGACGAGCACCTGGACGAGCAAAGGACACCATCCTGAACGCCAGCCACGCGCCGCGCACGTCCACCCGCGTCACCGTGAACCTCGTCGACCCGATGAAGGACTACCTCTCCCGCATCGGGCGCACCCCCCTGCTCACCGCCGAGCAGGAGGTGGAGCTGGCCAAGCGCATCGAGGCCGGGCTGTTCGCCCGCGAGCGCCTCGAACGGCTCGGCGACGAGCTCGGCCTCCAGGACCGCGCCGACCTCGAATGGATCGCCGCCGACGGGCGCCGCGCCAAGGAGCACATGGTCGAGGCCAACCTCCGCCTCGTCGTCTCCCTCGCCAAGCGCTACATGGGCCACGGCCTCCCGCTGACCGACCTCGTCCAGGAGGGCAACCTCGGGCTGATCCGCGCCGTCGAGAAGTTCGAGTACCGCCGCGGCCTGAAGTTCTCCACCTACGCCGTCTGGTGGATCAAGCAGGCGATCAGCCGCGCGCTCGCCGACCAGAGCCGCACGATCCGCATCCCCGTCCACGTCGTCGAGGTCCTCAACCGGATGACGCGGGTGCGGCGGCGGATGGCGCAGGACCTCGGCCGCGAGCCGACCTCGCGGGAGCTGGCCGTCGAGCTGGACGTCACGCCCGAGAAGGTGGAATGGCTGCGGCGGCAGGCCCGCGAGCCGCTGTCCCTGCACACCCCGCTCGGCGAGGACGGCGACGGCGAGCTCGGCGACGTCATCGAGGACCCGGACGGCGGCGACCCCGCCGACGTCGTCGCGTCCTCGATGCTGCGCGGACGCCTCGACGCGGTGCTGGAGACGCTCACCGAGCGGGAGGCGGGCGTGATCTCGCTGCGGTTCGGCCTGGCCGGCGGAGAGCCCAAGACCCTCGAAGAGGTCGGCAAGGTCTACGGGGTGACGCGCGAGCGCATCCGGCAGATCGAGTCGAAGGGCATGCACAAGCTGCGCCACCCGTCCCGCAGGGAGACCCTCGCCGACCTGCTCGGCTGAGCGCCCGCCCGGTCAGACCGGGCCGGGTCAGCCCCGGCCGGGTCAGGCCAGGTCGGACGGGTCGGTGTTCGCGCCGCACAGGACGACCACGACGCGCTCGCCCGGCTCGGGACGGTACGCGCCGGAGCGCAGCGCGGCGATGGCGGTCGCGGCCCCGTGCTCGATGGCCAGCCGGTACTCGGCCCAGACGAACCGGCGCGCCTCGACGATCGCCTCCTCGGTGACGAGCACGGGCCGCACCCCCGTCCGGGTCGCGACCGCGAACGCGATGTCGCCGAGCCGGGTGGCGCCGAGAGCGTCGGCGGCGACCCCGGACACGTCCACGGCGACCGGGCGCCCCGCGGCGAGGGCCCGTTCGAGGGTGGGGATGCGCTCGGGCTCGACGCCGACGACGCGGGCGTGGCCGTCCAGGGCGGTGGCTACGCCCGCCATCAGCCCGCCGCCGCCGATCGCCACCAGGACGGTGTCGACGTCGCCGCCGGTCTGCTCCAGGATCTCCAGCCCGAGCGTGCCTTGGCCGGCGCACACCTCAGGCAGGTCGTAGGCGTGGCAGGCCAGCGCCCCGGTGTCGGCGACGCGCTTGGCCGCGGCCTCCTGCGCCTGCGCGAACCGGGTGCCGACCTGGGTGACCGCGGCGCCGAGCGCGCGCAGCCGGGCGACCTTCACCGCGGGCGCCGTCTCGGGGACGAACACCTCGGCGGGCACCCCGGCGCGCACCGCCGCGTACGCGAAGGCGAGCCCCGCGTTGCCGCCGGACGCGGCGACGATCCCGGCGTCCGGCAGCCGGCCGGCGTCCCGGGCGGCCAGCACGTGGTTGAACGCGCCGCGCGGCTTGAACGACCCGGTGTGCTGGGTCAGTTCGAGCTTCAGCCACATCCGGGCGGCCGGGGCGAGCGGCGCCGGGTCGACCTCCAGCAGCGGCGTCCGGCGGATGTGGCCCGCGACGCGCGCCGCGGCGGCGGTGACGTCCGAACGGTCGATCACTCGGTTCCCTCTCCCTCTCCGGCCTTGGCGGCGCGGTCCAGCAGGATCTTGCGCTCGGCGGCGTTGCGGGTGAGCTCCGCGGCCTGGGCGAACTGCGCGCGGGCCTCGTCCTTGCGGCCGAGCCGGGCGAGCAGGTCGCCGCGCACGCTCGGCAGAAGATGGTATCCGCGCAGGGACGGCTCGTCCGCCAGCGCGTCGGCGATGGCGAGGCCCTCGGCGGGCCCGTGCGCCATGCCGACGGCCACCGCGCGGTTCAGCTCCACGACGGGGGACGGGGCGACGCTCGCGAGAATGCCGTACAGGGCGGCGATCTGCGTCCAGTCGGTGTCCTCGGGCGCGGGCGCCTGCGCGTGGCAGGCGGCGATCGCGGCCTGCAGGACGTACGGGCCGGGCGGCTCGCCGATGGCCTTCGCGCGCAGCAGGGCGGCGAAGCCGCGGTGGATGAGGAGGCGGTCCCAGCGGCCGCGGTCCTGGTCGAGGATCGGGACGGGCTCGCCGGACGGGCCGGTGCGCGCCGCGGTGCGGGACGCCTGGATCTCCATCAGCGCGACGAGGCCGTGCACCTCGGGCTCCCGCGGCGCGAGCCCGGCGAGGATGCGGCCGAGGCGCAGCGCCTCCTGGCACAGGTCGGCCCGCACCCAGTCGTCCCCGGACGTCGCCGCGTAGCCCTCGTTGAAGATCAGGTAGAGGACCTCCAGCACCGAGGACAGCCGGGCGGCGCGGTCCGGGCCCTCGGGGACCTCGAAGGGGACGCCCGCGTCCGACAGGGTCCGCTTTGCGCGGACGATCCGCTGCGCGACCGTCGGCTCGGAGGTGAGGAACGCGCGGGCGATCTCGTCGGTGGTGAGCCCGCCGAGCATCCGCAGCGTCAGCGCGACCCTGGCCTGCGTGGACAGGACGGGGTGACAGGCGGTGAACACCAGGCGGAGGACGTCGTCCTCGATGTGCTCCTCGTCGGGGACCTCGATCTCCGGCGGGGCCTGCGCCTCGGTGTCGCGCCCGACCTCCGCCAGCTTGTCCTCGTAGCGGCGCTGCCGGCGGATCCGGTCGATGGCGCGGCGCTTGCCGACGGCCATGAGCCAGGCGCCCGGGTTGTCCGGGACGCCTGACTCAGGCCACTGTTCGAGCGCGGCGACCAGCGCGTCCTGCGCGAGTTCCTCGGCGAGCCCGATGTCGTGCACCATCCGGGCGAGGCCGGCGATGATGCGCGCTGCCTCCAGCCGCCACACCGCGTCGATGCTCGCGTGCACGTCCGAGGCCCCCACGCCGCCGATGAGAGCACCCGCACCGGCCGCCGCGCAAGTTCGGCCCTCAGGCTCCCGGCATGGGGTCCTCGGGGCCGAAGACCTGCTTGATGACGCCCGCGCCGTCCCCGACGATGCGCCAGAACCGCTTGGACAGCTCGATCGCCTCCTCGCGGGTGCGCGTCTCGATCAGCGCGAAGCCGACGACGGCCTCCTTGGCCTCGGTGAACGGGCCGTCGGTGATGGTGACCTTGCCGCCGGACGAGGTGATGCGGGTGCCGCCCGGCTCCAGCCCGCCGGTCGCCAGCAGCACGCCGGACTTGGACATCTCCTCGATGAACCTGCCCATCTCCATCTGCAGCGTCTCGTCGGGCGGGCCCTGCTCGCCGGTGTCCGTCGTCATCATCAGAAACCTCATCGTTTCGTCTCCCTGGTTCCGCGGGGACCGGCTTCTCCGGCCCTCTCGCCAACGCGTCGAAGAAGGAGTGACCGGATCGACATCCCTTCCGACTTCTTCCAGATCTTTTTCGGGGCGCGTATCGTTCCAGGTCGGAAGGCGCGCTGGTAGAGCAAATCCGGCAAAGCTCTATGAAGCACCGCAAACTTGGCATCTCACCCCAGTGGGCAAGTGGGCAACTTACGAGTAACTTCTCTGGGTGGAAAGTTCTTGCGCGTCGGAGGAGGCGTTCCGTGGCAGTTCCGGTGACCGATGCCGTCGGGTGCGGGTCGTGAGCGCGGGCGAGCCGCCGGACCGGACGATCCGCGTCGTCTCCGCGCAGGAGTACCGGACCGCCGGCCCGACCGTGCTGCGGATGCTGGTCGGCGCGCAGCTGCGCCGCCTCCGCGAGGCGGCCGGGATCTCCACCGAGGCCGCCGGGTACGAGATCCGCGCCTCGCACTCCAAGATCAGCCGGATGGAGCTGGGCCGCGTCGGCTTCAAGGAGCGCGACGTCGCCGACCTGCTGACGCTCTACGGCGTCGCCGACCCCGACCGACGCGAGCCGCTCATGGAACTTGCCGAGTACGCGAACGTCCCCGGCTGGTGGCAGGAGTACGGCGACCTCGTGCCCGGCTGGTTCGAGCCCTACCTGGGGCTTGAGCAGGGGGCGGTGGTCGTCCGCGTGTACGAGGTGCAGGAGGTCCCGGAGCTCCTGCAGACCGCCGAGTACGCCCGCGCCCTGCTCACGGCCCGGCACCCCGAGGCGCCGGCCGAGGAGATCGAGCGGCGGGTCGAGTTGCGGATGCGGCGGCGCCGCGTGTTCGACCGCCCCGACCCGCTGAAGCTGTGGGCGGTCCTCGACGAGGCGGCGCTGCGCCGCGTGGTCGGCGGCCCCGAGACGATGCGCGCGCAGATCCGGTACCTCGCCCAGATGGCGCACCGGCCCAACATCACGATCCAGGTGCTGCCGTTCTCCGTCGGCGGCCACGCGGCCGAGGGCGGCCCGATGACGCTGCTGCGGTTCGCCGAGCCCGACCTGCCCGACGTCGTCTACCTGGAGCAGCTCACCGGCGCGCTCTACCCGGACCGGACGTCCGACATCATGCGGTACCGGGACGTGCTGAACCGCCTCGGCGTCCAGGCCGAGCCGCCGACCCGCACCCCCGCCATCCTGGCGGACATCCTCGGCGAACCGGTCTGAGGCCGGCGGAGGGCCGGGCGGATCCTGCGCGGGACCCGCCCGGCCGCCGGGTGCTCGCGGCACGGCTACTTCGCGGCGGGGCGGTAGGTCGCGATGATGACGCCGTTCTTGAACGTCCTGGTGTCGGCCAGCTCGAACGACGCCGAGAAGCCGCGCAGCAGGAGCAGCCCCTCCGGGTCGTCCTCGCCGACGAGCACCGGGTGGATCCACAGGCGCAGCTCGTCGAGCAGGCCGTGCTCCACTAGCGTCCGCGACACCGGGCCGAAGCCGTACTGCAGGATGTCGCGGCCGTCCTGCTCCTTCAGCTTGGCGATCTCGCCGGGGGCGTCCGCCCGCCGGATGACCGTGGTGTCGCCCCAGCCCGGCTTCTCCAGCGTGTCGGACACGACGTAGTGGGGGTAGGTGTTCATCCGGACGCCGAACTCGCCGGTCGCCTCCTCCATGGCCGGCCACGCCTGCGCGAAGCCGTCGTACGTCCGGCGGCCCATGAGCAGCGCGCCGCAGGAGAACAGGAGCTCCTGGGCGTAGGCGGCGGCCTCGTCCTGGAAGTAGGCCGAGGTCCAGTTCTGCGGGTTCCCGATGACGCCGTCGAGCGAGACGTACGTCGAATTGATGATCTTGCGCATGGCGGCCTCCGTGGATCGGATCCTTGCCTTCCGGCTCGATGCAACCACCCTGCGCCGGGTCGTTTACGGAATTCTTACGATCGCCGCCCCCCGTCGCACCGCGCGATGTCCCTCCCCAGACACGAGACCCTGGCGGATCGAACGCCCGGAGGGCGGTCACATGACCACCGACCCGAGCGCCTCGCCGAGCAGGTCCGCCTCGGCGGCCAGAACCGGACGAGCGGTGACGACCTCCTGCGCGGTCTCGATGTGCCGGCCGATCTCCCGCATCCGTGCGACGACCCCGGCGCCCGCATGCGGGCCCTCCTCCGGGAACATCACCGGCGTGCCCTGCGTGATCTCCAGCGGCTCCCACAGCACGGCGGTGGGTCCGTGGGCGCACGCCGCGGTGCTGCCGTCACTGGTTGCGGGGTGGGGTGGTGGGGAATGCGTCTTCCATGGCGACTGTGGTGCTGGTGGGGACGCTCGATACCAAGGGGGCCGAGTACGCGTGGCTTCGTGAGCGGGTGCTGGAG
>NZ_SMKM01000126.1 GCF_004348665.1 Actinomadura sp. GC306 | reverse complement strand
CCATGGACGCGGAACCGCCGGCGCTCCGCCGGAGACGTTCCCCGGCACGAATCGTCGCCCCGCGTGAACGACTTCGCCGTTCGGTACGTATGGCAATGCGGAGGAGTCCGTCTCCGTAATCGCATGCGACTAAAACCACAAAGTGCGATACCGCACGCCTGGAACCCCTTAGCAAATCCTGCTCAGAAAGCAGAACCGCCACTTCTGCACCGGGGAGGCTCTCCGGATGCGCGGCCGGACGGCCGGCGCGAAGCAGTTTCCGGGGAGGGCGGCGCCGCCGGCCCGCTCGCTCAGGGTGCGCCGGCGGACGTCCTGCGCAGGGCGGCGGCTATCGCGGCCGCGGCGGCCCCCGGGTCGGGCGCGGCGGTGATGGGACGGCCGATGACCAGCAGGTCCGCCCCCGCGGCCAGGGCGTCCTCCGGGGTGGCCACGCGGGCCTGGTCCTGGTTGGCGGAGCCCTCGGGGCGCACGCCGGGCGTGATGAGCGTGATGCCGGGGCCGACCTCCGCGCGGACGGCCGCGGCCTCCTGCGGCGAGCACACGAGCGCCTGGGCGCCCGCCTCGACGGCGAGGGCCGCGAGCCGGCGGACGGCGTCCGGTGCGGGGCCGGCGAGGCCGAGGGCGGTGAGGTCGGCGTCCCCCAGCGACGTCAGCACGGTCACCGCGGCGATCCGCGTGGCGGGGGCCGCCTCGACGGCCGCGCGGATCATCGCGGGCCCGCCGGCGGCGTGCACGGTCAGGTAGGACGGCTTGAGGCGGGCGACGGCGCCGGCGGCGCCGCGGACCGTCGCGGGGATGTCGTGGAGCTTGAGGTCCAGGAAGACCTGGACGCGGCTGGCGCCCCGGACGCTGGCGACGACGTCCGGCCCGTAGCGCAGGTAGAGCTCCAGGCCCACCTTGACGGTGGAGACGTGCGGGGTGACCAGGGTGGCCCAGCGGGCGGCCGTCTCCAGGTCGGGCGCGTCCAGCGCGACGGCGATGGGGGCGGTCACAGCTTCTCCTTCTCGGGCTCTTGCGGGCGCACCTGCGGCGGGACGTACCCGGCCGGCTTGTGCGCGAGGCCGACCGCGTCGGCGAGGCGCCCGATGCGGCGGGCCGCGAGGGCGTCCTCCAGCTCGCGCAGGACGCGGGGCCCGGCGGAGGGGTCGTGGAAAACGGCGGTGCCGACGGCGACGGCGGAGGCCCCGGCGAGGACGAACTCCAGCGCGTCCAGGCCGGTGGCGATGCCGCCGACGCCGATGATCGGCGTGCTCGGCAGCGCGGCGTGCACCTGGTACACGCAGCGCACCGCGATCGGGCGGACGGCCGGCCCGGACAGGCCGCCGGACACGCCGGTGAGGGCGGGCCGCAGCGTCGCCGGGTCGATCGCCATGCCCTCCATGGTGTTGATGAGGGTGAGGCCGTCGGCGCCCGCGTCGACGCAGGCCAGCGCTATGGTGACGATGTCGGTGACGTCGGGGGCGAGCTTGGCGAAGACGGGCGTGCCGGGCCGGGCGTGGTCGCGGACGGCGCGGACGACGGACGCGGCGGCGGCCGGGTGCCAGGCGAACACGCGGCCGCGGTCCTCGGCGTTCGGGCAGGCGACGTTGACCTCGATGCCGGCGATGCCCGGGACGTTGCGCAGGCGGCGGCCGAGGTCGGCGTACTCCTCGACGCTGTTGCCGGCGACGGAGACGATGGTGCGGACGTCCTGCTCGATGAGCCAGGGAAGGTCGCGTTCGAGGAACGTCTCGATGCCGGGCCCGGGGAGGCCCATCGCGGTGAGGAGGCCGCTGGGCGTTTCGGTCACCCGGGGGGTGGGGCGTCCCGCGCGCGCTTGGGGCATCACGGAGGCCGTGACGAAGGCCCCCAGGCGGGTGAGGTCGAAGAACTGGGCGAGCTCCCGGCCCGTCCCGCCGCATCCCGAGGCCGTCATGACGGGGTTGGGCAGTTCCAGGGGCCCGAGTGAGGTCCTGACCCGGTCGCTCATCGCGGACCCCTTTCGGAGACGCTCAGGACGCGCGGCGCGCCGAGCGCGTCGAACGGGATGGTTCCGAGGTCGCCCCACCGGACGCGGTCGCCGCGCAGGACGGGCCCGTCCGCGCAGGCGCGGACCATGCGGGTGACGCCGTCGTCGCCGTGCACGGGCAGCATGCACGCCATGCAGACGCCGATGCCGCAGGCGCCCGTCCGCTGGAGGAACTCCTCGACCGACACCTGCGAGGGCAGGCCGAAGTCGCCGGCGACCTGGGTGACCGAGCGCAGCAGGTCGGTGGGGCCGCAGCCGTAGACGACGTCGGCGCCGGTCTCCTCGATGACGCGCGGCAGGACGTCGCGGACGGTGCCGGCCTCCCCCATCGACCCGTCCTCGGTGGCGACGGTGGAGCTGTCGCCGATGCGCTGCGCCATGCGGGAGCCGAACACCTGCCGGGCGGACGGGCCGCCGAGCACGAAGTGCACCTGGCACCCGCGGCGCAGCAGCGCGTCGGCGAGGGCGAACACGGCGGCGGCGCCGGGCCCGCCGCCGACGAGCAGGCAGCTCACCGGGTCGCGGGGCAGCCGGAACGGGCGGCCGAGCGGCCCGACGATGTCGATCTGGTCGCGGGAGCGGCGCCCGGCGAGCCAGGCGGTGCCGGGCTCGGTGTCGGCGAACACGAGCTCGACGGTGCCGCCGTAGTCGGACTTGACCTCGTGCACGCCGAAGCAGCGGCGGATCAGCCGGGAGGTGTGCTCGCCGCCGACGGCGAGGGCCAGGAACTGGCCGGGCCGGAACCGCTCGGCGATGGCCGGGGCCACCAGGGTCAGGGCGTGGTAGTCCTGCACCTGGCGGACCGTCAGAACCGTCCCCGACGTCTGCACCGGTGTGTCGGACACCCGTCTCCCTCTCCTCCGTCGCGTGCGCCGGCGCGGGCGGGGCGCGGCACGTCCCGCCCGGCCCCGCCCGCGCCGGCCACTGTCACCCGGCCACTGTCACCCGGACGCCATCACCCGGACGCCATACTGCCGTCACCGTCCGGAGACGGCCCGCCGACGCGCCCACGGGACCCGCCGAGCCGCTCGGCGTGCTCCTGGAGGGAGCGGACGCCGACCTGGCCCCCGGCGACGGCCTCGATGCCCTGCACGGCCGCCGCGAGCCCCTGCACGGTCGTCACGCACGGTACGCCCCGCAGCACCGCCGCGGTGCGGATCTCGTACCCGTCGAGCCGCGGCCCGGACTGGCCGGGGCTGCCGAAGGGAGTGTTGACGATGAGGTCGACCTCGCCGTCCAGGACGCGCCGCACGATCGTGGGCTCGCCGGACGGTCCCGGACCCTCGCTGTGCTTGCGCACGATCTTGGCACGCACGCCGTTGCGGCGCAGGACCTCGGCGGTCCCCTCCGTGGCAAGAATCTCAAAGCCCAGGTCAGCGAGGCGCTTCACCGGGAACACCATGTGCCGTTTGTCGCGGTTCGCCACGGACACGAAGGCGCGGCCCTTGGTCGGCAGCGAGCCGTAGGCGGCCTGCTGCGATTTGGCGAAGGCGGTGCCGAACACCTCGTCGATGCCCATGACCTCGCCGGTCGAGCGCATCTCCGGGCTGAGGACGATGTCGACGCCCTGGCCGCTCTCGTTGCGGAACCGGTCGAACGGCAGCACGGCCTCCTTCACCGCGATCGGCGCGTCCAGCGGCAGGGACCCGCCGTCGCCCGTCTCCGGGAGCATCCCCTCGGCGCGCAGCCCGGCGATGGTCTCGCCCATCATGACGCGGGCGGCGGCCTTGGCGAGCGGCACGGCCGTCGCCTTGGACACGAAGGGCACGGTGCGGGACGCGCGGGGGTTGGCCTCCAGGACGTACAGGACGCCCGCGGACAGCGCGTACTGCACGTTCATGAGCCCGCGCACCCCGATGCCGCGCGCGAGCGCCTCCGTCGATTCGCGGATGCGGCGGATGTCGTCGTGCCCCAGCGTGATGGGCGGCAGCGCGCACGCCGAGTCGCCGGAGTGGATGCCGGCCTCCTCGATGTGCTCCATGACGCCGCCGAGGTAGAGCTCCTCGCCGTCGAACAGGGCGTCCACGTCGATCTCGATGGCCTCGTCCAGGAAGCGGTCGACCAGGACGGGGTGTTCGGGGCTCGCCTCGGTGGCGCGGGCCATGTACGACTCCAGTGTCGCGTCGTCGTACACGATCTCCATGCCGCGCCCGCCCAGGACGTACGAGGGACGCACGAGGACCGGATAGCCGATCTCGTCGGCGATTTCGAGGGCCTCCTGGTAGGACGTGGCCGTGCCGTGCTTGGGCGCGAGCAGCCCCGCCCTGTGCAGGACGCGTCCGAACGCACCGCGCTCCTCCGCGAGGTGGATGCTCTCCGGGGAGGTCCCCACGATCGGGACGCCGACGTCCTTGAGCTTCTGGGCGAGCCCCAGGGGCGTCTGCCCGCCGAGCTGGACGATGACGCCCGCGACCTCACCGGTCCGCTGCTCGGCGTAGACGACCTCTAGGACGTCCTCCAGGGTGAGGGGCTCGAAGTAGAGCCGGTCGGAGGTGTCGTAGTCGGTGGAGACCGTCTCGGGGTTGCAGTTGACCATCACGGTCTCGTAGCCCGCGTCGGCCAACGTGAACGACGCGTGGACGCACGAGTAGTCGAACTCGACGCCCTGGCCGATGCGGTTGGGGCCGCTGCCGAGGATCAGCACCTTGGGCTTGGAGCCCGGCGGCACCTCGGTCTCCTCGTCGTAGGCCGAGTACAGGTAGGGGGTCTTCGCCTCGAACTCGGCCGCGCAGGTGTCCACGGTGAGGTAGACGGGGCGGACGCCGAGGGCGTGGCGCACCTCCCTGACGACGTCCTCGGAGAGGTTCCGCAGCTCGCCGATCTGCGCGTCGGAGAACCCGTGCCGCTTGGCGCGCAGCAGCTTGTCCCTGGTCAGCGCGTCGTCGGCGGTGCGGATCTCCTCGGCGACCTGGTTGACGGCCGCGATCTGGTCGAGGAACCAGGGGTCGATGCCGGTCGCCTCGTACAGCTCCTCGATGGTCGCGCCCGCCCAGAGCGCCCGCTGGACGTCCCTGAGGCGCCCGTCGTGGGGGCGCCGGGCCGACTCGACCAGCGCGGCGGCGTCGGGCTCGCCCGCCCAGCTGAACGACGAGCCCTTCTGCTCAAGGGACCGCAGGGCCTTCTGCAGGGCCTCGGTGAAGCAGCGCCCGATGGCCATGGCCTCGCCCACGGACTTCATGTGCGTGGTGAGGGTGCCGTCCGCGCCGGGGAACTTCTCGAACGCGAACCGGGGCACCTTGACCACGACGTAGTCGAGCGTGGGCTCGAACGACGCGGGCGTCTCCCGGGTGATGTCGTTCGGGATCTCGTCCAGCGTGTAGCCGATCGCCAGCTTCGCCGCGATCTTGGCGATCGGGAAGCCGGTGGCCTTGGACGCGAGCGCCGACGACCGCGACACCCGCGGGTTCATCTCGATGACGATCATCCGGCCGGTGCCGGGGTGCACGGCGAACTGGATGTTGCAGCCGCCGGTGTCGACGCCGACCTCGCGGATCACCGCGATCGCGACGTCCCGCATGTTCTGGTACTCGCGGTCGGTCAGCGTCAGCGCGGGCGCGACCGTGATCGAGTCGCCGGTGTGCACGCCCATCGGGTCGAGGTTCTCGATCGAGCACACGATCACCACGTTGTCGTGGCGGTCGCGCATGACCTCCAGCTCGTACTCCTTCCAGCCGAGGATCGACTCCTCCAGGAGCACCTCGGTGGTCGGGGACGCGTCGAGGCCGGCGCCGGCGATGCGGCGCAGGTCGTCCTCGTCGTGGGCGAACCCCGAGCCGGCGCCGCCCATCGTGAACGACGGCCGCACGACGACCGGGTACCCGAGCTCGCCGGCCGCGGCGAGGCAGTCCGCCATGGAGTGGCAGATGCGCGACCGGGCGGACTCGGCGTTCAGGCCCCGCTCGCGCGCGACCTTGGCGACGACCTCCTTGAACTTCTCCCGGTTCTCCCCCGCCTGGATGGCCGCGACGTCGGCGCCGATCAGCTCGACGCCGTACTTGGTGAGGACGCCGCCCTCGTACAGCGCGATCGCGGTGTTCAGGGCGGTCTGGCCGCCGAGCGTGGGCAGCAGCGCGTCCGGGCGCTCCTTCGCGATGATCTTCTCGACGACCTCGGGGGTGATCGGCTCGACGTAGGTCGCGTCGGCGAACTCGGGGTCGGTCATGATCGTGGCGGGGTTGCTGTTGACCAGCGTCACCCGCAGGCCCTCGGCCTTGAGCACCCGGCACGCCTGGGTGCCGGAGTAGTCGAACTCGCACGCCTGGCCGATGACGATCGGCCCGGAGCCGATGACCAGAACGGACTTCAGGTCGTCCCTGCGCGGCATTACTCCGACCCTCCCATCAGCTCGCAGAAATGATCGAAGAGCCCCGAGGCGTCGTGCGGGCCGGCCGCCGCCTCCGGGTGGTACTGCACGCTGAACGCCGGACGTTCCAGGAGTCTCAGCCCCTCCACGCAGCCGTCGTTGAGGTTGACGTGGGTGACCTCGGCGGGGCCGTAGGGGGTGTCGAACGGGCCGTCCTTGGGGGCGTCCACCGCGAACCCGTGGTTGTGTGCCGAGATGTGGACCCTGCCGGTGGCGCGGTCCTGGACGGGCTGGTTGACGCCCCTGTGGCCGAACCTCAGCTTGTAGGTCCCGAGGCCGAGCGCACGGCCGAATATCTGGTTGCCGAAGCAGATGCCGAAGAACGGGGTTCCGGCGTCCAGGACGCCTTTGAGCGCGTCCACGGCGTAGCCGGCGGCGGAGGGGTCGCCGGGACCGTTGGAGAAGAACACTCCGTCCGGGTTCAGGGCGAGGATCTCCTCGGTGGTGCTGGCCGCCGGGAGTACGTGCACCTCGCAGCCGCGCAGGGCCAGCCGGTTCGGCGTCATGGCCTTGATGCCGAGGTCCACGGCTGCGACCGTGTAGCGCTTCCGGCCCTGGGCCGGGACGACGTACGGTTCGGTGGTCGACACGTCCCGCGCGAGGTCGGCGCCCTCCATTGAGGGGCTCTGCCGCACCCGCTCCAGCAGCGCCTCCACTCCCGGCTCGGCCGCCGCGCCGCTGAAGACGCCGGCGCGCATCGCGCCCCTGTCGCGCAGGTGCCGCGTCAGCGCCCGCGTGCCGGGGATGGCGATGCCCACCACGCCCTGCTCCCGCAGCGCGGACCCCAGGGAGCCGGTGGCGCGCCAGTTGGACGCCACGCGGGCGGGCTCGCGCACGACGTAGCCCGCGACCTGGATCCGCCCTGACTCGGGGTCCTCGTCGTTGATGCCGGTGTTGCCGATGTGGGGTGACGTCATGGCCACGATCTGGCGTGCGTACGACGGGTCGGTGAGCGTCTCCTGGTAACCGGTCATCCCGGTGTTGAAGACCATCTCGCCGAAGGTCTCGCCCTCGGCGCCGTACGCGGCCCCGTGGAACACCCTGCCGTCTTCCAGGACGAGCAGTGCAGGGGTCATTGGAGCTTCCCTTCCAGGACGGTCGGCTTTCCGCGCAGGAACGTGGCGATGACCCGTCCCGGCAGTTCCAGCCCCGCGAACGGGGTGTTGCGGCTCTTGGACGTCATCGCCGACGGGTCGACGGTGCCGCGGGGCGACGGGTCGTACAGCGTGATGTTGGCGGGCGAGCCCGTCTCCAGCGGCCGGCCCTGTCCGGACAGGCGGCCGATGCGGGCGGGGATCGCGGACATGCGCTCGGCGACCCCGGCCCAGTCGAGCAGCCCGGTCTCGACCATGGCCTCCTGGACGACCGGCAGCGCCGTCTCCAGGCCGATCATGCCCATCGCCGCCACCGCCCACTCGGTCTCCTTGGCCTCGACCGGGTGCGGGGCGTGGTCGGTGGCGACGCAGTCGATCGTCCCGTCCGCGAGGGCGTGCCGCAGCGCCGTGACGTCCTCGGCGGTGCGCAGCGGCGGGTTCACCTTGAAGATCGGGTCGTAGGTCCCGGCGCGGGAGTCGTTGAGCAGCAGGTGGTGCGGGGTGACCTCGGCGGTCACCGGGCAGCCCTTGCTCTTGGCCCAGCGGAGGATCTCCACCGAGCCCGCCGTGGACACGTGGCACACGTGCAGCCGCGACCCGACGTGCTGGGCGAGCAGGACGTCCCGGGCGATGATCGCCTCCTCGGCGACCGCGGGCCAGCCGCGCAACCCGAGCGCGGCGGACATCTCGCCCTCGTTCATCTGCGCGCCCTCCGTGAGGCGCGGCTCCTGCGCGTGCTGGGCGACGACTCCGCCGAACGCCTTCACGTACTCCAGGGCCCGGCGCATGATGACCGCGTCCGACACGCAGTGCCCGTCGTCGGAGAACACCCGGACCCGGGCGGCGGAGTCGGCCATCGCGCCCAGCTCCGCGAGCTGCTCGCCCGCGATGCCCCGCGTGACCGCCCCCACCGGGTGGACGTCGCAGTACCCGGCCTCGCGGCCCAGCCGCCACACCTGCTCCACCACGCCCGCCGTGTCGGCGACGGGCTCGGTGTTGGCCATCGCGTGGACGGCGGTGTAGCCGCCCATCGCGGCGGCCTTCGTCCCGGACTCGACGGTCTCGGCGTCCTCGCGGCCCGGCTCGCGCAGGTGCGTGTGCAGGTCGACGAGGCCCGGCAGCGCGATGAGGCCCGCGGCGTCGACGACCTGCGCCCCCGCGGCGTCCAGCCCGGCCCCCACCTCCGCGATCACACCGTCGCGCACCAGGATGTCGGCGCTGTCCCCGCCGAGGATCCGGGCGCCCTTGATGAGGAACATCATGAGGTGACCTCCTGGCCGATGGCGGGCTCGGAGCCGCCGAGTAGCAGGTAGAGGACGGCCATGCGGGCGCTGACGCCGTTGGCGACCTGGTCGACGATGGTGGAGCGGACCGAGTCGGCGACCTCGGCGGCGATCTCGACGCCGCGGTTCATCGGCCCGGGGTGCATGACGATGGCGTGGTCGGGCAGCTCGGCCATGCGCTCGGCGGTCAGGCCGTAGCGGCGGCTGTACTCCCGGACGGTCGGGAAGTAGGCGGCGTTCATCCGCTCCTGCTGGACGCGCAGCATCATGATGACGTCGCTCTTGGCGAGGACGCCGTCCAGGTCGTAGGAGACCGAGCACGGCCAGGTGTCGACCGCGACCGGCAGCAGCGTCGGCGGTGCCACCACGGTGACATCGGCGCCGAGGGTGTCGAGCAGCAGGACGTTGGATCGTGCCACCCGGCTGTGCAGGACGTCGCCGACGATCGTGACCCGGCGGCCCGCCAGTTCGCCGAGGCGGCGGCGCATCGTGAACGCGTCCAGCAGGGCCTGCGTCGGGTGCTCGTGCGTGCCGTCGCCGGCGTTGATCACGCTGCCCTGCACCCAGCCCGCCAGCCGGTGCGGGGCCCCGGAGGCGCCGTGCCGGATGACGACGCCGTCCGCGCCCATCGCCTCCAGCGTGAGGGCGGTGTCCTTCAGGCTCTCGCCCTTGGACACGCTCGATCCCTTCGCGGAGAAGTTGATGACGTCCGCCGACAGCCGCTTGGCGGCCGCCTCGAAGGAGATGCGGGTGCGGGTGGAGTCCTCGAAGAAGAGGTTCACGACCGTGCGGCCGCGCAGCGTCGGGAGCTTCTTGATCGAGCGGCCGGCGATCTGGGCGAGCTCCTCGGCGGTGTCGAGGACGAGCAGCGCGTCGTCGCGGCTCAGGTCGGCGGCGGAGATCAGATGGCGGTTCATTCGGCGCCCCCCGTCGGGCCGGGCGGGGCGGGCCCCAGCAGGACCGCGTCGTGCCCGTCGTTCTCGTCCAGCAGGACCTTCACGGTCTCGCGCATCGACGTGGGCAGGTTCTTGCCCACGTAGTCGGCGCGGATCGGCAGCTCCCGGTGCCCGCGGTCGACCAGCACGGCCAGCTGGACCGCGCGGGGCCGCCCGAGGTCGTTCAGGGCGTCCAGCGCGGCGCGCACGGTGCGGCCGGAGAACAGCACGTCGTCGACCAGGACGACGACCCGGTCGTCGATCCCCTCGGCGGGCAGCTCGGTGCGGCCGAGGGCGCGGGCGGGCCGCATCCGCAGGTCGTCGCGGTACATCGTCACGTCGAGCGAGCCCCAGGGCACCGGGCGCCCCTCGACCTCGCGCAGCGCGCCCGCCAGCCGCTCGGCCAGCGTCACGCCGCGGGTCTGGATGCCGAGCAGCAGGACGTCGTGGCCGCCCTTGGTCCGCTCAAGGATCTCGTGCGCGATCCGGGTCAGCGCGCGTCTGATGTCCGGTCCCTCCAGAACGGCCTTTTGCCGAGGGTCACCGTCCGCCACGCGCGCCCCGGCAGGCCGTTCCGGCCTGGAGGCAGCGTTCACCACCAGAACCTCCTTTCCCGCCTCACTGGACGGGTCTTAAAGGACGTCTTGTCGTGCACACGGTAGCAGCAGGCCCGGAGCGGCCCGGCACCCGGACCGCTCCACGTCTTCGCAGGTGAGAGGGGTCACATTCGAGCCGCCGCCGGACGCGTCGCCGGCCGGGCGGCCGGGCGGGCGGGCCCGTGCCCGCGCGGCTTGCGGACGATCCGGACCGTCCGCATCGTCTGCGGCGGATTCGACCGCTTTTTTCCAATCAGCTTGACCTAGGGCCTTCTCCGTTTTACCGTCACTGTCCGTAACCATCCCTGGGGACAGGCTCCTGTGGCGCAAAGCGCACCATATCTGTCCCCCTCCGGCGACCGCCGGGGTCCGACGACGACGAAAGTGAGCCTGGGGGCCGCACCATGCCGTCTGAATACGCTAAGGCTCTCGGCGCGCGCCTGCGCGCCATCCGCACCCAGCAGGGCCTGTCCCTGCACGGGGTGGAGGAGAAGTCACGCGGCCGCTGGAAGGCCGTCGTCGTGGGTTCGTACGAGCGGGGCGACCGCGCCGTCACCGTTCAGAAGCTGGCCGAGCTCGCCGATTTCTACGGCGTGCCGGTATCCGAGTTGCTGCCCGGCGGAGCCGCGCCGAGCCCGCTCGGGCCTACACCCAAGCTCGTGATCGATCTAGAGCGGTTGCAGCAGCTTCCGAAGGACAAGGCCGGTCCTCTCGCCCGATACGCCGCGACGATCCAGAGCCAGCGGGGCGACTACAACGGAAAGGTCCTGTCCATCCGCCAAGAAGACCTGCGTTCACTCGCGGTCATCTACGACAAGTCACCGACGGAGCTGACCGAGGAGCTCATCGGCTGGGGCGTCCTCGACCCGGAGGCGCGCCGCGCCGTCGAGTCGTTCTGACCCCCCACATGTGATCGCGGACGGGGCCCGGCATCGCGCCGGGCCCCGTCCCATGTCCGGGGGCGGCCGCGTTGCGGAGGGTCAGTGCCGTCCGCCCGCCGCGGGCACCGACACCGGTTCGAGGGCCCGGACGCCGCCGCCTCGCCCGTCCCGCCGGCGTCGGCCCCGGCGCGGGATGAGCAGCGCGAGCGGGATCACCACGACCATGACCGCGGCGCTCACCGCGAAGCCCGCGCTGTAGCCGCCGTCGCCGGGGACCATCACGAGGATGACCGCGCTGATCTGCGGCCCGAGCGAGGCGCCGACCGTCCGGATGAGGGTGTTGACGCCGGTGGCCACGCCCGTCTCGCTCGCGGGGACGGCGGCGACGACGAGGTTGGCGACGGCGGCGTAGGCGAGGCCCAGGCCGATGCCGCGGGCCATGCTCCCGGCGTAGAGCTGCCACATGGCGTCGTGCTGGACGGCCACGTACCCGTAGCCGAGAGCCGTCATCAGCGCCCCGGCGAACAGGACCATGCGGGACCCGATCCGCCGGTCCAGCATGCCGGCCGTCAGCCCCGCGACCGTCATGCCGATGCTGGCCGGCAGCTGCAGCAGCGCCGCCTGGGTCGCCGTCCCGCCGAACCCGTGGCCGGTGTCCGCCGGGAGCTGGACGAGCAGGGGGAACAGGAGCCCGCCCGCCATCAGCGAGTAGCCCGCCAGCAGGGACGCCGCGTTCGCCGTCCAGACGCCGCGGATCCGCATCAGCTTCAGGTCGATCAGCGGTTCGCGGACGCGTCCCTCCACCCACAGCCAGGCGCAGGCCGTCACCAGCGACACCGCGAGCAGCCCGAGGACGCCCGGGGACGTCCAGCCCCAGTTCGTGCCTTCGCCGACGGCCGTCAGCGCGGCCACCAGCCAGGCCGCGAACAGGACGGCGCCCCACCAGTCGACGCGGGCGCCCTCCCGGCGCCCGGAGCGTGGAACGATCCACCACGCGAGGGCGAGGCCGGGCAGCAGGCCGGCCACCGGCACCCAGAGCAGCCACCGCCACCCCAGCAGGTCGATGATCGGCCCCGCGATGCACCAGGAGACGGCCCCGCCGAGCCCCAGCATGGACGACATGAGCCCGACGGCCGACGCCCTCCTGGCGGGCGGGATGACGTCCCTGATGATCGTGTAGGCGAGCGGAAAGACGCCGCTGCCGATGCCGCTCAGCGCGCGCCCTGCCAGCATGACCGGCACCGTCCACGCGAGGGCGGCGACCACCGTCCCGGCGGTGGCGATGGCGAGGACGACCAGCAGGACGCGGCGCGGGCCGTACAGGTCCCCCAGGCGGCCGATCACCGGCGTGGCCACGGCCGCGGACAGCGTCATGGCGGTGAGCGCCCACGCGGCGCCCGTGGGCGTCGTGTCCAGGCCGTCCTGGATCTGCGGGAGCGCGGGCGTCACCACGGCCATGGACAGCGAATAGGCCATCACGCCGAGGAAGGCCAGCAGCGGCACCAGTCCCCGACCCTCGCGCCCCGCCACCGTGCCCCTCCTCTTAGTTCGCCTGTCTAACAATGTCACAGGGCGGCGAACCCATCGTGAGGGGGTCGGAAGCCACAAGCGGTCACACACCCGGACACGGCGACTACGGGCCCGGCGACCGCGACCGCGGCAGCGGCGGGCCGCGCGAGTCAGCGGGACGCTAGCGTGCGGGCGCCGTCGGGGCGATCACGGCTCTCCGGCGATGCGGCGGGCGCGGAGGGCGTCCGCCTCCTCCGGCGGCAGGGACAGGACGTCCCGGAGGACCTCACCGGTGTGCTGGCCGAGCTCCGGGGCCAGGGCGGGCGGTGCCGGTGCCTCACCCAGGCGGAGCGGGGAGCCCGGGGCGAGATGCGGGCCGATGCCGGGCTGGTCCAGTTCGCCCATGAGGGGCTCGGCGTCCAGGCCGGCGGCGACCTCCGTGAAGTCGCGGTAGCGCGACCACAGGACGGACGTGCCCTTCAGCGCCTCCTCGACCTCCGCGCAGGTGCGGGACGCGAACCAGGGGGCGAGGACGCCGGCGAGCGTCTCGCGGTAGGCGTACCGGTCCCCCGCCCCGCGGAAGTCGGCGCCGAGGGCGCGCTCCAGGGCCGCGGTCACCTCGCCGAACCCGGTGGCGTCCACGAGGTCGCGCCAATGGCGGACGGTGAGGGCGACGACCATGACACGTCCGTCGGCGGTGGCGAAGTCGCGGCCGAAGTCGCCGTAGAGGGCGTTGCCGAGCCGCGGGCGGACCCCGCCGAGCTGCGCCTCGGTGAGGTAGCCGAGGTTGCCCGCCGTGGCGAGCGCGACGTCCTGCAGCGCGACGCGGATCCGCTGCCCCTCGCCCGTGCGCAGCCGGTGCCGCTCGGCCGCCAGCAGCCCGACCGCCAGGTAGAGGCCGCACGCGACGTCCCAGGCCGGGAGCGCGTGGTTGACCGGGGTGCCCTGGTCGGACGGGCCCGTGACGTAGGGGAAGCCGAGGGCGGCGTTCACCGTGTAGTCGACGGCGTTGCCCCCGTCCCGGCGGCCCTGGAGCCGCACGTGGATCAGGTCGGGACGCCGCTCCCGCAGCGCCTCGTAGGTGAGGCCGTCGCGCGGCGGCGCGTTGGTCAGCACGACGCCGCTCGCGGCGACCAGGTCCGCGACCAGCCCGCGGCCTTCGGCAGAGCGCAGGTCGGCCGTGACGGAGCGCTTGCCCTTGTTCAGCCCGGCCCAGTACAGGCTCCGGCCGGACGGGGCGAGCGGGCGCCGGTCGATGTCGGGGCCGCCGCCGATCTGGTCCACGCGGATCACGTCCGCGCCGAGCTGGGCGAGGGTCATCCCGCCCAGCGGCACGGCGACGAAGCTGGACAGCTCGACCACCCGCATCCCGGCGAGCGGCAGCACCCCCGGGACCTCTCCGCTCATCCGGCGATCTCAATGAGGGATCGCGCCCCTTGCCCTGCCCGCATCCGGTCGAACGCGTCGGCGACGCCGTCCAGGCCGATGCGGTGGGTGACCAGGGTGGACAGGTCGAGCCGCCCGGCCTCGATCTCGCGGGCGAGCACCGGGACGTCCCGGTCGGGGTCGGACGAGCCGTAGACCGAGCTGGTCAGGCTCCGGTTGAAGTGGAACAGCTCCAAGGCGTTGAAGCTCGTCGCGTCGTCGCGGGCTCCGACGCCCACGACCGTGCACTGCCCGCCGCGGCGCACCGACTGCCACGCCGTCCGGATCAGGTCGGCCTTGCCCACGCACTCGAAGGCGTGGTCGGCGCCGCGTCCCTCCGTCAGGGCCCGGACCTGCTTGGCGAGCTTGGGGTCCGCTTCGAGGTAGTGCGTCGCGCCCGCCGCCTTGGCCAGCTCCTCCTTCTCGGTGCCGCGGTCCACGGCGATGATGGTCCCGGCACCGGCCAGCCGCGCCCCCATGACGGTCGACAGACCGATTCCGCCGAGGCCGATGACGAGCACCGACTGCCCCTCGCGCACCTGCGCGGTGTTGCGCACGGCGCCGATCCCCGTCAGGACGGCGCACCCGAGCAGCGCGCCGAGGTCGAGCGGAGCGGACGCGGGCAGCGGCACCACCGCGCGCTCCGGCGCGACGAGCTCCTCGGCGAACCCGCCGACGCCCATGCACGCGTAGAGCTCGCCGCCGTCCAGGGTCGCGCCGGACGCGGGGCTCACGGCGCCCTCGACCGCGCTGCACAGCCACGGCTCGCCCTGCCCGCAGAACCAGCACTCGCCGCAGGCCGCGGCCCAGTTCAGCACGACGCGGTCACCGGGCCGCACCTTCGTCACGTCCGCGCCCACCTCGGCGACCGTGCCCGCGGCCTCGTGCCCGAGGACGAGCGGGAACTTCGGCGCCAGCGTCCCGTTGATCATCGACAGGTCGGAGTGGCACACCCCCGCCGCCGCCACCCGGACCCGGACGTCCCCGGGGCCGACCGGGGGCAGTTCGATGTCGCGGACCTGCGGCGGAACGTCCGGCCCTGTCGCGACGACGGCCTTGACCATGCGGTTCTTCTCCTCGGCTGGGGGTGTCAGAGCTGAATTGCCTTGAGCTCGGTGAACTCTTCGAGGCCGAACCGGCCCATCTCGCGTCCGATGCCGGACTGCTTGTAGCCGCCGAACGGCGCCATCGGGTTGAACGCGCCGCCGTTGACGTCGATCGACCCGGTCCTCACCTGGCGTGCGAACGCGATGGCCCGGTCCTGGTCGGCGGCCCACACACCCCCCGCGAGCCCGTAGCGGGAGTTGTTCGCGATCTGGAGCGCCTCGTCCTCGTTCCGGAACGGGATGACCGACAGCACCGGGCCGAAGATCTCCTCCTGCGCGACGGTCGCGTCCTGGTCGACGTCGCCGAGCACGGTCGCCGCGATGTAGTGGCCGCGGTCGAAACCGTCCGGCACGGCCGTCCCGCCGGTGACGACACGCGCCCCCTCGGAGACGCCGGTGTCGATGTAGCCCCGCACCCGGTCGAGCTGCGCCTTCGACACCAGCGGGCCCAGCTTGGTGGACGGGTCGAGCGGGTCCCCCGGCGTGAAGCCGTCCGCGAAGCCCTTGGCCAGGTCGAGGGCCTGCTCGTAGTGGTCCTGGTGGACGAGCATCCGCGTCCAGGCCGTGCAGGTCTGGCCGCCGTTGAGGAACGCGTTGGAGACCCCGACCTTCACCGCGGTCTTGAGGTCGGCGTCCTCCAGGATGACGTTGGCGGACTTGCCGCCCAGCTCCAGCGACACCTTCTTCACCGTGCGCGCGGCCAGCTCGGCGACCCGGGAACCCGCCCGCACCGACCCGGTGAACGACACCATGTCGACCTCGGGGTGGGTGGCCATGGCCTCGCCGACGACCGGGCCGTACCCGGGGACGAGGTTGACGACGCCCGCGGGCAGCCCGGCCTCGTGGACGGCGTCCATCAGCTCGTAGGCGACCAGCGGCGCGACCTCGCTCGGCTTGATCACGATCGTGCAGCCGGCGGCGAGCGCGGGGGCGAGCTTGGCGGTGATCTGGTGCAGCGGGTAGTTCCACGGCGTGATCGCGGCGACGACGCCGGCCGGCTCGCGGACCACCAGCGAGTTGCCGACCCGCTCGTCCGGGACCCCGTCGGCGATCAGCTCGGCGTACCCGGCGACGACCGCCAGCGGCAGCCCCGCCTGGATGCGGCTCGCGATGCGCAGCGGCGTGCCGACCTCGCTCGCGATCGTCCGCGCGATGGCCTCCTGCCGGCCCGCCAGCGCCTCGTGGAGGCGGCGCAGGTACTCCGAACGCTCCTTCCACGACGTCGCGGCCCAGGCCGGGAACGCGGCCCGCGCGGCCTTGACGGCGCGGTCGACGTCCTCGGCGGTTCCCTCCGGGACGGTGGCGAGGGTCTCCTCGGTCGCGGGGTTCTCGACGGATATGACCCCGGTGCCCAGCGGGCTGGTCCACGCTCCGTCGATGTAGAGGGCGTCTCGGTCGCGCACAGCGGCTCCTCGGTTGGCGGATTCTATAGAATATGCCATGTGGCGCACGGGCGGGCGGCGAGGTGCCTCCGACGATATGCTCACGTCTTTCCGGCAGACAGAGCGGGGGAGACCATGCCCGTGCTGGGGGGCAGGCACCAGCTCAGCGAGATGGTCGCCACCCATGTCCGCGAGGCCATCATGATCGGCGAGCTGCGTGCCCCGGACTACGTCCGGACCGAGCACCTCGCCGCCGAGCTGGGCATCAGCGCGACCCCCGTCCGGGAGGCGCTGATGATCCTGCACAGCGAGGGCGCCGTCCGCTGGGAGCCGCGCCGCGGTTTCCGGGTGCTGCCGCTCACCGCGCGGGACGTCACCGACCTGTTCGACGTGCAGTCCTACATCGCCGGCGAACTCGCCGCCCGCGCCGCGGAGGCGCTGGACGACACCGAGATCGACCGCCTCGGCCTCCTGCAGGCCCGCCTGGAGCAGGCCGCCCGCGCCCACGACGCCGAGCAGGTCGACCGCCTCAACCACGAGTTCCACCGGACGATCAACCGCTCGTCGGGCTCGTCCCGCATGGCGTCCCTGCTGAGCCTGACCGTCCACTACGTGCCGCTCGGCTTCTTCGGCACGGTGGAGGGCTGGGCGGAGGCATCGGCTCACGACCACGCCGCCGTCCTGACGGCCCTCCGCACCCGCAACCCCACCGCCGCCCGCCAGGCCATGACCACCCACATAAAAAACGTAGGCCGCCTGCTGATAGACCACCTGGCAACGCAGAACGTCC
>NZ_SMKM01000125.1 GCF_004348665.1 Actinomadura sp. GC306 | reverse complement strand
GGCGGGCCGTCCGCCGCGGGAGGGGGAGCATGAAGGTCGCGCTGTTCCTCACCTGCGTGAACGACACCCTGTACCCGGATACGGGCAAGGCGATGGTGCGCTTGCTGCGGCGGCTCGGCCACGACGCCGAGTTCCCGGCGGGGCAGACGTGCTGCGGGCAGATGCACCTCAACACCGGGTACCGGCGGCAGGCCCTCCCCCTCGTGAAGGGGTTCGCGGAGACGTTCGAGCCGTACGACGCCGTCGTCACGCCGTCCGCGTCGTGCGCCGCGATGATCCGCGACTGGCATCCGCGGCTCGTGCCGGGGGCGGCCGGGGCAGCGTCCCGCGTCTACGAGCTGTCGGAGTTCCTCGTGGACGTGCTGGGCGTCACCGACGTCGGCGCGTACTTCCCGCACCGCGTCACCTACCACCCGACGTGCCACTCGCTGCGGATGCTGCGCGTCGGCGACCGCCCGCTGCGGCTGCTGCGCGAGGTCCGCGGCATCGAGCTGGCCGACCTGCCGGACGCCGGCGAGTGCTGCGGGTTCGGCGGGACGTTCGCGCTGAAGAACCCCGAGGTGTCGGCCGCGATGTGCGCGGACAAGGTCGCCGCCGTCCGGGCGACCGGGGCGCGGGCGCTCTGCGCCGCCGACAACTCGTGCCTGATGCACATCGGCGGCGCGCTCACCCGCACCCGCGCCGGGGTGCGGACCGTCCACCTCGCGGAGATCCTCGCCTCCACGCGGGAGGCTCCCCGGTGAGCGAGGCGATGCCGACCTACCTCGGGATGCCGTCCTTCCCCGACGCGGCGCGCGGCGCGGTGGCCGACCCGCGGCTGCGGGCCAACCTCGCGCACGCGACCACCACGATCCGGGCGCGGCGGGAGTCGGCGGTCGCGGAGCTGGCCGACTGGGCCGAGCTGCGCGAGGCGGGCAAGCAGATCAAGGACCACGTCCTGGCGAACCTCGGGCACTACCTGCGCCTCCTGGAGGAGCGGGTCACCGAGGCGGGCGGGACCGTGCACTGGGCGCGCGACGCCGCCGAGGCCAACCGGATCGTCGCGGACCTCGTGAAGGCGACCGGCGAGACCGAGGTCGTCAAGGTCAAGTCGATGGCCACGCAGGAGATCGGCCTCAACGAGTTCCTGGCCGAGGAGGGCGTGACCGCCTACGAGACCGACCTCGCCGAGCTGATCGTGCAGCTCGGGGACGACCGCCCGTCGCACATCCTCGTCCCCGCCATCCACCGCAACCGGGCCGACATCCGCGACATCTTCCTGCGGGCGATGGACGACGCGCCCGAAGGGCTGACCGACTCCCCCGCCGAGCTGGCCGAGGCGTCCCGCCGCCATCTGCGCGCCAAGTTCCTGTCGGCGAAGGTCGCGGTGTCGGGGGTGAACTTCGCCGTCGCCGACACCGGCACCCTCGTGGTGCTGGAGTCGGAGGGCAACGGGCGGATGTGCCTGACGCTCCCCGAGACGCTGATCTCGGTGATGGGCGTGGAGAAGATCGTCCCGAGCTGGCGGGACCTGGAGGTGTTCCTGCAACTGCTGCCCCGCTCGTCCACGGCCGAGCGGATGAACCCCTACACCTCCGCCTGGACGGGCGTCTCCCCCGGCGACGGCCCGCGCGACTTCCACCTCGTCCTGCTGGACAACGGCCGCACCGACACGCTCGCCGACGAGGTGGGCCGGCAGGCGCTGCGCTGCATCCGCTGCTCGGCCTGCCTGAACGTGTGCCCGGTCTACCGCCGCGCGGGCGGCCACGCCTACGGGTCGCCGTACCCGGGGCCGATCGGCGCGATCCTGTCGCCGCAGATCCGCGGCATCGGGTCGGACGTGGACGCCTCGCTGCCCTACGCCTCGTCGCTGTGCGGGGCGTGCTTCGACGCGTGCCCGGTCGCGATCGACATCCCGGAGGTGCTCGTCCACCTGCGCGCCCGCGCCGTCGAGCAGGGCCCCCGCCACCCAGTCGAACGGGTCGCGATGGCGGCGGCCGGGTGGACGCTGCGCTCCCCCACCCGGCTCGCGCTCGCGCAGCGCGCGGCGTCCGCGAGCCGCCGCGTCGTGGCGCGCCGCGGCCGGATCCGGCGGCTGCCCGGCCCGCTGCACGCCTGGACCGAGACGCGCGACGCGCCCGCGCCGCCGCCCGAGTCGTTCCGCGCCTGGTGGGCGCGCACGGACGGCGGCCGGAAGGGGGACGAGCGGTGAACGCCCGCGAGGAGATCCTCCGCCGGATCGACGGGATCACGCCCGCCCGCCCCGCCGCCAAGGTCGCCGCCGCCTACGACCGGATCGAGCGCGGCTACCTGCGCCGCCACCACGGCGAGGGCGTCCTCGACCTGTTCGCCGAGCGGGTCGCCGACTACCGCGCGACGGTGCTGCGGGTCTCCCCGGCCGAGCTGCCGGGGACGGTCGCGGAACGGCTCGCGGCCCGGCCCGGAGCCTTCGGCGTCCCGGGCGACCTGCCCGCCGGGTGGCTCGCCGCGGCCACCGCCCCGGTCGTCCGCGACCCGGACACCGCGTCGCTGGACGGGCTGGCGGGCGCGGTCACCGGCTGCGCCGCCGCGATCGCCGAGACCGGCACGATCGTCCTCGATCACGGCGCCGCGCAGGGCCGCCGCGCGCTGTCGCTCGTCCCCGACCACCACCTGATCGTCGTGCTGGCCGAGCAGGTCGCGCCGGACGTGCCCGAGGCCCTCGCCCGGCTCGACCCGCGCCGACCGCTGACGTTCGTGTCCGGCCCGTCGGCGACGAGCGACATCGAACTGTCCCGGGTGGAGGGCGTGCACGGGCCCCGCACGCTGGAGGTCCTGGTCGTCCGGTGACCAGGAAGATGTCACGGCGGCGGGAGGGTTGCCTTCCCGAGGTTGACACGGGACGCCCCGCGACGGTTCATGGCAGGGGACGTCGAAGGCCGGAAGAGAAGGTCGCGGAGGAGGCCGGTCCGTGGGACGACGCGCTGGCTGCGCCGTTGCCCCACCTTATTGACGTTCCACCCGATAAGGTGAACCACGCCAGATCTCAGGAACCGCAACGTAACCATGATCACGGCGTATCGGCCGCCTGTCGCTGTTGGGGTGTTGACATGGAGGGTCGTGCGGCCCGCGATGCCGGGGACGCACCCGGCAGCACACCGCTGGTCGGGCGGCGGAAGGCACTGCAGGAGATCGGCCGCGTCCTCGACGCCGCCGAGCGGGGCCACGGCTTCCTGGCGCTGGTCGGCGAGCCCGGCGCGGGCAAGACGCGGCTGCTGAACGAGCTCGCGGACGCCGCGAACGCGCGCAACCTGCCGTTCGTCGCCGGCCGCGCCGCCGAGTTCGAGCAGGAGATGCCGTTCGCCGCCGTGGTCGACGCCCTCGACGACCGCCTCGAAGAGCACGCCCCGGACCTCCCCCCGGGCGTGCTGCGCCTGCTCGGGACGGTCTTCCCCGCGCTGTGCGACCCCGCCGACCCGGCCTCGCTCACCGGGGGCGCCGCCTCCCCCGAGTCCCGGGTGGCCCGGTACCAGCTGCACCGCACCGTCCGGCACCTGCTGGAGCACCTCGCCGAGCCGGACGGCCTCGTCCTGATCCTGGACGACCTGCACTGGGCCGACGACGCGACGATCGAGCTGCTGGACCACCTCGTCCGCCATCCGCCGCGCGCGCGGGTGCTGGTGGCGGTCGCCTACCGGCCGGCGCAGGCGTCGCCGCGGCTGGCGGCGCTGGTGGACGCGGCCGGGCCGCAGGGCGTGCGGATCACCGCCGACCCGCTCACCCAGAGCGAGGTGGCCGAGTTCCTCGGGCCGGGCGTGAGCCGGTCGCGGTGCGAGTCGCTGTTCAAGGCCAGCCGCGGCAACCCGTTCTACCTGGAGGCCCTGTCCAAGATGGGCGACGGGACCGTCCCCTCCGGCCAGGGCGGCGCGGAGCCCGGAGGCTGGGCGGACGGCGTCGCGAACCTGACCGAGGTGCCGCCCGCCGTCCGGGCCGCCCTCCAGGTGGAGCTGAGCGCACTGCCGCCCGAGGCGCTGCTCATCGCGCGGGGCGCGGCGGTGGCCGCCGACGAGTTCGAGCACACGCTGGCCGCGGTCGCGGCGGAGCTGGAGCAGGACGCCGCGCTGGCGGCGCTGGACGCGCTGACCGCCCACGACGTGGTGCGCCCCACCCCGAGCGGGCGGTTCCGGTTCCGGCACCCGCTGGTGCGGCACGTCGCCTACGCCTCGACCGCGGCGGGCTGGCGGCTCGCCGCGCACTCCCGGGTCGCGGCGCGGCTGGCCGAGCTGGGCGCGCCCGCGTCCGTCCGCGCCCACCACGTGGTGCGGTCGGCGCGGTTCGGCGACCGGGCCGCCATCGGGACGCTGGTCGAGGCGGCCCGGGCCGTCGCGCTCCAGGCGCCCGCGACCGCCGCGTACTGGCTGGAGGCGGCGCTGGCGCTGATGCCGGACACCGCCGATCCGGACACCGCCCAGCCCGGCGCGGGCGGCGCGCATCCCGACCGGATCGAGCTGCTGGTCGAGCTCGCGCACGTCCAGGCGGTCAGCGGGCACGCCGAGCAGGGCCGGGAGACCGCCCGCACGCTGCTGGGGCTGCTGCCCGCCGGCGACACCGTCCGGCGCGCCCGGACGGTGCACCTGTGCGCGGTGATGGAGCGCCAGCTCGGCCGGATCCACGAGGCGCGGGCGCTGGTGCTGGACGAGCTGCGCCGCATCACCGACCGGCAGACCCCCGAGGCGGTGCTGCTGCGGATCCGCCTGGTCGCCGACCGGATCCAGCGGATCGACACCCGCGGGTCCCACGCCGTCCTGGACAGCATCCCCGAGAGCGCCCCCGAGTGGGGCCCGGGGCTGCGGGCCGCCGTGGCGTCGATGCGGCCGATGGTGGCCTACGGGCGCGGCGAGGTCGAGGAGGCGATCGGCTACGCGCGGCAGGCCGACCGGCTGTTCTCCGCCGCGTCCGACCGCGACTTCGCCGACTGCCTGGACTGCTTCGCCTGGCTGGTGTTCGCCGAGACGTTCCTCGGCATGTACGACAGCGCGGTGCGGCACGCCGAACGGCTGGTGTCGATATCCCGGGCGACGGGCCAGACGTTCATCCTGGGCTACATCCTCGCCGGGCAGTCGCGGGTGCTGGCGGTCCTGGGCCGGATGGCGGAGGCCGCCGCCGTCGCCGAC
This sequence comes from Actinomadura sp. GC306, assembly GCF_004348665.1. Classification (GTDB taxonomy): domain Bacteria; phylum Actinomycetota; class Actinomycetes; order Streptosporangiales; family Streptosporangiaceae; genus Spirillospora. The sequence continues at coordinate 12,517 of NZ_SMKM01000125.1, read as the reverse complement.
GAGGCCACCGCCGTCGGCCGCGACCTGCGCTCGCCGGAGGTGCTGGCCTACGGGCTGATCCAGCAGTGCCTCACCGCGTCGTGGATGGGCGACCACGACCGCGCGCTGCAGGCCGGGGACGAGGCCGTCGCCAACGACACCGGCTCGGGCGAGTGGTGGACGCACATGGCGCACGTCGCCCGCGCGCTGGCCATCATCGGCGCCGGGCGGTCCGACGAGGGCGCCGAGGCGCTGGTCGCCGCGTGCGGCGACGGCACCCAGGGCCTGGACTTCGGCACCCTGGTGATCTGCGCCGAGACGCTCGCGTCCGTCCGCGCGGCTCAGGGCGACCACGCCGACGCCGCGAACTGGGCCGAGATCGCCGAGGCGATCGCCAACCCGGCGCTGACCGGCGACGTGGGGCTGGCCCGGCTCGCCCGCGCGCACGCCGTCCGCGCCGCCGACCCCGCGGGGGCGGCGGCGCTGGCCTGCGAGGCCGCCGGCCTGCTGGCCAAGGCGGGGCGCCGGCCCGAGGCGGGCCGCGCCGAGCTGGCCGCCGGGATCGCGCACGCCGCCGCCGGCGACCGGTCGGCGGCCCGCGAGCGGCTGCGCGCGGCGGCGGACACCTTCGAGGCGTGCGGGATGCGGGGGCTGCACGCCCAGGCCGCCCGCGAGCAGCGGCGCCTCGGCGTCCGCGTCGCGGTCCCCGGCCGGCCCGGCGCCCCGGGCAAGGGCGACACGGAGAAGCCGCCGTTCGGGCTGTCGCCGCGCGAGCACGAGATCGCCCTGCTCGTCGCCGAGGGCCTCGGCAACCAGCAGATCGCCGAGCGGCTCTACCTCAGCGTCCGGACGGTCGAGACCCACCTGTCCCGCGTGTTCGCCAAGATCGGCGTCTCGTCCCGGGTCGGGGTCGCGACCGCCATGAACCGCCCTGAGTGAACCGGACGGAGTGAACCGGACGGGCTGACCGCGCCTCAAAGTTCACGTCGGCCCCGTAGGTGCCGCGGGTCCGGTCACGCACGTAAGTACGGGTTCTCCACGATGCCGCGCCGATGTGCGCGTTTGGCAAGGTTGGGGCGTCAGAAGCGGAGGGATCGACATGGACGAGCAGCGGATCGCGCGTTTCAGCCGCGCGGGCGTCGCCGGCGCGGAGGTGTCCGACCACCCCTTCGCCACCGCCGACGGGCTCGGCCTGAACCTGACCCGCTTCCGCCGCGCCCCGTCCGACGACGTCGTCCTGCTGGTGCACGGGCTGACGACGTCCAGCGACATGTACATCATGCCGGAGCACACCAACCTGGTGACCTTCCTGCACGACGCCGGGTTCGGCGACGTGTGGACGCTGGACTTCCGGATGAGCGGGCGCTTCCCCTACAACAGCGAGACCCACCGCCACGACCTCGACGACGTCGCGCTGCACGACCACCCGGCCGCGCTGGACGAGTTGCGCCGCCACATCGGGGACCGGCGGGTCCACGTCATCGCGCACTGCCTGGGCTCGGTGTCGTTCGCGATGGCGCTGTTCGCCGGGACGGTCACCGGCATCGCCAGCCTGACCTGCAACAGCGTCGCGCTGACCCCGCGGACCCCGGCCTGGTCGAAGCTGAAGCTGCGGTACGGGCCGCCGCTGATGGAGTACGTCCTCGGCCCGTGCCAGATCGACCCGCGCTTCGGCCATGCGCCCGTGCTGACCCGCGGCTGGATGCTCGCCAAGGCGGTCGCGCCGTTCCACCGCTCCTGCGACGAGCCCGCGTGCCACATGCTCGGCTTCATGTGGGGCGGCGGGAAACCGATCTTCTCCCACGACAAGATGTCGCCGGTCACCCACGGCCGCCTCCCCGACCTCTTCGGGGCGTGCAACGTCCACTACTACCGGCACGTCCACGCGATGGTGCAGGCCGGGCGCGCCGTGAAGTACGACCGGCGCGACCCCGCCCACGCGGACCTGCCGGACGACTACCTGGCGGGTGCCGAGGCGGTCACCACGCCGATCCTGTTCCTCACCGGAGACCGCAACCACGTGTTCACCGACTCCAACATCGTCTGCCACCGGCTGCTCGAATCGGTCACGCCCGGCCTGCACGAGCTGGCGGTCCTGCCCGGCTACGGCCACCAGGACCCGTTCATGGGCGCGGCCGCCGACACCGAGGTGTTCCCGCAGGTCATCGACTTCCTGAAGCGGAAGGCGGGCTGACGTGGGACGCGAACACGCGGGACACGCCACCGAGCACGTGGACACCGTCGTCGTCGGCTCCGGCTTCGGCGGGTCGGTGGCGGCGTACCGGCTGGCGGAGGCCGGGCGGGAGGTCGTGCTGCTGGAGCGCGGGCTGCCCTACCCTCCCGGCTCCTTCCCGCGCTCCCCCGCCCAGATGGGCCGGGCGTTCTGGGACCCCGACGCCGGCCTGCACGGGATGTTCGACGTGTGGAGCTTCAAGGGCTGCGACTCGGTCGTGGCCTCGGGCCTCGGCGGCGGCTCCCTCATCTACGCCAACGTGCTGCTGCGCAAGGACGAGAACTGGTTCGTGCACGACCGGCCCCTGCCGGGCGGCGGGTACGAGCCCTGGCCGGTCTCCCGCGCCGACCTGGACCCGCACTATGACGCCGTCGAGAAGATGCTGGACGCCACGCCGTACCCGCTGGACCAGGTGCCGTACGACGACACCCCGAAGGCGCACGCGATGCAGGACGCCGCGGCGGAGCTCGGCCTGGAGTGCTCGCTGCCGCCGCTGGCGGTGAGCTTCGCCGCCCGGCCGGGCGGCACCCCCGCTGTCGGCCTGCCCATCGCCGACGCGGGGTACGGCAACCTCCACGGCGTCCCGCGGCGGACGTGCCGGCTGTGCGGCGAGTGCGACATCGGCTGCAACGACGGCGCCAAGAACAGCCTCGACCACACCTACCTGTCGGCCGCGGCGCACCACGGCGCCGACATCCGCACCTCCCACGAGGTCAAGGCGATCCGGCCGCGGCCGGGCGGCGGGTACGAGGTCGACTACGTCCACCACCCCGATCCGGCCGCGAAGCGGAGCCGGCCGCCCGTCCGGACGATCGGCTGCGACCGGCTCGTCCTCGGCGCCGGCACCTACGGCACGGCGTTCCTGCTGCTGAAGTCGCGGGCCGCGTTCCCCGGCCTCAGCGAGGCGCTGGGCACCCGGTTCAGCGGCAACGGCGACCTGCTGACGTTCCTGCTGCGGGCCAGGGACCGCAACCGGGTCCGCCCGCTGAACGCCAGCCGCGGCCCGGTCATCACCACCGCGATCCGGCTGCCCGACGAGGTGGACGGCGTGCCCGGCGCGGGCCGCGGCGCCTACATCCAGGACGGCGGCTACCCCGGCTTCACCGACTGGATCGTCGACGGCTTCGACATCGGCCGCGACTTCGAGCGCGCGGTGAAGTTCCTGTGGGACCGGTTCACCGACCTGTTCCGGGACGCGCCGGACACCAACCTGTCCAAGGAGATCTCCGACCTGATCGGCGACGGCGCCCTCACGGTCAGCTCGCTGCCGCTGCTCGGCATGGGCCGCGACACCGCCGACGGGCGGCTGCACCTGCGCGACGGCAGGCTCGCCGCGGACTGGTCGGCCGAGACCAGCGAGGAGCTGTTCACCCGGGTCCGCAAGACCATGCAGCGCATCGCGGACGTCCTCGGCGCGGAGTACGCCGACAACCCGATGTGGTTCCGCAAGCGCATCATCACCGTCCACCCCCTGGGCGGCGCCCCGATGGGCGTTCACCAGGGCGAAGGCGTCTGCGACGCCTTCGGCGAGGTGTTCGGGTTCCCGGGCCTCTACATCGCCGACGGGGCGGCGATGCCGGGGCCGGTGGGCCCGAACCCCTCGCTCACGATCGCCGCGCTGGCCGACCGGATGGCCACGCGGATGCTGGAGCGGCGGAGCGCGGGGGGCTCCGCCGGCACCGCCCCGTCAATCACGGGGGCCGAGCCGGCCGGGGGAGCCGGCTCGCCTGACGGGGCGGGCGACGGCTCGGCGTACGGCCCGGTCTCGGGGCGCCACGGAGGGTCACGGGGACCGTCCGACGTGGTGCCGGACCGTACGTCGCTGTCGTTCACCGAGGAGATGAAGGGGTTCGTCACCTACGGGGAGACCGATCCGCGGATCGGCGAGCTGTCCGACGGCCGCCTCCCGCTGTCGTTCCGCCTGACGATCACCGCGGACGACGCCGACCGGTTCCTCACCGAGCCGGCCCACGAGGCGCGCGCCGAGGGGTGGGTGGACGCGACCGGCCACGGCGGCCGACGTCCCGTCGAGCAGGGCACGTTCAACCTGTTCGTCGAGGACGGCCCGGACGACCGGCGCCTGATGCGGTACCGGCTGCACTACACCGACGGCGCGGGCCGGCCGCTGACGCTCAGCGGGACCAAGACGGTCCTGCACGGCCCGCCGACGCGGATCTGGCCGGACACCTCCACGCTCTACGTGCGGCTGCTCGACGGGCACGTCGGCGAGGCCGGGGAGGACGGCGCCGCGGTCGTCGGGGCGGGCGTGCTGAACATCCGGCTGACGGACTTCGCGCGGCAGCTCACGACGTTCCGGACGTCCGGCCCGGACGGCCTGGACAGCCTGCTGAGGTTCGGCCGGTTCTTCGCCGGCGAGCTATGGGAGGTCTACGGCCCCGACCTCGTGTGAGGACGGTGCCGAGGGGGGCCGTGAACGTGCAGGCCGAGGGAACTGCGGGGTGCTCTCGGCCTGCACCTGACCTGGAGGCCGCGCGGGGGGTCGCGCGGCCTCCAGGCTGCTGTGTTCATTGCAGTCCAGGCCCACTTCGCTCGCTGGCGCTCGCTACGTGACCTGGACTGTGCGGGCGGGCCGCTAGATGTCGGCGGCCTGGCGGGCGGGGCAGGCCGGGGGGCAGTTCTCCGTGTGGGCCGGCAGGCGGCGGGTGAAGTTCTTCAGTATCAGCCGGAACACGGCGCGCGTCAGGGGGCCGGTGCCGGGGATCAGGGGCTCCAGCACGGCGTTCCAGCGGATCTCGGTGCCGGAGCCGGCGGCCTCCAGCCGCACGTCCGAGCGGTAGCGGCGGACGGGCAGGCCCGACAGCGCCTTGTAGGCGAAGTGCGAGTACGGCTCGTAGGCGACGGTCTGCTCACTGGCCGGCCAGATCTTCTTGACCGACCCGACCCCGTAGGTGGTCGTGTCGCCCTTGCGCGTCTGCTTCGCGGGGATGGGGAACCCGCCCCACGCGCCCCACGCCTCCGGAACGGCCAGATGCCGGAACAGTTCCTCGGGCGTGGCGGTCGAGGTGGCGGTGAGCTGGATCTCGTACGGCATGCTCTCTCCCGTGGCTGATCACCGAACGGTAGTCAGCCGGGCACCGCCGGCACAAGCCGCCCCACGCCGGCGCCTCAGCGGGCCGCCAGCGCGGGGAAGTCGAGGAGCCGGGCGCCGGGGCCCCGCTCGCCGCCGGTGCCGCCGTCCGCGCCGTCCGCGCCGTCCGCGCCGCCGTCGCGGGCCGGGCGGCCGGTGAGGATGTGGCCGCGGAAGGCCGCGCCCTTCGCGACGACCTTGACGGGCCGGAACGCCCGCGGCCGCAGCGCGCAGAACCCGGTGCGGACGACGTCGTCGAACAGGGTGTCCGACACGACGTAGGCGAGGTCGCGGTCCTTGTCGTCGGTCAGCAGGCGGCGCAGCGGCGCGGCGTCCAGCAGCCGTTGGACGACGATGGGCGCGTCGCCGGCGGGCCCGAACGGCCCGGCCGTCAGCGTGCCGTGGTGGACCGAGAGCCGCACCCGCAGCGGGAAGCGCCCCCCGTCGGCGTTGAGCTCCCGCAGCATCGCGGCGAGCCCGATCACGAAGTCGCCGGCGACGGCCGCGGGGTCGACCCCCTCGGGCAGCGTGGCGAGCTCACCGTCCCCGCCGACCTGCTTGTCCCAGCGGCTCCGGTCGAGGCCGACGCCGCGGGCGGCGCGGTCGAGCGCCTCCGCCAGCCGGCTCTGCGCGACGAGCTGCTCGCGAGTGTCGCGCCTGCTGTACCCCTGGATGTCCACCGCCAGCAGCAGGCGGTAGCTGAGCCGCGTGGTCCCGGTCTCCTTCACCATGCCGATCCCGCCCTCGGTCCTCTATGGGCAAATGGGCTCCGATGCCCGCATTCGCTCCAAAAGCGTGGAGTGAGCGTTGCCCGGCGGAGGTCCACCGCGGTGGGTCCGGTCGCCTCCCGCTGCGTCGGTGTCATCGGCCCTACGACGCGGCGGGCGGGCGGCGCGCGCCACAGGTAAGGAAAAGGTGTCGAACTAGTAAGGGATGAACCGGAAAATCCACGGCCGATCGGTCACGGATTGAACCTCCGGCCGCCGTGGTCCCGTACTGCCTCCCGACGTGACACCTGGCGCACGGTCCCCGCGTCGCCCCGCCCCCGCACCAGCCGGAGACCCCCGATGGCACACAGATCACCGGCCGCCTCGGCCACCCGAGAACGTCCCGCCGGCCCGTGGAGCTGGTTCCGCGGGTCGCTTCCCGCGGGCGGCGTCGACGACCAGGTGATCGTGACCGAGCTGTACCGGGTGTACGGCCGCCCGCTGCTGTCGTTCGTGCTCCGGCTGACCGGCGGCGACCGGCACTGGGCCGAGGACGTGGTGCAGGAGACGATGATCCGCGCGTGGCGCAGCGCGCACCAGCTCGACGAGAACGCGGCGTCCCTGCTGCCGTGGCTGGCGACGGTCGCCCGCCGCATCGTCATCGACGACCAGCGCCGCAAGAACGCCAGGCCGCAGGAGGCGGGCGAGGGCCCGCTGGAGAACATGCGCGTCCCCGACGGGTTGGAGGATCTGCTGCGCTCCGTCGTCGTCTCCGAGGCCCTGCTCGCGCTGTCCCCGGCCCACCGCGAGATCCTGAACGAGACCTTCTTCAAGGACCGCTCGGTGAACGAGGCCGCCAGGAATCTCGGCATCCCCGTGGGCACGGTCAAGTCCCGGGTCTACTACGCGCTACGGGCGCTTCGGGTCGCCCTGGAGGAGAGGGGTGTGACGCCATGAGCGCGGACATGCTGCACATCGACGTCGGCGCCTACGCCCTCGGCCTCCTGGAGGAGCCCGACCGGCGCGCCTTCGAGGCGCACCTGGCGATGTGCCGGCCCTGCCACGAGGAGCTCGGCGAGCTGCGCGGGATCGCCCGGACGCTGGACGGCATCGGGCCGATCGCCGAACCGCCGGACGCGCCGCCGGTGCCGCCGGAGCCCGCGGTGGTCACCGACCTGATGCGGCACCGCAACCGCCGGGAGCGGCGGCACCGCACGGCGCGCGCGCTCGCCGCGGCGGCCGCCGGGGTCGTCCTGCTCGGCGGGGCGCTCGGCACCGGGTACACGCTCGGCGCCGACCGGGAGGAGCAGGCGGCGGCGCCGGCCCAGCCCGACACCGGGACCGAGGCGCTGCTGCGCGACGGCCGGACGGTGTCGGCCGCGGACGCCGGCACCGGCGTCAGCGGGACGGTCGCGATGGACGGCAAGCGCTGGGGCAGCCGCGTCGGGCTCCGGCTCAGCAAGGTGCGCGGGCCGCTGCAGTGCGAGCTGGTCGCCGTGGACGCCCGCGGCACCGCGCACACGGTCGCCGGCTGGTCCGTCCCGCCCAAGGGCTACGGGTTCGCCGACTCCGCGCAGCCGCACCTGACGGTGCAGGGCGCCACGGCGCTGACGCCGGAGGAGATCACCCGGTTCGAGGTCCGGACGATCGGTGCGGGCCGCACGCTGCTCACCGTCCCCGCGTAGCGGCGCCGCCGGGTTTACCGGCCGGCGGCGCGGTTCTCATAGGGTGGAGCGGTGAGTGCCACCCGACCGTCCGCCGGCCCGGAGCTGATGCTGCCGGGCCTCCGCGAGGTGTACGCGGCCTACGTCCGGGAGGCCGACGCCCTGCCGGCCCTGCCGGGTCCCCTGCAGGCCGAGGTGTGGACGTCCGCGCGCCTCGGCGGCCTGGAGGCGGCGGCCCCGCACGCCCAGGGGCGGCGCGCCGCGCTCGGCGACCTGGTCACCTGCCTGCGGGCGGCGGCGACGCCGGGTGCGCGGGCTTTTCTGCGGGCGCTCGCCGCGATCGGCCCGGCGGAGGTGCGCCGGGCGGCCGGACGCGCCGCCGGCGCGCTCGCCGACGTCCCGGCCGCCGCCTGGGAGGACGCGCTCGGGCGGGTCGTCCCCGGCCAGGTGTGGCTGATCCAGGAGGGCCCGCTCGACGGCGACCGCCTCGTCTGCGAGTTCCGCTACGCGGAGGCGGGCACCGCGGGGCTGCACGCGCTGGCCGTGCGGCTGTCGCACGGGGACGTCCCCGCCGAGCTCGTGATCGTCGGGGACGTCCCGGCGCTGCTGGGGGCGGCGCGGCAGGCGATGCAGGCCGAGCTGTGCGTCGTCCAGCCCTACGACCCCGCGGCCGTCGGGCGCAGGCTCCGCGCCGCCCTCGCCGGCGGGGCGGACCTGCCGGAGGAGTGCTACCCGGCGCTGCCGCTGGCCCGCCACCGCGCCGCCCTGCTGCCCGGCGGCTGACGCCCTACCGGCCCATCGCGCGGTAGCGGCGCACCGACAGCGGGATGAACACGGCCGCGATCACCAGCGGCCACACCACCGCCATCAGCACGCTGTGCTGCGCGGCCCACGAGGTGCCCGCGTCCCCGGGGGTGCCGAACAGCTCCCGGCACGCCGTCACGGTCGCCGACATCGGGTTCCACTCGGCGACGGCGCCGAGCCAGCCCGGCATCGTGCTCGGCGCGACGAGGGCGCTCGACAGGAACCCGATCGGCCACACGAGGGTCTGCACGACCGCGACCGACTCCGGTCCCTTGGCGATCAGGCCGAGGTAGATGCCCATCCACACGAGCGAGAACCGCAGCAGGAGCAGCAGCCCGAACGCGGCGAGCGCGCCGGCGATCCCGTCGTGGATCCGCCAGCCGATCAGGACGCCGCAGACCGCCATGACGGCCAGCGCGGCGACCGAGTGCAGCATGTCGGCGGCGGCACGGCCCACGACGACGGCCGACGGCGCCATCGGCATCGCGCGGAACCGGTCGGTCACTCCCTTGGCGGCGTCGCCGGCGATCGCGGTGAACGTCGTCTCGACGCCGAACGCCATCGTCAGCGCGAACATGCCGGGGACGATGAACTCCCGGTAGTTCCCGCCGCCCGGCACGTCCATCTGGCCGCCGAACAGGTAGCCCATCATCAGCACGACCATCACGGGGAACAGCAGCGCGACGGCCACCTCCCCCGGGCGGCGCGCCCAGTGGGCCAGGGCGCGGCCGGTCAGGGTCCGGCCGTCCGCGACGGCCCAGCGCAGGGTCTGGACGCTCACGCGGGCACCTCCTTCTCGGTCTCGGTCCCGCTCTCGCGGGCGTCGTTCTCGGTGAGGTGCAGGAACACCTCGTCCAGGGTGGGGCGGCGCAGGCCGATGTCGGCGACCGCGACGCCCGCCTCGTCCAGCGCGCGGACGGCCTCGGTCAGCGCGGCGGCCCGGCCGGTCACCGGCGCGCCGACGCGCAGCGCCTCCGTGTCGACCTCGACCTCGCCGGACGCGACGCGGCCGACGATCCCGGCGGCGGCGGACAGCGTGCCCGGGTCGTCCAGGACGACCTCGATGCGGTCGCCGCCTAGCCGCTCCTTCAGCCGGTCGGGCGCGCCCTCGGCGATGACGCGGCCGTGGTCGATCACCGAGATGCCGGTGGCGAGCCGGTCGGCCTCCTCCAGGTACTGGGTGGTGAGCAGGACCGTGGTCCCGCCGTCCACCAGGGTGCGGATCGCGTCCCACACCTCGGTGCGGCCGCGCGGGTCGAGGCCGGTGGTGGGCTCGTCCAGGAACAGCACCGGCGGCGCGAGGATCATCGACGCGGCGAGGTCGAGCCGGCGGCGCATCCCGCCGGAGTACTCGCCCGCCGGGCGGTCGGCGGCGTCGGTGAGCCGGAACCGCTCCAGCAGCTCGTCGGCCCGGCTGCGGGCCCGCGCGGTGCCGAGGTGGTAGAGGCGGCCGAACATGACGAGGTTCTGCCGCCCGCCGAGGACCTCGTCGACCGCCGCGTGCTGCCCGACGAGCCCGATCCGGCGCCGCACCTGCGCCGCCTCGCGCACCACGTCGTACCCGGCGACGCGGGCGGTCCCGCCGTCCGGCCTGGCCAAAGTGGTCAGCACCCGGACGGCGGTCGTCTTGCCCGCGCCGTTCGGGCCGAGCAGCCCGTGCACGGTGCCGGCGGGCACGCGCAGGTCGAGCCCGTCCAGGGCCTGCGTTCCGGCACCGGGGCCGCCGTAGCGCTTGCGCAGCCCCTCCGCCTCGACGGCGAACCGTGGTCCGGTCATGGGCCCTCCAAACTATGTACGGCATACGGAATTTCTGCCCGATGCAATATAACGTACGCAGTACAGAGTTTCATCCCTGAGAGGATCGGCGATGTGACGACCGAGTACAGCGGGGCCGGCGACCCCCGGCGCAGCCTGGAGCTCCTCTGGGGGGTCAGGGAGCCGCCGCGCCGCGGCCCGAAGCCCAAGCTGACCGCCGAGGAGATCGTCCGGACCGCGATCGAGGTGGCCGACGCCGAGGGGCTGGACGCCCTGTCCATGCGGCGCATCGCCGACGCGCTGGGCGTGGCCCCGATGTCGATCTACACCTACGTCCCGGGCAAGGCCGAGCTGATCGACGTGATGGTGGACCGCGCGTTCGGCGAGCTCACGCCGCCGGACCACGACTCCTGGCGGGCCCGGCTGGACCACATCGCCCGCGACAACTGGGCCCTGTTCCACCGGCACCCGTGGCTGCTGCAGATCACGATGGCACGCCCCCCGATGGGCCCGAACACGATCGAGAAGTACGAGTACGAACTGCGCGCCGTGGACGGCCTCGGCCTCACCGACCTGGAGATGGACGCGGTCGTCGCGCTCGTCACCGGGTTCGCCGAGAGCGCCGCTCGCACTTCGGTCAACGCCGCCGAGGCCGAGCGCCGCAGCGGCATCAGCGACGAGGAGTGGTGGGCGGCCGGTGCCCCGTTCCTCGACCGGTTCGTCAACGAGGCCGACTACCCGCTCGGCACCCGCGTCGGCACCGCCGCCGGGCAGGAGTACGGCGCCGCCGTCGCACCGACCCGCGCCTTCGAGTTCGGCCTGGCCCGCGTCCTGGACGGCATCGAGGTGCTGATCAGCTCCCGCTAGCCCGCCTGGTCCGCTTCGTCGGGACGGCCCGCGCGGGGTCCTCGGGCCAGGGGTGCTTGGGGTAGCGGCCGCGCAACTCGGCCCGCACCGCCTTGTAACCCTCGCGCCAGAACGACGCCAGGTCGGCGGTGACCGCCGCGGGCCGGCCCGCCGGCGACAGCAGGTGCACGGTCAGCGGCACCCGCCCGCCGGCCAGCCGCGGCGCCGCGTCCCACCCGAACAGCTCCTGCAGCTTCACGGCGAGGACGGGCCGCTCCCCCGAGTAGTCCACCCGGATCCGCGACCCGGACGGGACCTCGATCCGCTCGGGCGCGTACTCGTCGAGCCGCTTCGCCTCCTCCCAGGCCAGGAGACCGCGCAGCATCGCCGCCACGTCGACCCGCCGCAGGTCGGCGCGCCGCCGCGCGGACCCCAGCCATTGCGGGACGAGGTCCAGCAGCGCGGCGTCGTCCACCGCCGGCCACGGGTCGCCCAGCGCCTCGCGGAGGAACGCCAGCCGCTCCCGCAGCGAGGTGGCCGCCGCCGTCCAGTTCAGCAGGCCGAGCCCTTCGGCGCGGAGGCCGTCCAGCAGCGCCGCCCGCACCCGCTCGGGGCCGGGGTTCCGCAGCGGCGCCGCGGCGAGTTCGATCGCGCCGAGCCGCTCGACCCGCCGCGCCACCACGTCCCCGTCCCGCCAGGCGGTCTCCTCGGCGGTCTCCAGCAGCGGCGCCGCGGCGAACCGCGCGACGTCCTCGTCGATCACCACCGCCTGGCGGACCCGCGCCGACGCCGCCCCGGCCGGCCGGTCGGCCGCCGCGACCGCGAGCCACTCCGGCCGCGCCCCGGCCAGCGCCGAGCCGGCGGCGAGCTCCGCGCCCGTCCCGGACGCCATCAGGTGGCCGCTCCCCCGCCGCGCCCGCGCCACCCGCTCCGGGAACGCCAGCGCCACCACGACCCCGGCCACGGCGTCGTCACCGCGCCGTGCCCAGCCGTCCGAGGCCGCCGCGCCGCCGTCCGCCGCCCGGCGGAGGCGGCGGACCTCGTCGCGCCAGCGGGCGGCGTGGGCGTCGGCGGGCCGGCCCGGACGGCGGAGGGCGCGCCAGGTCGCGGTGAGGTCGTCGCCCGCGGAGTGCGGCGGAGGCTCGGACAGCAGGGCCACGACCTCGGCGGCGGCGCGGGCGCCGACCTCCGGGGCGCCGTCGACCAGGGCGCGGGCCAGGCGCGGGTGCAGCCCGATCCGGGCGAGCGCGCGGCCCCTGCTTGTCACGCCGCCGTCCGCGATGGCGCCGAGGGCGCGCAGGACGGTGCGGGCGGCGTCCATGGCGGCGGGCGGCGGCGGGTCGAGCAGCGCCAGGCCGCTCGCGCCGGGGTCGCCCCAGCAGGCGGCCTGGAGCGCGAAGCCGGTGAGGTCGGCCAGCTCGATCTCGGGCCGGGGGCGGGC